>JAPSKX010000019.1 GCA_031181325.1 Paenibacillus sp.
GGTCGAATTGCTCCTCGTGGAAGGGGAGCCGATGGACGTCGGCTTGTAAGCATACGAAAGGCGAAGGGGCGCGGCATAATCGGGAGCGAGCTTCCTCCACCATTCCGTTCGAAAGGTCGGTAAGCGTCACGCGCCAGCCCTCGGGAATACGGTCGGCGTTCCGCTGCCAGAACGTTCCGTCGCCGCAGCCGACCTCGAGGATGCGGGCATCCGGCGCCGGCTCGAGCTGCTCGAATAACCAACGATGCCAGCCTTGCGGATTCGCGCCGAACTTGTCGTACAGATGGATGCGGGTTTGCAGGCGGGTCGACGTCCGGTATTGCTCCGCCCAATCTTCTTGTTGCTGTGCTGCCCGAATCAGTTCTTCGAAACGCTCCCAGCTCGGCCCGTCCCCCAACGTTCCCAGCGTCTTTCGAATCGCGTGCACGATATGTTCCGTATGCGCGATCTTCCGCTGCAATACGTCCAACTGCGCTTCCAAAGAACGCCGTACGCCCTCTTCCGAAAGAGGCTCCGCCTCTAAAATATCTTGAATCTCTTCCAGCGAAAGTCCCACGTATTTCAAGGTTTGGATCCGTTGCAGGCGTTCTACGTCGCGAATCGAGTATTTCCGCGCGGCGCCGGGGCGATGCTCATTCGGCGACAGGAGTCCGATATGATCGTAATATCTTAGTGTTCTTAGGGTAAGGCCCGTACGTTTGGCGAGCTCGCCCGTGGTGAGATAGTCTCCTTGGACCAGAAGCGATCTTCCTTTCGGAACGTGATAGAAAATGATTCAACCCTAGTATATCGGGTGACGTTACGTCACCTGCAAGCTTTTTTTCACCCCGCGTCGAACCTTAAGTCCGACTTCGGTCCAGTCGGGGATTGGTCCGCAGAAGGTCGTTCTTCTTCCACGGCCCACGTATAATCAACCTGAACCAGTAAGGGAATATTCTGGAAGTTTATACGATGCGAGGAGAGGGAAGCGTGAGGACGTTAATCGAATTCAAAAACGTAAAGAAAGAATACAAGATAGGGGACGTGCCGATCAAGGCGCTGGACGGCGTTGACTTTTCCATTGCGGAAGGGGAGTTCGTCGTCATCTTGGGCGCGAGCGGCGCCGGGAAGAGTACGATTCTGAATATCCTCGGCGGCATGGATACGGCGACTTCCGGTCAAGTGGTTGTAGGCGGCCAAGAGATCACAGCTTTGACGGAGAAGCAATTGACGAGATATCGCGGCGAGAAGGTCGGCTTTGTCTTTCAATTCTATAACTTAATACCGAACCTGAACGCTCTAGAAAACGTCGAGTTTGCCACGGAGGTATGCAAAGACCACCTGGACGCCAAGCATGTTTTGCGCCAAGTCGGATTAACGAACCGGGCCCGAAATTTTCCTTCCCAGCTTTCCGGAGGAGAGCAGCAGCGAGTGGCCATCGCCAGAGCAATCGCGAAAAATCCCTTACTCTTATTATGCGACGAACCGACCGGCGCCTTGGATTATGTCACGGGCAAGTCCGTCTTGAAGCTTCTTCAAGATTTGAACCGAGATACGAACAAGTGCGTCGTGTTGGTCACCCATAATTCCGCGATCGCTCCCATGGCGGATCAAGTGATTAAGGTGAAGAGCGGAAGGATCGAAAGCGTAACCCGGAATAACAAAAAAGAAAGCGTCGAAGGGATCGAATGGTGATATGAAACTACTCTTGAAGTCGGTCAGAGACATTAGACAATCCTACGGTCAATTTATCGCTTTCGTCTTGGTGATCGCGGTCGGCGCCTTCTTCCACGCGGGATTGGTCACGTACAGCGATAACCTAAGCGCTTATACGGCGAGGTACTTTCAGGAGCATCGATTAAGCGATTTATATGTGTATTACGATCGGATTTCTACATCCGATATAGCCGGGTTAAGCGAGGTAGAAGGGGTAACGAAAATAGAAGGGCGATATACGTTCGCCGCGACGCAAGCCTTCGAAGAGGGGAAGGCGTCATTGACCGTTCATTCGATTCCGGCACGCAACGAAATCAATACGCCGACCCTGATCGAGGGCAATCTCCCGTCTGGTAAGGATGAAATCCTATTGGATTCTCATTATGCGAAAGAACATGACATTCATGTCGGGGATCGAATCCGCATCGATGCCGATGGGAAGGAAGTAACGTTTGCGGTCTCCGGCTTATGCGAAAATGTTGAATATGCGAAAAAGAACGACATCCAAGACCATAAAGCCTACGGGTTTGCTTATATGGCCGAAAGCGCGATTCCGGACATTCTCGGCGGCCTTTACTACAATGAAATCATGGTCGACGCGAAGGAAGGTTACGATATCGACCGAGTAGGGGCGTCCCTCGAAGAACGGTCCAAGCAACACGGGCTCTCTTACGTCAGCCAGATCAGCAAAGAACGGACATTCAGTTATTCAAAGATCAATGAGACGATTTATAACAACGCTTTAATGAGTAAGGTCATCCCTTTCGTCTTCTTCGCGATCGAAGCGATGATTCTGTTTCTGGCGATGTCGAGGATGGTCGATTCCCAGAGGAAGCAAGTCGGAATTATGAAAGCATTGGGCGTGAGAGAAGGAACCATCATGCTTCATTACATGGGATATCCGGTGCTGGCAAGCGTCGTCGGCTCGATCCTTGGTTATGTCGTTGCCGATCTTGTATTCGTCCCCTTCGTATCTGCATCGAACGCTCGATCTTACGCGCTGCCCGGCATTACCTTTTCCCTTTCTTTGTATACGATCCTTCTTCCCATCTTGTTCTCCAGCGTATTCGGCATGGTCTCCAGTTACCTGAGTTGCAGAAGCGTTATCAAAGAATCTGTAGCGCAGGCCATGCGTCCCAAATCGCAAAAGAAGATAAAAAAGATATTTATCGAAAACGTTCCATTCTTGTGGAGTCGTATTCCGTACACATATAAGCTTATTTTGAGAAACTTATTTTTAAATAAACAAAAAGCGCTGGCAAGCTCGATCGGCGTAACGGTAAGCACCGCGTTATTGATCACGGCTTTCGGCACGCAAACGTCCTTGTTAAAAGTAGCGGATCAAATCGAAGAGGTGTATCGATACGACGTAAGAATCGATTACAAGGTCGGAACAACCGCGGATACCGTAAAATTACCTCCCGGAATAAAGAGCAGCTATGCTGTATCGACGTATCCGGTTGCATTGTCGAAGCAAGATCAAAAGGAAAAGGCCACGTTGGTCGTTACGGATAAAGATAACCATCTCATTCATTTCTTCGACGAAAACGAGGAACGGATTTCGCTGGAGGAAGATGGCTTGCTGGTACCCAAGTCTTACGCCGACAAGTATCGCATTCAGGAAGGGGATACCATCGAAATTACGTTCGCCGCGCCGGAGCTGAATCGCAAGACGGCGACGATGAAGGTGGCAGACATCTCGACGCAGTATTCGAATCCGTCGTTGTACGGCACGCCGGCTTATTTGCGGAGCTTCGGCATCGACAATGCCCCGACTTCGCTGTTCGTCGAGGCGAATCGCTCCGGCGGGGTTGCAGGCATACGCGATTTTTTTGAACGAGATCCGCGGGTAGATATGATTTCGGATAAGGATGATCTGAAAAAGACGGCTCAATATATCGTCAAACAAAACAGTTTCATCTTTATCATGTTTATCGTCAGCTCCGTCATCCTCTCCTTCGGGGCGATCTACACGATCTCTTCCATTAACATCTACGATCGGAATCGCGAGCTTGCGACGCTTAAGGTGTTGGGTTATCGAAAAAGCAACATCGTCAAGCTGATCTTTTTTGAAAACATCATCTTAACCTCGTTTGCGGTGATTGTCGCTTTGCCGATCAGCGGGTATATGTTTTCGATGATTGTAACGGCGTTGTCTAGTTCCCATCAACAAATCCCGGATGAATTGAATGCGATCATGATGGCGGCGTCCGTGATCCTTATATTCCTGCTCACGATTTTGTCCAGCTTACTGCTTTGGAGGAAGGTCGCCAACATCAATATGATCGAATCGTTGAAAAGCGTCGACTGACGCGGGCGTATCTAAAGTGTGTCTAAATCATGAAAAAGCCCCGTCCACCTTGCCGATGGATGGGGCTGCGACGAACAGACAGTGTCGTATTCCAGTTCAGCGTATTATATGGCCAATGCTGTAATTAAGGCTCCAAGTACAAAAACCATCATGTCATATGCTTTTGCTTTTGCCCGATTAGCGATTGCCAAGTTTCGTTCATCTTTCATTTCAATTTCCAATTGCTTCGATGCGGCGGGATTATTCTTCTTAGCGTTTCGGACGATGATTTCTCCCATCCCGTGACCGAAAATACCGCAGCCAAGCCCTACACAGATATAAGGCAACCCTCGCAGCAAACCTTGGGGATCTTCAATGGTTTTAATGAAATACAGACCAATCGCAAATAGTCCCACGCCTAGAACGGTAATGAAATAAGACGAAATCGATTTTTTCATACTTTATCCTCCTCCTCATAGATAAAAATTTCTTCGATACTCATACCGAAAAAACGAGCAATTTTGAATGCTAAAAGGATCGATGGGTTATAACGTCCGTTTTCCAGCGAACCGATCGTTTGCCTCGACACTTCTAGAGCCGCTGCTAATTCTTCTTGCTTAATTCCGCGTTGCTTGCGGAGTTCTTCTAAACGGTTGTTCAATGCGGTTACCCTCCTCATGGAAAGCTCGCTTTCCATGAGATCGGCATATCGTGCAACTCAATCGATGTCAGGCATACTTTCCATTAATCCGTTTGAACACTAAGAAAGGAACATGTAAAGCAACGGAGGTCTCTATCTTAGAAAAAAATGGTCCTCGCTGCAGAAAAGCAGGAGGGACCATTGTTTAAAAGCAGGTTTGACTTGTATCCTTGCGGCATTACTTCGATAAATCAACCTCAAGCGGGGGGAATTCCCGTTCGCTGGAGTCGACGACCTTGCCGCCTTCAAGAACATACGTATGTCGAACCGGAATGAACTGAACGAGTCGGGTTGCTTCGGCAGGCTCCGTAAATAGATCGTACATCGTCGTTTCGGTCTCGTTCGTACGCATTTCCCGTCCAGAGATCGTAGAAGAGCCGATGACTGCCAGATCGTTGTCCGCCGCTTGCCGGAAGCGGAAGCGATATCGAACCTCGGTTCGGTCCGCTTCGAACGGCGACTCGTTCAACGGTTGCGTGAGCCGGAATCTCCAATGGGTCGCGGATTCGGACAACCTAACGCTTAGGAGTTCGATTCGGATATCCTCGGCGTCATGAAGGAGCGACGGCTCCCACTGCCGCGATTGAACGTCCCCCTCCCGCCGGAACGCGGCGGTTAGATCCCAATCGCCGGAGACGATTCGGTACGGAACGCCGGCGCCCTCGTGGACGCCCAGCTGCCGAACGGACAGAGGCAGTTCGAACGATTCGGGCAGTCCCTCCGAGACGAAGTACGTGACGATGCCGACGCCGTCGTCGCCGACGGTCCTCCCGGAGTCGAATTTCATCGCCTGGACTCCCAACTCGCCGAACGCTTCGCCGGTCTGAAAATCGGGGATGACGAGTTCTCCTGTCGGAATGCCGTCCTCGCGTTCAATCGAGTAACTGAACGATAGACGCATGCCGTCGAACATCGTCTCGCGAATGCGAAGCGCATATCCCCGATCCGATCGCTCCGTGACGAATTCCGGCTTGTCGGAAGCGGCGTTCGGCTCGCGAAGGCCGTCGTCCCCGAATTGGGCGAAGATGGACTCGATCCATGGGAGTATCGCATAAGCCAAGCTCGTCGGCGCCGCATGCCAGATCGCAACCCCTCCGATACTTGCCGTTAATGCGATTGCCGCTGCCAGCCGGCGGATGCTGCGGCGCTTCCTCCTCGGTACCGAATACGCGGGCTCCAATCGTGCAAGCGCATCGTCGATGCCGCGACGCACGACGGCAGGCACTTCCTCCCGTTGCTCAGATAGATGCCGACGCAGTCGTCGATCCATGGATGTCTCCTTCATCGTCGATCCTCTCCTTTACTAGCCGGTCCTCGCATCGAAGCGAGCTTGGCTCTTGCCCGGTTCAACCTGGATTTAACGGTGCCTTCCGATACTTGTAAGGCATCGGCGATCTCCTTCAACGACCAATCGGCGAAGTAAAACAATACAATGACCTCTTTATGCTCCACGTGCAATCGGTTTATGGATGCTTCCATGTCCAGAGATTCGTCGATCGAGACGTGAGGCGCGACCGCCTCCGGCAACGTATCCAGATATACGGTGCGGGATTGTCGACGAAGCATCGCTTTACATTGGTTGATCAATATCCGAATGAGCCAGGTTCGGAAAAATCGCGGTTCCCTCAATTGGTGCAGCGATTGGTAGGCGGACACGACCGCGTCTTGGATCGCATCCGCGGCATCCTCGTCGGAGCGCAGCATCCCTCGGGCGACGCGATACATGGCCAATTCGTATTGCCGGATCAGTGCGGCGAATGCTTCTTTCGATCCGGCTTGCGCTTGACGCACCCCTTGTTCGTCCTCCAGAACGGGTCCTCCTCTCATTCGTCCTACTTATTAGAGCATGAACACGAAGGAAAGGTTCCGGCCGCATACAGCGCTGGGGTAGACAACTTGCATAATTCTATCAGAACCCAATGTTAAAATGCGGGGTGGGAAATCATGGGTCACTGCGTGCGGAGGGAAAAATACTACTGATTTGCATCCAGGAGGTAAAAATGAACGTTCTTCAAAAACGAAGTTGGATCGCTTTTCTTGTGTTCGCGCTGTTGGTTGGTTCTTACCCGGGGCGCGAATCGTCGCCGCTTGGGAGCGTCAGGCCATAGATGCCATGACGAAGGCGATTCATACGCAAGCGGACGATCCCGCGGAGGCGACATGCTTATGCGCGAGTCCGCTCGCGCGCTGCGAATGATCCTGATCGAACGATGGGGCCAACGACTGGGCTCTTTGGGCAGAGAATGGACCCGTTTCGAGCGAATGGCGCAGCAGTATGGACAGGAACCTCTCGCCGCTCGTATTGCCGCCGTCGCCGGCGCCGACACAGCCACAGCCCTGCAGCGGGGCAGCCTGGCTCCGATCTGGCTGCAGGAACGTATTGAACTGTGCTACGGCTCGAACTGCGGTCGGCGAGAAGGTCAGCATGGCGGAAAACGTTCGCGACCAGATCGCTGCCTTCAGCGTACATGTTTCACGGCGCCGACCCGATCTGATCGGCCCTTGGACCGCCATCCCGGACCCCAATCTGAACGATCGTTTGAATGAATTGACCCGACTCGTTGCCGAAATCCGCTAAACAAATCAGGCTATAAGAGTTTGAATTTACGTATTCAACGTAATTCTTGCCGATGCGGGATCGTCAATACGCTGACTGGGAACAGGCGACCTCGCGTCCCGTCGGACGCCTGGCTTCTGTTACGAGCGAAAAAAATTGCCCGCGCACCGATGATTTCGCGATGCTCCGTTCGTCTTAACCAGTGAAGTCCTCACGGACGATCCCACAAACCCTTAGGAGGAACGATCGATGACTGTTACACTGACCCCTTACATTACGCTGGAAGGAAGGACCAAGGAGGCTATTCGGTTCTATGAGCAAGCGATCGGCGCGGAGGTGCTGTTCCTCTCGACGTACGGCGACATGCCGGACATGCCGAACACGTTCACGGACGAGATGAAGGACTTGGTGGCGCATGCCAAGCTGCGCGTCGGCGCATCGGAGCTGATGTTCTCGGATTCGCCCGGCGGCGCGGCTCCGGCCGGCGGCAAGCGAGTCACGATCTGCATTACGACGAAGGACATCGCGCAATCGAGGCGCATCTTCGACGCGCTGAGCGAAGGCGGGAACGTGAACCTGCCGTTCAACGAGGAGTCGTTCAGCCCCGGGTTCGGCGATGTGACGGACAAATTCGGCGTGACGTTCCAAATCTATACGGAAACGGAACAGCGGTAAAATAGACCGCCGAAGCGGCAACGATTCTGCTATTTCCGACGGAAGTTCGCGGACGATGAAGCGCGAGACGAACCCGGGCGAGCCATGGTACTAGGCGCTTGCCCCTGCTTTCCTCCGAAACCGAAATAAGTCGAAACCGGTCGATCTAGGCGAACCGGCGCCCTGCCCGATGAATAAACCATAGAAGAACAGTGGGAATTAAAGGCAGGGTGATTTCGGCATGAGAAGGTTGGTTATGTTCAGTCTCGTCGGGTTCTTCGCGCAGCTCGTCGACGGCTCGCTCGGGATGGGCTTCGGGGCGACGTCGGGGTCGCTGCTGCTGATGTTCGGCGTCGCGCCCGCGGTCGTGTCGGCGTCGATTCACCTGGCGGAGGTCGGAACGACGGCGGCGTCCGGCGCCTCGCATCTGTACTTTAAGAACGTAGATCGGGGGCTCGCATGGCGGCTGCTCATTCCCGGAGCGATCTCGGCGTTCGTCGGCGCGGCGTTCCTCAGCTCCTTGCCGGGGCATCTGCTGAAGCCGTTCGTCGCGGCGTTCTTGACGCTGCTCGGAGCGTATATCTTATTCCGATTTTTGCTTCAATCGAAGCGGCGTCAAGACGAGTCGCAACAGCAGCCTGCCTATTCGCGAAGGTTCGTCGTCCCGCTCGCGGTCGTCGGCGGCTTCTTCGACGCCGTCGGCGGCGGCGGCTGGGGGCCGATCACGACGCCCGCGCTGCTCGCGAAGCGGGGCGCGACGCCGCGCAAAGTCGTCGGCACCGTGGCGACGAGCGAGTTCGCGATCGCGGTGGCGGCGACGCTCGGCTTCGCGCTCTTCCTCGGCTGGGAGGCGTTCAACTTGTTCTGGGTGCTTGCGTTCGTCCTCGGCGGCGTGTTCGCCGCTCCGCTCGCGGCGTACCTGGTGAAGATCGTCCCGACGCAATATATGGGCGTAACCGCCGGCGGCTTCATTATTTTGACCAACCTGAACACGCTGCTCCAATCGGTGGATTTCGTTCCGAGCGAATGGACGGTTCCGATTTATATCGCGGTGTTCCTCCTTTGGATTTCCGCGATCGTTTACCAATGGTCGTCGAATCGGCGCGTCGCCAACGCGTAACCGTATCACGCAAGAGGAACGTCGCTCCCCGGGGGCGGCGTTTTCCTTTTCCGAAGAGGGCGGGGGGGTTGACAGCTTCATAATTAATTAACAATTCGTTTGTCGAATCCTGTTGTATACTTTTCATTATCGATTCCTACCTAGCGAACGCAACAGGGAGAACAACGGATGATACGGATGTATGCAACGCTGGCGCTGGCAGCCGCCCTGGCTCTTACCCTTGGATGCTCCGACGAAAAGGAGCCGCTGACCGTCGGACTGATCCCCTCGAGCGATCCGACGGCGATGATCGAGCGGTTCGCTCCGATAGAAGCATATCTCGAGCGGGAGCTCCGGCGACCCGTGGACACGATCGTGACGGAGAATTACGCCGGTCTTATCGATCGAATGAAGTCGAGGCGCGTCGATATCGGATGGTTCGGCGCTTTCTCGTACATCGCGGCGCAATCCGAGCTCGAGCTGGAGCCGATGGTCATACAGCGGCGGGAAGAGTCCGGTCTCTTTTATCATTCCGTCATCGTGACGAGAGCCGATTCCGGGTTGACGACGTTCGAGGATTTGGCGGACGCCGACTTCGCCTTCGTCGACCGTGGATCGACCTCCGGATTCGTGATTCCGTATGCCTTGTTCAAGAGCCGGGGCATCGAATACGAAGGGCATTTCCGCAGCGTGACGTTCTCGGGAACGCATGACGACGTACTGGAAGACGTGATGGAAGGCGACGTCGATGCGGGCGTGCTGGAGGACTTGACGCTGCAGAAGTGGATCGCTTCGGAGAAGGTGCAGCCTTCCGAGGTCCGGGTGCTGTGGCGGTCCGAGCGGCTGCCGGGCTCGCCCTTCGCCGCCAGGAAGGACTTGGACGACGACCTGAAGTCCGCGTTCCGACAAGCGATGACCGCCGTGCACGAGAAGGACCCGGACGCGATGAAGTCGTTCGACGATCGGATCGAGCAGTTCGTGACGTTCGAGGATTCCTTGTATACGCACATTCAGAATATCTCCACGATATTGGGCAAGCAGTACGTCCTCGACAACTTCTTAAACAACTAATGCGCCTCGGAACGAGGGGGACCTGTCTTGAAATGGACGAGCTTAAAGACGCTGGCGACGGCGTTCATGATGCTGGCGTTCGCGGTAACGATCGCGGTGTGGGGATATTTCTCCTACCAGAATGCAAGAACGACCTTGGAACGCACCTACGTCCAGCAGTCGGAGATCGTGCTGAACTTATCCCATCAGGAATACGAGGATCTGATCGAGCAGGCGGAACGGTTCTTGGTTCGCGTCACACGTTCCGAGGAGCTGATCGACGACCGAACGGCGCCGAGCCGGGAGGAAGTGCTTCGGATCGTGGAGCAGGGGCATAACTTGTTTTCGAAAAGCAAATCGTTCAAGCTTGCGCTCGCGGACGGCGCTTACTTCCAGGAGCCGGCCGTCGAGGCGCCGAGGAGCTTCGTTCCGGGGGCGCAGGACTGGTACCGGGGAGCGATCGCCCATAACGGCGACATCGCTTGGTCGAATCCGTATCTGGATTATTTCGATCAACGCATCGTCGTGACGGCGTCGCAGGCGGTGCGCTCCAATATGGCCGTCTTCAAGGGCGTCGCGGCGATCGACTTCGATCTGTCGGAGATGAGCCGGCTCGTCGGTCAGTCCGCGATCGGGGACTACGGAGTCGTGATGTTGATGAACGATAAGGGCGAAGTGCTCTCGAATACGAACGGGTATTGGTTAGGGGAGAAGCTGTTCGAAGGCCGACTGGGGGCCATGACGGATGCGACGCGAAGCCGGCATGTCGAGGCGTCGATTCATGGGGAGCCGTACCTCGTCAAGCTGAAGCGCATCGACGAGAACGGCATGCTCGTCGCGACGGCGATCAGCGTGCAGCGGATGAACGAACAGCTGTGGTCGACGCTGCTGCCCGTCTTCTTGACCGGCTTGTTGTCGCTCTCCGTCTTCGGCGGGGCGGCGTATCTGCTGCTGCATCGCGCCTTCTCGTGGCTGGAGCAATTCCTCGGTCTGATGCGCCGGGCGGAGCGGGGCGATTATGCGGTGCATGCGGCGATGGCGCAATACGAGGAGACGCGCACGTTGGCCTCCGGCTTCAATCGGATGATCGACGGCATCCGGCAGCGCGACGCGCGGCTGAGCGAGGCGAATCGCACGCTGCAGCTGCAGGAGGAACGGCTGCGCGCGCAATTCGAGGAGCTTCGGCAATCGGAGCGATCGCTGCAGCAATCGGAGGCCGAGGTGCGCCGGCTCGCCTATACCGATACGCTCACCGGGTTGCTGAACCGGCGCAGCCTCCATATGAAGATGGAACAGCTCGTGCGGGAACGCGCCGAGGCGCATCACGCCGTCGTCTATATCGATCTCGACGACTTCAAGACGATCAACGATACGCTCGGCCATGAAGCCGGCGATCAGGTGTTGACGGCCGTCGCGAACCGGCTGGCCTCGCTGCCGCATGCGCCGATCCACGGCGCGCGCATCGGCGGGGACGAATTCGTGTTCGTCCTCGAGGACTTCGGCGCGATCGAATGCCCGGACCTGCTGCTGAAGCAGGCGATCGCCTCGCTCGAGCGGCCGATCGACATCGGGACGAAGTCGTACGCCGTTACGGCCAGCATCGGGGTCGCGTTCTATCCGGAGCATGGACAGCAGCCGGACGAGCTGCTGCGGAACGCCGATCTAGCGATGTATAAGGCGAAGGAGAAGGGAAAGCACCAATACGCCGTCTACGACGAGAGCATTCGCCGGGACGTCGAGCGCAAGGCGCAGCTCGAGCGCGGCACGCGCGACGCGCTGCGGCGGGGATGGTTTACGCTCGTCTTTCAACCGATCTACGAGCTGCGGACCGGGCGCGTCGTCAGCGTCGAGACGCTGCTTCGCTGCACGTCGCCGGAGATGTCCGAGTTTCCCGTCGTCGACATCATCCGCTCCGCGGAGAAGACGGGGCAGATCGTCGCCATCGAAAAGTGGGTCCTGCGCCGCGCGTTCGAATTCGCCGCGCGGCTGAACCGATCCGCCGCGAACGGGATTCGCGTGACCGTCAACCTGTCCGCCGTCCATCTCGCGCATCCCGGCTTCGTTCAAGACATTCGGCACGTGCTGGAGGAGACGGGGGTCGAACCGGCGTGGATCGGACTCGAAATCACGGAGACGGCGACGATGGAATCGTTCGAGGCGGGCCGCCGCAAGCTCGCCCAGCTTCGGGACATGCGCATTCCGGTGCTGCTCGACGACTTCGGCACCGGCTATTCCTCGCTGACGTACTTGAAGGACCTGCCGGTCGACATCGTCAAGATCGACAAGAGCTTCGTCGACACGCTGCTTACCTCGAAGAAGGACGAGAACGTGACGAGCGCGATCGTGCAGCTGGCGCATCATCTCGGCATGAAGATCGTCGCCGAAGGCGTAGAGACGAAGGAGCAGGCCGACAAGCTGGCGGCACTCTCCTGCGACATGGTGCAGGGCTATTATTACTGCAAGCCGATCTCCGGGGAGGAGCTGCTTCGCTCGCTCGCCGCGCAGCCCGCGGGGGAGATGCGCGGCGGAGCGAGGGGCACCGCGTGAGTAGATGGAGAGTTGTTAATCTGGAAATGAAACCAAAGCGCCCTCCTCCGCGAGGGTGTTTTCTTTTGATTTCCGCCCGATACGGTCGTCATCTAGGGTGTTAGTCCGAAGGGCGGCGCTTCATGACCTTTTCGGCAGGGGACTAAGGGGTATGCGGAACTGCATAAGCGACGACAGGAAGGTCGAAGCCCTTCAGTCGATAGCTGCGCGGCTCCAGCCGCGGGCAGCTGTCTTGAATGCCGCGGTATGCCTCTTCCGAAATTAAAATTTCCCCGCTTCGGGCAGCGCTTTGGATTCGGGAAGCTTTATTCACGACGGATCCGATAATCGTAAAATCTTTGTACGTCGTGCCGAATTCGCCGATCGACGCGGTGCCGCTGTGGATGCCGATCCCGATCTTGATCGAAGCGTCCGAACCGGATAGCGACGTAAATTCGGATTGCACCTCTTTGCATCTCCGTTGAATGTCTATGGCGGCCAGGACGGCCCGGTGGACATGGTCGTGCCGCTCCATAGGGAAGTTAAAAACGGACAGTACCGCGTCGCCAATCATTTTGTTGATAATCCCGTCTCTCTTCCATATCGCTTGAGCGCATTCATCGTAAAAATGATTTAATAATTTGGCGATGGCGGCAGGGTCGGCTTGCTCGGAGAGACCGGTATATCCTCTTAAGTCGGCGAACATGACCGTGGCCTGGGTATCGATCTGATTGTTCTTCTTCACTTTCGTAAACATCGATTCGCAAATCGTACACAGATTCGGATGCATACGGCTGGGCTTGACGCCGATCATGCGAAAGGGGAGGGACAGGGGGCTGCGTATAAAGACGGGGATCTTCATCTGCTGCCAGCAGCCTTTGCAGTATACGCTATTGAATTCGTTCATGAATGTCGCCTCTCCTCATGCGGATTTCATGCGGATTCCGAGTTAAACGTCGAACGATCTCCTTGATTGTATCCCAGTACAGCAAGATGTGGAAAGCAGAAAGCCGCTTTTGGATGATACAGTGTTTATGTTGCAACTAACCAAGGAGGCATTCACATGAACCAAGCGCATGACGGTAAGGCAACCACGCCATCGGCAACGAATCCCATCCGATGGGCGGGCGCGCCCGCGATCGCGGCAGGGCTTCTCTACCTTGTTATCCAGTGGATTCACCCGGCGGACCGCCTCTCCTCCGTAAGCACGAGCTTGTGGGTCGTCGTCGCAGGCTTGACGATGGCGATGTCGCTGTTCAGCCTTATCGGCATTACAGGGGTCTTCCTGAGACAGGCGAAGGAAGCAGGCTGGCTCGGGTGGATCGGGTATGTCCTATTCAGTCTGTTTTGGCTCGTTTCCTTCGCGTTCAGCTTCGTCGAGGCGTTCGTGCTGCCGCTGCTCGTCGCGGATGCCCCCTCGTTCGTGGAGGGGATGACGGGTCTGTTCGGCGGAGCGGAGAGCGCGGCGCCCTTGGGCGTCTTTCCTTCGTTAGCGTCGCTGGCGGGGGGGATGTACATCGTTGGAGGACTGGCGCTCGGCATCGCAACGATTCGCGCGGGCGTATTCCCGCGTTGGGCCGCCGTCCTGCTCGCTTCCGCCGCCGTGGCGACGATTGCGGCTTCGTTCATCCCGCACCCGTTCGACCGGTGGTTGGCGGTGCCGATGGGAGCTGCGCTCGTGTGGTTGGGCGCCGCGCTTTGGTCGGACCGAACGGGGAGCCGCGGGAGGACGTAGTCGGCTTACAGCGCTAAGTCGGCGGGAAGCTTCTTCACAGGCGCGTAAATATGGTATGTCGAATCCAAGCGGTGCACGTCGTCGAACGCTTGGATGAGCTCGATATGGGACGGCTCGGCTTCCTGTCTGGAGATCTTGAGAAATCTCGCGTAGTCGGTCTTCAGCACATCCCCGATGTCGAGCAGATCGCCGGTATAGGCGAACCGAGCGCAAAACAGCTCCGGCACGTCGACCGTGAAGTAATACGGCTCATGAATGCGAATGTCGCTCGGGATCCCGAACAGCACTTTGAACTTGGTCGAATTCGGTTGGCAGTTCGAGTACACAACGTAGCAGGGACCTTCCACGGTGTCGTCAATACGGCTTAGCAGCATCTCGGAATGATCGCGAATCTTCTTCTTATAGTCTTCCGTCGCCAGATCGACTTCGAAGGCGATCCCGCTGATCCGGGCCGCTTGGAACGGCGTCAGCGTGAAATCCGCGACGACGTCGCCGTTGATGTTCTTGACCGGCCGCTTGACCACCGCAGGTACGGGGACCGGAGACACGCTGTGTCGCCCGGCCCTTACCGCGCTCGGGGCCGCATGGTAATGCCGTCGGAACGCGCGGGTGAACGAGGCTTGCGTGCCGAAATTCAGCCGATAGGCGAGATCCGTAAGCGACAAGCCGTCGTCCTGCATCCACCGCAGCGATGCATTCAACCGACGAGACAAGATGTATTGATTCAACGAACAGCCCATCATGGCGGAGAACAGTCTATGGAAATAGTATTTGGACATGCCGAAAGCATCGGAGACGGCTTCCACCGATAACGGCTCTTCCAAATGGTCTTCGATATAATACAGCGAACGCTCGATCAGTTCATTATGGTCCATACGAACGAACTCCTTCGGTGTGCGTGTCTTCCGATCCGTTGTCACTAAGCATACCACACGGACGGTAATAAGAAGAGAGCAGTCCGCCGTTCCCGGCGAAGCTGCTCCTCATGTTCCGCTTCCTGGCTCTTCGAAGCTCCTCGAACCAATCCTCAAGCTCCGCGTCTGATAGCCATCTAACATGAATCTAATCGGAGACTCGAGGTTTCCCATTCGTGATCTAGCGATTTGTAGTAGAATAACTCTATTCCAAATCGATCGGAGCGACAGGGAGCGAAGCGGCATATGGAGAAGGAAGTCTAGGATCGGCTCGGGACTACATTCGTCGACGGATCTGTTCGAGGCCGACGCGTAACGCCTTACATGAAGCGCTTTCTTTTCAGTTCTTCTCCATGCGCGCCAGTTATACTACCGAATATCGCGATTCAAGACGCTGTTGAAGGAATAATGGCCGGACGGTGATGCTCTTATGGCTCGAATACGACGCTTCCGGCTCGCGGTGCCGGCGGCGCTGCTGCTTGTCTTCGTCGCCGCGTTCGTTCTGCCGTTCGTCCCGCCGCTCGCCGGCGGTTCCGGCGGTTCGGAGCGGCCGCAGGCGAAGGAAGGCGTATTGGACTTGCGGGATTGGAGCTTCGAACGAGACGGCCCGGTCCGCCTGAACGGGGAATGGGACTTCCGGTGGGAGAGACTGCTGTCGGCGGACGAGTGGAACGGCCTCGGCGCGGAGCCGCCGAAGCGATTCGCGACGGTGCCCGGCGAATGGTCCCGCCTCGGACTGCCGGGGAGAGGATACGCGACTTACCGGCTGAAGGTGCTGACGCAAGGCGAAACCGCTTCGCTCGGCCTTACGATTCCGGCGATCGCGCCGGCGTATCGGCTGATGGTCGGCGAGCGGGTGATCGCGGAAGCGGGACATGTATCGGCCGACCTCGCGCAGACGAAGTCCGCTTATTCGCCGCAGTCCGTCCGCTTCGATCCCCCGGGGAACGAATTCGACCTCGTCCTCCAGGTCGCCAACGCGCTCTACCCGCAAGGCGGGGTCTGGTTCAGTCCGACGCTCGGCGACGAGCGGCAGACGCTGAACGGCATCGACCGCGACCGCATCGTCGATATGGCGGTATTCGGCGGTTGCGCGCTGCTCGGCTTGTACCAGATCGCGGTATATGTGCTTCGGCACAAGGAGCGCTCGACGCTTTATTTCGGCATCTGCTGCTTGCTCGGGGCGCTGCGCCAATGGGTAGTAGGCGGGATGTACATCGTGGACGTGTTCCCGCAGGCGGGCATCCGCACGATCGTCTTCCTCGAGTATGTAACCTACTACGGCGGCGTGACGATGGCGCTCCTGTTCGTGCGCCGGCTGTATCCGCAGGAGTTCGGGGATCCGCTCGGGAAGGCGCTCGTCTGGATCGGCGGCGGCTTCGTCGCTTCGATCGTCGCGTTCCCGACCGAAGTGTATACGAGCTTCATCGGGTACTTCAAGGTCGTGTCGGTGCTTGGAATGCTGTATATCCTCTACGGCTTCGGCTTGGCGTATTGGAGAGGCCGCAGGGGCGCGCTGCTGCAGCTGTCCGGGTGGCTCGTCTTCGTCGCGGCGGCGATCCATGACATCGCGTACAGCAACGGGTACGTGTTCTGGACCGAAGTGCAGTTGGTGCTCTACGGGTTCATCCTGCTCGTCTTCATCGAAGCGATGGAGCTCGCGAGAAGGTTCTCGGACGCGTACCGCACGATCGAGACGATGACGGACGAGCTGGTCGTCATGAACCGGCTCAAGGACGAGTTTCTGGCCAATACGTCGCATGAGCTGAAGACGCCGCTGCACGGCATTATGAATTTATCGATGGCGTTGTCCGAGGGGCAGGCGGGGCCGCTCAATCCGGAGCAGCGGAAGCAGCTGGACCTCGTCGTCTCGGTCGCCCGCCGCATGTCGAACCTCATCAACGACATTCTCGATTTGTCGCTGCTGAAAAACCGAGGCATTCGGCTGAACCTCAAGCCGGTCGACGTTCGCGCCGTCCTGTCGGCGCAGCAGGAGGTATTCCGGCATTACATCGGCGAGAAGCCGGTGACGCTCCGGACGGCGTGGCCGGACGCGCTGCCGAAGGTGCTCGCGGACGAGAGCCGTCTGCTGCAGATCTTGTATAATCTGATCGGCAATGCGATCAAGTTTACACCCGAAGGCGAAGTGGTCGTCTCCGCCGCCGTCGAAGGGGATCGGCTTCGCGTCTCCGTCTCCGACACCGGTATCGGCATCCCGGCGGAGAAGCAGGGGGTCATCTTCGAAGCGTTCGAGAAGGCGGGCGCGACCCCGGCGAAGGAGTACGGCGGCGTCGGGCTCGGGCTCGGCATCGCGAAGCGGCTCGTCGAGCTGCACGGGGGCCGGATCGACGTCGCGTCGGAGGCGGGGGCGGGCTCCACCTTCACGTTTACGATCCCGGTCTACGCCGCCGGCGGCAAGTCGGAGGCGGAGGGCTCCCGGGCGTCGGACCGCTATGCGCCGGATCGGACCGGCCCGGCGACGCAGCGTCCGGAGGCGACGGCGGCGTCGGGCTCGGGCGGGAGGGGGACGGCGATTCTAGCGGTGGACGACGACCCGGTCAATCTGCGCGTCTTGATGGCCGCGCTGGCGGGCGAACCGTATGAGATTATAACCGCGAGCGACGGCCGGGAAGCGCTGAAGCTGCTGGAGGGAGGCGGTCGTCACGTCGGACTCGTCATCTTGGACGTCATGATGCCCGGCCTTACCGGGTACGAGACGTGCCGGCTCATTCGCCGAAGCTTCGCGTTGTCGGAGCTGCCCGTGCTGCTGACGACGGTCCGAAGCGAGCCGGAGGATTTGACGCTCGGCTTCGAGGCCGGGGCGAACGACTTCCTGATCAAGCCGTTCCATCCGCACGAGCTGCGGGCCCGGGCCCGCTCGCTGCTGGAGATGAAGCGCTCCGCCGAAGAAGCGGTCCGGTCGGAGATGGCGTTCTTGCAGGCGCAGATCAAGCCGCATTTTCTGTATAACGCTCTGAATACGATTCTGTCGTTCTCTCTGGACGAGCCGCGAACGGCGCACGATCTGCTGCTTCATCTGAGCCGGTATTTGCGGGGCAGCTTCGACTTCAAGAACCGGGAAGGGCTGGTGCCGCTGCGCAAGGAATTGGAGCTGACGGAGGCGTATTTGCAGATCGAGCGGGCCCGATTCGGCGATCGGCTGAACGTTCGGTACGACGTGGAGGAGCATGCGGGGCTCCAAATTCCGCCGACGACGCTGCAGCCGCTGGTGGAGAATGCCGTGAGGCACGGCGTGACCAAGAACGAGGACGGCGGCACGGTGACCATATCCGTGCGAGCGCTGGACGGCGAGGCCGTCGTTACCGTCCAAGACGACGGCCCGGGCATGCCATCGTCGGCGCAGGCGGCCCTCTCGCATGAACGCGAGGAGGGCGGAGGCGTGGGGCTTCGCAACATTCACCAGCGGCTGCTTCGGCTGTATGGGAGAGGCCTGGACATCGCGAGCGCTCCGGGAGAGGGAACCGTCGTGACGTTCGCGATTCCGCTGCACGGCGGGGAAGGGGGAGGACGAGCTTGATTCGCGTCATCGCCATAGACGACGAGCCGGCCGCGCTGCGGCGTACGGATAAGCTGTTGCGGACGTTCGACGGAGTAGAGGTATGCGGACTGTACGACAGCCCCAAGAAGTTTCTGGAATATGCGCTTACGTCTCCGGACGCGTTCGAGCTGGCGCTGATCGATATGGAGATGCCCGGCTTGCACGGGTTGGAGCTGGCCCGCCGGCTGAGGGACGTCCGTCCGGAGGTTCGCGTCGTGTTCGCGACCGCGTACGAGGAATTCGCCCGCGAAGCCTTCGACGTCGAGGCGCTCGATTATTTGCTCAAGCCGATGACGGAGGAGCAACTGGCCAGAGCGCTGAGCCGCTGCAAGAAGCAAGTCGGCATCCAAGCGGGGGCGGCCGCGGCGCCGGCCGTGTCCGTCCGCAGCTTCGGGCCGTTCTCCGTTATCGCGACCGGGGAGGCGCCGATGCGGTTCCGCAACTCGAAGAGCAGAGAGCTGCTGGCCTACCTGCACGAGCGCGGGGGGCGACCGGTCGGCAAAGCCCGCATCGTCGAAGAGCTCTGGCCCGAAGGCGATCCCGAGCGGGCGCAGGTCATTCTGCATTCGACGGTGTACCAGCTGAGGAAGGATCTAGAGGCGTACGGGCTGGCGGACGTCGTCGAGCATTCCAAGACGGCGGGAGGCGGTTACTGCCTTCGCTGGCCGTTCGCGATCGACGACGATGCGGTCGAATTCGATCTCGCCTGCCGGGAGTTCGAGCGCAGCGCGTCGCTGACGCCGGTCTTGCGAGCGATTCGGCTGTACGGCGACGGGTACTTGGCCGGCAGCGGATACGGCTGGGCGGCGCCTCGCCAGGCGGAGCTGGAGATCAAGTATTCGGAGCTGCTGGAAGCGACGGTCGACGCGTACGTGCGCGCGGGACGTTACGATCTCGCCCTCGCTCCGCTGCAGAAGGGAGTTCGGCTGCTGCCGCTGGAGGAGCGGCTGCACGCGAAGATGATCGCCTTGCTGCTGCTGTCGGGTCGGGAAGCGGACGCGAAGCGGTATTTCGAGCTCGTCTCGGATTTGCTGGAGGAGCCCGACGGAGACGCGTCGAACGGGTTGGACTTTCCCCGGATTCGCGCGAATCCCGTCTCGTTTTTTTAACGGCGATCGACCGAACAGATACGCTTATCGGAGCGTCCGGCGCAAGAGCCGGACGCTTCTTTCCATTAAAATTTCCTAAGCCCGGTTTCTTCCGTACTGGCTACAGAAGTGGCATTTCGGTTATAAGCCGTGGAAAGCGTCTCATGTAAGATGTAAGGGAAAAAACTTTCGAAACCAATCTTGCGCAGTCCGCGGCGAATCGTCATAATCGACTCCAAAGGAGAGAGGATATGCATACGAAGGATAGCTTACTGAAGCAGCTCGGGCGCATGGGCATCGACGGCGGCGGGACGCTGCTCGTTCATTCGTCGATGAAAAGCATCGGGCCGGTCGAGGGCGGCGCGGATGCGGTTCTGGATGCATGTTCCGAATACATGAGAGACGGGCTGCTCGTGTTTCCCGCCCATACGTGGTCGTACGTCAATGCGGCGCAGCCGAAATTTTACGTGGAGCGGTCGCCGGCTTGCGTAGGGATCTTGCCGGAGCTCTTCCGTCAACGGCCCGGCGTCGTGCGCTCCTGGCATCCCACGCATTCGGTGTCCGCGCTCGGAAGGGAAGCGGCCGCGTTCGCGAGCGGCGATCATCGCTTCGATACGCCGTGCGCCAGAGGGTCCGCCTGGGGGAAGCTGCTCGATCGGAGGGCGACGATCCTGCTCGTCGGCGTCGATCTGACGCGCAATACGTTCATCCACGGCGTGGAGGAGTGGGCGGGCGTCCCGGGTCGATTGACGGACGACCCGGAGCTGCTGTACACGGTGCTGCCGGACGGGACGGAGATTCCCGTGCCGTCACGAAGGCATCGCGGGAGCGTATCGGAGCATTACTGGAAGGTGGACGGCGTGCTGGAGAGGGAAGGCGCGATGCGGAAGGAACGGCTCGGCGAGGCCGTCGTCCGCGTCTGCGACGCGGAGGCCGTGACGAACGTGCTGACGGCGATGCTCCGGGACCGTCCGGAGCTGTTCTCGGACAATGAACCGATCGCCGAAGCTCGTCCCGCCGCGCGGAAGGGGGACGTCGAATGAGCGGCTCTTCCGGGATTGTCGAAACGGCCGAATCGATGCGGTCCGAGCTGATCGGCTACTGTTACCGCATGGTCGGCTCCGCCTTCGACGCCGAGGACGCGGTGCAGGAGACGATGCTTCGCGTCTGGCGGAACGAGGGTCGGATTCGGGAAGACGCGTCCAGGAGAGCCTGGGTGTACCGTATCGCGACGAATGTATGTCTGGACAAGCTGCGCCAAGCCAAGCGCCGGGCGCTGCCGATGGATGTGACCGATGCGGCCGAGCGCATCGCCGCGCCGCGGGAGAGCCTTCCGCGAGCGGCCTGGGTGTGGCCGTCTCCCGACGCCGCGGGCGATCCGGCCGAGGTCGCGGAGGCCAGGGAAACCGTTCGGCTATCGTTCATTGCGATGTTGCAGACGTTGCCCCCGAGGCAGCGCGCGGTCTTGATCTTATGCGACGTCCTTCGCTGGCCGGCCGGGCAGGCGGCGGAGGCGCTCGGCATGACCGCCGCCGCGGCGAACAGCGCTCTACAGCGGGCGAGGAGCACGCTGAAGCAGTCGCGGCTTCGGTCCGAATCGCTGCGAGAGCTCGACGGCGAATCGGACCGCCGCTTGGTCGCCAGCTACGTCGAGGCGTTCGAGCGATACGATATCGACAAGCTGTTGGCGCTGTTTACCGAGCAAGCGAGCCTGTCGATGCCGCCTTATACGATGTGGGTATGCGGCAACGCGAACATCGCGGCATTCTTGGAGGCGACTCGCGCTCACTGCGCGGGCTCCCGCCTGCTGCCGCTGCGCGCGAACGGCGGTTGTCCCGCCTTCGCGCAGTACGTGCCGTCCGAGCGGCCGGGCGTTCTGCTCCCGTGGAGCATCATCGTCCTGGAGCCGCGGGATGGGAAGATCGCGCATGCCCACTTCTTCATCGACGTCGACCTATTCCGCCTGTTCGGCATGCCGGCGGAGTGGTCCGCCGACCGATAAACGACGACCCTCGGCCCATGGAATCGGGCCTTTCGACTGACGCGCGGAATGTAAGGGCGCGGCATCGATATTAGGAGAACGAAGGAGACGAAGCATGAACGTGATCTTGGAGTATCGCGAAGAGCTGGAGCTCGTGTTCGCCGAGGCGGCGCGCGACGTCGACGCGCTGCCCGCCGGACTGCGCGAACGGGCGAAGCGGCTGCTGGAGCGGAGCGATCCGCTTCGGAACGGCGGACGGGCGAACGGGATCGTCTACCTGCTGCCGTATTGGATGCAGGAGCGGACGCGCGGTTCGACGGCGCTGTGCCGAGAACTGGCGGTCGGCAATGTATTTATGATGCTGAGGTTTTTCCTGTTGGACGACGCGATGGACGGGGTCGGCGAGCGAGCGCAAGAGACGCGCGGCTCCCTGGCGCTCGTTCCGCTGATGGATGAGCTGTTCTTGCAACGGTATCGGCGCCGCTTCCCGAGCGATTCGGCGCTCTGGAGCCGCTATCGCGCGTACTTGGAGCAATGGGCCGCGGCCGTCGCCGCGGAAGGGGAGAGGCCGATGGACCCCAGGGACGCGGGCGCGCTCTCCGGGAAAGCCGCGCCCGTGAAGATCGGCGCCTGCGGGATGCTGCTGAACGCAGGGATGCCGGAGCGTCTCCCCGCCGCGGAGGAAGCCGTCGATCTGGCGCTGGCCGTACTGCAGCTGTCCGACGACCGGGCGGACTGGCAGGAGGATCTGCCCGTCGCGAACGGCAGCGCGTTCCTGTCGATCGTGCGGGAATGCCTTCCGGACGGCGGCGTCCTCCCGCCGGACGAGGCCGCCGTCCGCAGGGCCATCTATCACTATGGCGCCCTGGACCGGCTCGCGGATGCCGCGGGGCGCTATGTCGAACGGCTGCGCCGAATCCCCGAAGTCCCGGAGCGGCTCGCCGCTTTCGCCGAAACCATTGCCGCAGGAATGCGGCGGGAGGCCCGTGAGACGAACGAGAAGGTTCGGATGCTGGCGGACGAGGGCGGGTTTTCATATTTTTTGTCGACGCAAGCAGAAAAATAGGGCAAATTTACCATATCGATGATATAATAGAAGAGTAAGTACATTTTCCCGAAAAGGGGGCAGTTATTATGACATCAGTCGCGACGGTCGCATCGAAGAGTCAAATCGTTCAGAAAGCTTGGGAGGATCCGCAGTTCAAGGCGCAATTGCTTGCGAATCCGAAGAGCGCGCTCAAGGACGCGTTCGGCATCGAGCTGCCGGAAGGCATGGAAGTGAGAGCACTGGAAGAGACGCCGTCCTCCTACTATCTCGTCATTCCGCCGAGCCCGTCCGACTTGAAGCGCGAAGCGAAGAGCGCGGAGTATGTTTGGAGCTAGTCTTGCGCCGAAAGAGGGAACCGGAGTATCGCTTCGGTTCCTTCGCCTTTCCTGCTGCGAAATTCCAACGTCCCCTTCATCACTTCGACGATGCGGAACGTGACCATCAAGCCGAGTCCGGTCCCCTTCGTCTTCGTGGAGAAATACGGCTCGCCGAGCTTCGCGATCTGCTCCGTGTCCATGCCTTGTCCGTTATCCGCGATCCGGATGACGACCGTGCTTTCCTCCGCATACGCCTCTACCTCGATGCTGCCCTCTTCCCGGAACGATTCGATGCTGTTCTTCATCATATTGATGATCGCCTGTTTAAACTTGGAGACGTTGCCCAGCACGACCAGACCTTCGTCGGCGCGGACGCGGAGCGCTCCGCCGTGCAGCATGACCAACGGACCGATGATCGTCTCGATGTTGCATAACAGCTGCTTCACGTCCATGGGGACGATCGTGTCCTGCTCCGGCTTCGCGAACGTCAGGAAATCCGAAATGATGTCGGAAGCCCGGTCCAGCTCGCTGATCGCCATCATGTAATGGGGCTTGTTTTCTTCCGTCGAGCTCCGGATCAACATCTGCAAGAAGCCTCTCGTCACCTGCAGCGGATTTCGGATCTCGTGCGCGACCGACGCGGCGAGGTCGCTCACGATTCGCATGCGCTCCGTCTTCTGCAGCTGGCGGCTGTGCAGCTCCAGCTCTCTCGAGTAGTCGAGCAGCTTCGCGTAATCGGCTACGACGCGACGGATGAGAATCATCACGAGGCAGACGATCAGGAGGACGATGCCGATCTTCCAGAGCGTCAGGATGTACGGACGATGAAGAACGGACAACAGCACCAGATCGGCGACGGCCGAGAGCGCGAAGCCGACGATGCCGGCCGACAGGAGCAAGAAATCTCTGTTCTTACGCAGCGCGTACCTCACCGCAAGGAAGATCGCTAGCAGCATCTGCAGCACGATGAGCGGAAGAAGAATCCAAAACGTAAACAGCTTATAGAATACATAGAAAGGGTCGCCGATCGCCTGCTGGAGGATCAGCATCGCGAAGCAGAACATCGAATACCCGATCAGCCAACGTGCGGCCTTCCGGAAGAAGGCGTGCGTATCCTCGTAGATATGCACGACGAAATAGGTGAACGACGGAAACAAAACCAGCATCGACGTATCGAACAGGAACAACAGCTCGCGCCCGAAATTCGGGTAATAGAAGAACGGCAAGGAGGAATAGGAGCCGATCAGCGCGCCCGTCGACAAGATGAACAGGCTGAGCGCCGCCGTCATTCTTCGATGCTGCCATTGCGAAAATCCGGTAACCGACAGCATGACGAATCCGAGGAACGCGATGGCGGCGCCGAGCAGCGGGTTGCTCAGCTCCTTCCGCACGTTGGCCGCGTTCAGCGCGTCGTACGCTCCGACGCGCACGACGCTGCCGATGCCGGCGCGCTCCTTCGACTCGATGCGGAGGTAGAGCTCGTTCGCGGTCGAAGACGCCCGAAGCGGAACAAGAACGATGTTTCGTTCGAAATCGTAGTTCCGCGAGGCGCGGAACACCGGCTTCCCGTCCTCGTATACGGTATAATCGAGCCCGTACAGGCGTTCGATATATAATCCGGGATGATCGTATGCGGCCGTGGGCGGGATGGGGATCCGTATCCAAGCGCCGACGGCCCCTTGGGGAATCGTCGTCAAGGGACGGCTCACGGTGGCGTCTTGCCATTCGCCTTCCTGCGAAGGCGGGGACGACGCGCGCGGCTCCGATTCGCCGATCCAGCGGACGCTCCAAGCGTCGACGGGAAGCTCGGAGACGGCCGGTTCCTCCGCTTCGGGCATGCACATCCATAGCGCGAAGGCCGCGACGCAAACCAGGAACAGCGTTAGGGGGAGTCGATATGGTTGCATGAAAGCAGGACACCTCGAATGATTTCGCGAATATAATACTAACCTTTTCGACAATATTCGCGTTACTCCTGCGATGTGCGCGCATTCCTGCGAAGTTTTCCCGGCTTCCCGGGGGCGAACGCTGCGATCGGCGAGGCGCCGTTCTGCGTCGAGGAGCGGTTCGGTGTACATAACTTTAAGATCTGAATCCGTGAAAAGAGGGACCGCCATGCGGCAGTATATCGAATCTCCGGTCATGCAAGAGCGGTTGTACAAAAGAACCTTGTTTATCGTCGCCCTCTCGCAGCTGTTCGGCGGCGCCGGGCTGGCGGCGGGCGTGACGGTCGGCGCTTTGCTCGCCCGGGACCTGCTCGGCTCGGACGGCGCGGCAGGCATCCCGTCCGCGCTGCTCACGCTCGGATCCGCCGCGGCGGCGCTGCTCGTCGGGCGGCTCTCGCAGCGAGCCGGGCGACGCCTGGGGCTGACCGCAGGCTTCCTCGTCGGCGGCGCCGGCGCGATCGGCGTCGTCGCGGCGGCGGTTACGGAGAGCATCCCCTTATTCTTCGCTTCGCTGCTCGTGTACGGGTTCGGCGGGGCCACGAACCTGCTGGCCCGCTACGCGGGCACCGACCTGGCGAAGCCGGGGCAGCGGGCGAAGGCGGTCGGCATCGCGCTCGTATCCACGACGTTCGGCGCCGTCGCCGGCCCGAATTCGGTCGGCGCGACGGGCGAATTCGCGGCGTCGCTCGGCATTCCGGCGCTGGCGGGGCCGTTCCTTCTCGGCGCCGCGGCATACTTGCTCGCCGGCCTCGTCTTCGCCGCGCTGCTCCGCCCGGACCCGTTCCTCGTCGCGAAGGCGATTCACGAGGCGCGGGAAGCGCAGCCGGCGGCGGATCGAGCCGCTTCCGGGGAAGGGCGTCAGCCGATCGGAAACCGGAGAGGGCTCGTCGTCGGCGCGGCCGTCATGATCCTGACGCAGATCGTCATGGTCGCGATCATGACGATGACGCCGATCCATATGGGGCATCACGGCTTCGATCTAAACGACGTAGGGCTCGTCATCGGCTTCCATATCGGCGCGATGTACCTGCCGTCGCTCGCGACCGGCGCGCTCGTCGACAAGGTCGGCCGTACCACGATGGCGATCGCGGCCGGCGTCGCGCTGTTGGCCGCCGGAGGAGTGGCGGCGGCCGTTCCGGGGCACTCGCTCGTCGGCCTCGTCGCCGCGCTCGTCCTGCTCGGCCTCGGCTGGAACTTCGGTCTGATCAGCGGTACCACGCTGATCGTGGACGCGACGCATCCGGCCGCCCGAGCGAAGACGCAAGGCGCGATCGATGTCGCGGTCGCGCTGGCCGGCGCGTCGGGGGGCGCGCTGTCGGGCCTCGTCGTGGAGCAAGCCGGCTTCGCCGCGCTGTCGCTGTCGGGCGCCGCGTTAGCGCTGCTGCTGCTTCCCGTCGTCGTCTGGTCCGGCGCCCGGCGCAGGTCGCGGTCGTCCTCGACCTAGCCCCGCGCTTCCGACAGGATGCGCTGCAGGTCGGGCTCCTTGTCGACGATATGCCGGAACGATTCGCGGCTTAGCGTGATGAACATCGTCGGCGTCAGCGCCGTAATGGTCGCCGTGCGCGCGACGTCGCGCAAGAGGGCGATCTCGCCGAAGAAATCGCCGTCGCTTAAGACCGCCAGCTGCGCGGACCGCCCGTCGACGTCCTTCGTCACCTCGACCTTGCCGCGGACGATAATGTAGAACTTGTCTCCCGGATCGCCTTCTTGGATGATCGTCTTGCCCGTCGGGTACGATTCGGTGACGAACAGCGGAGCGATCTCCTCCAGGAACGCGAGCTCCACCGCTTCGAACAACGGCACCTTCTTCAGCTTGGCCGGCTGGATGACCGCGTGGATGCCGTCGTCGCTGAACGAGAAGCCGCTTTGCTTCTCCCAGGCCTCCGCGTATTTGCCGTTGGCGGCGAGCAGCTCCGGATGCGTCCCTTGTTCGGCGAGCCGTCCCTTGTCGAGAACGAAGATGCGGTCGGCATGCTCCGCGGACGCCAGCCGGTGCGTGATGGAGACGATGGTCGTCGTTCGGGCGAGGTTGAGAATCGTCCGGTTGACGGCGTCCTCCGTCGACGGATCCAGGGCGGAGGTCGCCTCGTCCAGAATAAGAAGCCGCGGGTTGCGGACCATCGCGCGCGCGATGCCGATCCGCTGCCGCTGGCCGCCGGACAGCCGTCCGCCGCGTTCGCCCGCGAGCGTGTCGTAGCCTTCGGGCAGCGTCAGGATGAAATCGTGGATTTCCGCCGCGCGCGCCGCTCGTTCGATGTCCTCGTCGGTCGCCTCGGGGTTGCCGAGGCGAATATTTTCCCGAAGCGAGACGTTGAACAGGAAGTTGTCTTGGAACACGATGCTGATCTGGCTTCGCAGCGATTGCTGCGCGACCGCGGCGATGTCGACCCCGTCGTACAGGACACTGCCTTCGCGGGGATCGTAAAACCGCATGAGCAAGTTAATGATCGTGCTCTTCCCCGACCCGCTGGCGCCGACGAACGCGGCGTAGGAGCCGTACGGGATGCGAAGGTCGATCTCCGACAAGTTCGCCCGCCCCTCCGTATAGCCGAACGTCACGCCGCGAAATTCGACGCTTTCGGACAAGGGAGGCAGCGGGGACGCGTTCGGCGCGTCGGTGACGGACGGGCGTTCGCTCAAGATTTCGTCGATGCGCTCCATGCCCGCCGACGCCTGCATCATCTGCGGCACGATCCAGGTGACGGCCGCCACCAAGTTGCTTAACGTCAGCAGAATCGTGCTGAACGCCAGCAGCGAGCCGATCGACAAGTGGCCGTCGAAGGCGAGGAGCGACCCGATGCAGATGGCGATCAAATTCAAGACGACGGTGCCGAGATTCGTCGTGCGGTCCACGAGGAAGGAGAAGAAGTGCGACCGGGACGCCTTCCGAACGTAGCGGTTCATCGACTCCGCGAATCGGTCGTTCATCCGCGATTCCAAGCCGAACGCCTTCACGACGGTCTGCGCGCCGAGATTTTCCTGAATCGCGGTCGTGATCGAAGCTTGCTCCTCTTTAAGCTCGTAGTTGGCATCGTACGCCCGCTTCCCGAACAGCTTCGGACCGATCAAGCAGAGCGGCAGGCCGATCACGGCGATCAGCGCGAGCTGCCACTGCAGGGCGAAGAGGACGACCACGTTCAGGAACAAGCCGAGGAAGGAGAGCAGCACGTACGGAAGCATCATAACGAAGCCGTCCACGGACGACAAGTCGGAGTTGAACCGGGCGAGCAGGTCGCCGGCGCCGCGCCGCGAGAAAAACTCCATCGACATGCCCTGAATGTGGCGGAACAGCTTCTCGTGAATGTCGCGCATCACGCTCGGACCGACGGCCGCATAGGTCCGGTCCCGTAGGATGCCCATCCCCGCGGCCGCCGCGGCTCCCAGCAGCAAGGCTCCGAGAATGATGATCAGCAATCTGAAATTCTGGGGCAGAATCGCGTAATCGACGACGATCTTGAAGCTGACCGGCAGCAGCGTCTCGAAGGCGAGCTCGACCAGCAGCGCAAGCGTCAGGATCGAGGAAGGCTTCTTGTATTTGGCGAACAGGGCGGGCAAGCCCTTGAAAATGTAAAGCATGTCGAGTCAGCCTCCGCTCGAATTAGATGCTTCCGACGGCCGTATGGACGTCGTACAATCGCGCGAACGCTTTCCGCGGCCGTTCGAGGTAGGCGCCTTGATGATAGGCGTAACCGGCGATCAGCGGAAGGGCGAGCGTCGCCTCCGCGTACACCATCTGCTCCCGCGCCTTATCGACCTTGCCCCAGCTATGGGCTTCCTTCAGCGTGGAGCCGGACAATCCGCCGTCGCGTTCGTCCGCGACCGTAATCTGCACGGTGTATTTATGCATCTCGACGTCGTAACCGAGAAGCTCCGCGGCGACGACGGTATCTTGCGCGAAGTTCTTCGGCACGCCGCCGCCGACCATGAACAGCCCGGTCGTACCGGCCTCGATCTTCAGCTTCGTCAGCTCGCGGAAATCCTTCACGCTGTCGATGGCGACATGGCGTTCCGGCCGCTTCCACTGGTGGGCGACGAGCCCGAAGCCGGCGGAGCAGTCGGAGAAGGCGGGAACGAAGATCGGCACTTCGTGCTCGTACGCGGACTTCACGACGGAGCGCGCCTTCGCGCCGACTTCGGTCAAATACTTGCCCATCTCCCGAATGAATTCGCGGCTGGAGAAGACGCCCGAGCCGAGCCGGTCCGCGAGCCGTTCGATCGTCTCGTCGCATACGCGGAGGTCGTTCTCGTCGATGAACGTGTCGTAGATGCGATCGATCCGATTCGATCGCAAATATTCGTCGTCGATGAACGAGGTGCCCTTGTAGTGTCGAAATCCGAGCGCTTCGAAAAAGTCTTGATCGACGATCAACGCGCCCGTCGAGACGATCGCGTCCGCCATCCGGTTCTCGATCATGTCGACGACGACGTCCTTCAGCCCCGCGCTGAACAAGCTGCCGGCCAAGCAGAGGATGACCGAGCACCCTTCTTCCTTGAGCATCGTTGCGTAGATTTGCGCGGCCTCGTGCACATTTCTCGATTGGAACGCCATGGCCCCCATTGCGTCGACCAGCTCTACGACGTTATGCGCCTTCATGTCGATATGTTTGATTTCTTCCCGAAGCAACTCGTGTTTTCCCACTCGCAAGCCTCTTCTCCATGTGATATAAATAGAGAATATCTCAATATAGGAGTTTGTGGAAGATAGAATAGAAACGCGTCGATTTATGTCGGCGAACGCGACGAGCGGGAGGGTACGCGCATGATGCATCCGCATACGGAGCTGCGGTACATCGACGCCGACATCGGCGTCGGCGTCTTCGCGACGAAGAGGATTCCGAGGGGCACGATCACCTGGGCGTTGGACGACCTGGATCAGATGTTCCGCGAGGACGAGGTCGCGGCGCTCGACGACGCCCGGAAGGCGAAGGTGATGAAGTATTCGTTCCGCAATCAAGAAGGGCTGTACATCTTGTGCTGGGACCATGGACGCTTTATCAACCACAGCTTCCATGCCAATTGCGTCGCCACGGCGTACGACATTCAACTCGCGGCGCGCGACATCGAGCCCGGCGAACAGCTGTGCGACGACTACGGCGTGTTGAATATGGACGAACCGTTCGATTGCTTTCCCGAGGCGGGCAGCGCGCGAACGCGCGTCCTGCCGGACGATCTGCTTCGTTGCTACGAAGAATGGGACGCGCAGGCGACGGAGGCGTTCCGCCGCTTCGGGCATGTCGAACAGCCGCTTCGTCACTTGATCAAGCGGGAGTTCGCCGATAAGATCGAGCGCATCGTCTCGCGCGGCGAGCGAATCGATTCGGTCATCGCGACGTATTACGACAGGCACGGACGGTTCTCCAGCCTCGATCCCGCGGTCCGCATCCGCGAGTTGTCGAACGGGGCGGGGCGTCCGGCGCGGAACGGGTAGGGGGGAATCGGCGTGCTTCATCCGGATACGGAATTACGGTATATCGACGAGACGATCGGCGTCGGCGTCTTCGCGACGAAGCGAATCCCGAAAGGCACGATCACCTGGGCGTTGGACGATTTGGATCGGCATTTCGGCGAGGAAGACGTGCGGGCCTTGGACGAGCTGAGGCGGAATTGCTTCTTGAAGTATTCCTACCGCAATCAGCGGGGGCAATATATTTTGTGTTGGGATTACGGGAAATACATCAACCACAGCTTCCATGCGAATTGCGTAGGAACAGCATACGAGCTCGAGTTGGCGGCCCGCGACATCGAGGCCGGCGAACAGCTGACGAGCGATTACGGCACGCTCAATGTGGACGAGCCGTTCGACTGCTTGCCGGAGGAAGGGAGCCGCAGGGCACGGGTCCTGCCGGACGATCTGCTTCGCTATGCCGAGCGTTGGGATGCGCTCGCGGCCGACGCCTTCACGCGTTTCCTGCAGGTCGATCAGCCGCTGCTGCATCTCGTGAAGCCGGAGTTCGCGCATAAAATCGAGGGGATCGCTCGGCGAGGCGAACCGTTGGACTCGATCGCCTCGTTCTACTATGCCGGGCGTACATAACGACACAGAGAAGCTCGCGGCGAACCGCGAGCTTCTCTGCGCATACGCCTCCGCAGCGTACTGTGTGAAAGTCGGCAACCTTTGCCTCCGACTATGCGTTTAACGTAATAAAGTCGGCAGGAGGGATCGTTGTTGTACAAGAAAGCCTTACTTTATACTAGCTTGATCGTACTGCTCGCAGGGAGCGTCGGGCAGGGCGCCGCGCCCGAGGCGTCCGCGCAAACGACGGTGTACGACGGCACAAGCCGCGAGGAACGCGAGAAGGCGCTGGAAGCCGTCAATCGGCTTCGCCTTCGAATGGGGCTGGCGGAGGCGGAGCTCGACCCCGCGCTCAACCGAGCGGCCGAAGATCATGCCCGTTATGCGAATGCGCATTTCGAACCGCAGTCCGCGGTCGACTTCTCGGTACAAGAGGAGGGCAGGGAGTTCTACACGCAATCCACGCCCGAAGCGCGCGCGGAAGCGGCCGGATTTCGAGGGGAAGGCCGTAAGATCATGGAGACCGTGTACGTGAAGGAACGCGCTTACGACATGTTCGATATGACCGAGGAAATTCGCGAGCTCACGTTCGTTCACGACCGCAGAGAAGCGATGCTGACTCCGGCCGCGACGGCGCTCGGCATCGCTCGGGTCGGGAAGGCGACCGTCATCGTAGGCGCCGCCGATCCGGAGCGCGCCGGGGCCGTTCCGGCGACGGCAAGCGTCTATCCGTACGAGGGAGCGACCGACGTGTGGCCGGGGTATTTCCACAAGGCGGATCCGTATTCGGTCGACGGGAACGAAGGAGAGGGTACGACGATCTCCGTGTACAGCACGCTGCCGGACGTTAGCGACGCGCACGCAACGCTGACGACGATGGCGGGGGACCGGACGATCGACATACCGCTCGCCATCCGAAAGACGGAGTCGGGGTACGGGTATTCGCTGACCGCGCTGCAGCAGCTCCGAGGCGATCGGGAGTATACGGCGGAGGTGTCTTTCCGATCCGGGGGAGAACGATTGCAGAAGCGGTGGACGTTCCGGACGTCGGACTTTCAGCACCGGCTGAATCTGAACGATATGCCGCTGGTGCTCGCCCCGGCGCTGCACCGCGCGAACGGTCGGTTCGAGGCGCCGATGCGGTATCTGTTCGAGCTGTTCGGAGCCGAGGTGCAATGGAACGCGGCGGAGCAACGGATTACAGCCGCGAAAGGCGAGCTTACGCTTGAGATGACGATCGGCGACGACACCGCATACGTCGGAGGACGGGCCGTTCCGTTGGACAGCCCGCCGCGTCTCGACGTGTATACGACGTACGTGCCGCTGCGCTTCGTCGCGGAGACGTTCGGTTTCCAAGTCGAGTACGACGCAACGAACGATACCGTGGATTTATGGTTGGAGCCCGTCGCGAAGGACCGGTGAACGAGTTGGAGCGGGAGCCGCAACCGCGCGAGGAACGAACGCGCGGTCGGGCCGGTTATGCGCCGAGCGACGCGAGATGGTCGGCGAGACGCTCGAGCGTCTGCTTGCCGCCTTCGACGGCGCCGTACGCTTCGACGGCTTGACGCAGTTGATCGGCCGTACGGAACCGCGAGCGCATCGTCAGCGCCGTGTCGCCGCCGCGGTCCTCCAGCGTGATCGTCACGCGGAACTGCTCTTCGTCGCCGGGTTCGCCATGCGAGTAGACGAGCCGTTCGGGGCGCACGACCTCGCGATACGTGATCAAGTTCGGATAGTCCGCGCCGTCGGGTCCGTGCATGACGTATTCCCATTGCCCGTTCTCCTTCGCTTCGAAGCGGGCCGTCGTCGTGGAGAAGCCCGTCGGTCCCCACCATACCGCCAGATGCGACGGATCGGTGAACGCCTCGAAGACGAGCTCGCGGGGGGCGCGGAACGTTCGTTGCAAGACGATTTCTTGTTCTTCGATATGCGCTGCTGCGGCGAATGACGACATGATATTCCTCCGATCAGGTATAGAACTGCTACAACATGAAAGATAGCACGAACGGAATATTCCAGTCAAGGAATATACGAGGCGCTCCGTCTTCCAAACCATCATATTTCCCCGGAAATCGACAGCAACCGATCGCGCCGCGCACAAAAAGTCGTTGCAAGTTCTAACCTCTCGTTTACAATAATAGGATAGATAGGAGCGATTCGATAGACAACCTGCCGGAGGATGAGCCACGATGAACGGAAGACGACACATAGGAAGACCCCTGCTCCCGCTGTTGCTGCTCTTGTCGTTGCTCGCGGGCTGCGCGGGAGGCGCGGCGCCGGCGGAGGAGCCGATCGAGCCCCCTCCCGCCGGAGAAGGGCCCGAAGCGGCCGGTACGGCGCAAGAAGAGCCGGAAGCGGCATTGCCTTACGCTTATCCGCTCACCGGCGTGCCGACCGAGGAGCTTGTAACGGACCGACCGGTCGTCGTGATGGTGGAGAACTCCCCCGCGGCGCGGCCGCAAACCGGACTTCACGAAGCGGATCTCGTATATGAGGTGTTAGCGGAAGGCGATATTACGAGGTTTATAGCCGTCTATCAGAGCGTGAAAGCGGAGGAGATCGGCCCCGTGCGCAGCATTCGCCCGTATTTCGTGCAGCTGGGCATGGCGCTCGACGGCATTCTGGTGCACGCGGGATGGAGCCAAGAGGCGATGAATCTCATGGTGAAGCATAAGCTGAACCATCTGGATCAAGTGTACGGAGACCATGACTATTATTGGCGGGACAAGTCCCGCAAGGCGCCGCATAACTTGTACACGAGCATCGAGCTCGTGGGCAAGGGCGCGGAGAAGAAGAAGTTCCGCGATACGTGGACCGATCCGATTCTTACGTTCGCGAGCCCGGGGGCGGCGGCGCCGTCCGGCGAGCCCGCGACGCGAGCGACGATTCCGTATATCGGGGGGTACCAGGCGGGCTACGAGTACGACGCGGCGTCGAAGACGTATTTGCGAACGATGAAGGGCGAACCGCACAACGATAAGAAAACCGGCGAACGGCTCTCCGCCTCGAACGTGCTCGTCGTCCAAGCGAAGCATCGCATCGTCGACGACGCCGGCCGGCGGGAGGTCGACGTGCTCGGCCCCGGCAAGGGCATGCTGCTGCAGGCCGGCGTCAAGCGGGACATCGTATGGGAGCTGAAGAACGGCGTGATCCGCGCGTACGACAAGGAAGGGGCGATCGCGGACATTCCGCTGCTGCCGGGCAAGACATGGGTGCAGATCGTGCCGGACTTGTCGAAGGTGGACATCGCTACCTGAACTTCGAAGGGGGCGCGTGGTACATCTTCTTGAACGCCTTCGAGAACATATACGGATCCGGATACCCGAGCAGCTCGGAGATCTCCCGGATCGAGTACGTGGTAAGGGATAAGTAATCCCTGGCCCGGTTCATGCGCACCTGCGACAAATATTTGCCGGGCGTTACGCCGACCGTGCGCTTGAAGAATGTAATGAAATACTTCTCCGACATGCCCGCTTGCTCGGCCAGCTCGCGAATCGCGACCGGCCGATGCGGGTGACGGCGGATATAATCGAAGACGGGCGTCAGCGCATCCAGGTTTTTGGATGCGCTGTTTTTATGCGGCGGCGCGTCGGCGGAAGTGCGGGCGTCGGCCTCGAGCATGGCGGCGAGCAGCACCGTCAGGCTGCCCCGCAGCCGGATGCGCGACAGCGCGGAACGGTCCGAATACGAGCGGAACGAACGCCGGAACCACTCGACCTCCTCCCGCACCGCATCGCCCGGCACGACGCCGGCCAGATCGAACTCCTCCAAAATATGCGACCGCTCCCCGATGCCGAAGTCGAAGTGGACGAAAATAAATTCGCAGCCGTCCGGCCCGGCGGACGCCGCGTACGGCACGTCGGGATGGAAGAAGACGACGTCGCCGGCGACGGCGGACACCGGCGGCTTGCCGTTCATCCGCACCTCGACCCGGCCGCCGGACACGAACCAGAGGTCGTAGTCCTGATGCGTCTTCGTCTCCGACCAATCGGCTTCGTGCGCGATGCTCTGGCATGCGCCGATCCGAAGCGTCATGTGCTCGGATAGCTCTTGGAAAACATCGAGTTTCCTTCTGAAGTCGGACAACGGATTCCCTCCGTTCGAGTACCCAATGACATGTGGCGATTATTATGAATATATCATAAGTTTTTTGGGGTTTCTCAAGATCTTACTTTTTGACATTCGGATCTAACTATCGCGCATTCCGAATTCGGCGCGGCTCGTATACCATGAAGGCAAACCGAAGGAGGAATGCAAGATGACGCAACTTCAGCAAGGGAAGGCCGGCCCTAAAGTCGTCGTGCTCGGAGCCGGGAGCTTGTTTTTCGGACGTCAATCGATCTGGCAGATGGTTCATTCCCCTTACTTGAATACGGGGACGTTATCGCTGGTCGATACGGACGAGGGAAGAGTCGACAAGATGGCGAAGCTCGCCCGGATGGTCGCGGCGGAGAACGGCGTGCCGCTGCGGGTCGAAGGCACGACGGACCGGAGGGAGGCGCTGAAGGACGCCGACTTCGTCGTGCTCAGCTTCGCGAAGGATACGGTGAAGTATCGGGGGCTCGATTGCGCGATCTCCGAGAAATACGGCATCCGGATGTGCTCCGGCGACACGATCGGTCCCGGCGGCATCTTCCGCGCGATGCGGGAGCTGCCCGTCATCATGGAATGCGTCGAGGACATTCGGGCGATCTGCCCTGACGCATGGGTCATTAACTACATTAATCCTTCCGCGATCAACGGCATCGCGTTAAGCCGCTACGCGCCGGACCTGAAGAGCTTCGCGCTCTGCGACGGCCTGCATATGCCTCACGTGAAGCGGAATTACTTCCTGCGCACGGGCATCATCGAAAGCAAGGACGAATACACCGAAGACGTCGAGCGCCGATTCGACTTCCGCATCGCCGGGGTCAACCATTTCACCTGGCTGCTGCGCGCCGAATTCGACGGCAAGGACGTCGCTCCGCTGATCGCGGAATCGCTGCGCCGCGCCGCGGAGGAGAGCACGGACGGCGGAGATAAGGGAGCGAAGTCGCTTTACAACGATGCCATCGGGTACGAGCTGTACGAGATCTTCGGCAAGATTCCGACCTGCGTCGCTCATACGAAGGAGTATGTGCGCTATTGGCAAGGGCTCGGCGTCTCGGCGGATTCGATCCCCCCGCTGTCCATCTGGGAGACGGAAGAACGCTACAAGCGGCATGAGGCCATGTGGAAGCAAGTGGACGACTTCGTGGAGGGCCGCAGGCCCGTGTCCGAATATATGAGCCTCTTCGGGCCGGACCATGCGACGGATATTATTGAAAATATGGTGGGGAACCTCGGAAAGCCGTTCTACGTCAACACGCTGAACAAGGGGGCCGTCCCCAACATGAGCGACGACGCGTTCCTCGAGCTGTGCTGCCAGGTGACGATGGAGGGCGTCGCTCCGTACGCTGCGGACGTCATGCCGCGAGGCATCCGCGGCATGCAGGAGCTCGTGCTCGATACGCATGAGCTGACCGCCGAAGCGATCGTCGAACGGAGCTTTCCGAAGCTGCGCCGCGCGATGATGACGGACCCGCTCGTCAATTCGATCGGGGACGCGGACCGAATTTTGAAAGAGCTGATCGAGCTGGAGAAGGATGCGTTGCCTTCTCATTGGTACGAATAAATCGCCGTCCGCTCACGCCTAGACGCGAACACCCCCCGGCAGCGTCTGCCGAGGGGTGTTCGCGTTCCGGAAATTTCCGGCGATTACTTCAGGCCTTGCTGCTTCAGCCACTCGTCGAGCTGTTTCTGCCTCTCGGCGTTGAACGCGTCGACGCCGGCGTTCTTCTGCGCCTCGATATATTTCGGCAAGTATTCGTTCGAATCGACGCTGCCGGATTGAAGCGCCTTCGCGAATTCGTCGTGGACGGCCGTCAAGTTCGCGACTTCGGTCTTGACCGGGTCTTGATTGAACTTGTAGCCGTGTACCGGCGGACGCTTCGCCGTCATGTTGAGCTCATGCGTCTTCTCCCATGTATCCGGCGCCTGCCCTTCCAAGAGGTAGCTGATGAGCGAGTTGCCCATCACCCAAATTTCTGCGCTGTAGCCGCTCTTGTCGACTTTCTTGATGACGTTGTCGCCGACTTTGTTGTAATGCTTGCCTTCGATGCCGTACGACAGCAGGTTCATCAGCTCCGGCTCGGTGTTGACGAGCTCGAGCAGCTGCAGCGCTTTCTCCGGATGTTTGGACTTTCGGTTGATGGCGGTCATCGTGTCGAGCACGCCCGTGAATTCCGGCTCGGAGACGCGGACGTAGACGACTTCGTTGTTGCCCCAATCGTCGAAGTTTTCGACTTCGCCGCCCGGCTTCATCGTCGTGTCCCAGCCGACGGCGACGTTGCCCGTCCGGCGCAGATCCGGCAGCGTTGTCAGCGTCGCGTCGTCCGGATAGATGTAGCCGGCTTCGTACCAGCGGCGTTGCCGATCGAGGAACGCCCTGTATTCGGGCTGCTCGGTCGTATTGACGATCGTATACGTCGGGTCGTTTACCCGGAAGCCTTCCCGCGCGAAGCCCCACAGCCTGCCGTAATCGAACATGTTCGTCGTGCCGGCGATCGGGATGACGCTCGGCTCGTTCTCCTTGATCAGCTTGAGGAGCGGCTCGATGTCGTCCTGCGTCTTGATCGTGGAGACGTCGAAGTTGTATTTGTCGAGGATACGCTTCTGAATGATGAAGCCTTCGGCCTTCGCCGCGATCTGATAGTTCGGCACCGCCCAGATTTTCCCGGCCACCATCGTGTCCGTCCATGCCAGCTCCGGCATCGCCGCCTTCAGCTTCGGCGTCTTCTCGAGCAGCTCGTCGATGTCGAGGAACGCGCCCTTCAGCACGCGGTTGTTATAGTCGCCTCCGCCCCAGCGCGCCGTCCAGGCGAGGTCGAACGTTTCGCCCGCGGCGAGCATCGTGTTCATCTTCTGACCGTAAGCGGATTCGACGATCGGCATCAGCTTGACGGTCGCGTTGATTTTCGGAAGGATGTACTCGTTCACCTTGTCGTTCACCGCTTGAAGGTCCGTAGGCATCTCGTATACGATATAATACCAGGTCAGCTCGACCGGGGGCTCCTTCGGCTCCTCGGCGGCCGGCTCCGGTTCGGCCGCAGGCGTCTCCGCCGTCGGCTCCGGCGTTTCTGTCGCGGCGGGCTCGCCGCCGTTGTTGCAGGCGCTCATCAGGAGCGCTACCAATACACTCGCCAGCATCGTCGCAATCCACTTGCGCATTTATGACCCTCCCTGAAAATGACTTCATAAGCGACTTCCATCTATTTCAGCCGTCTCGGGCGCTTCCTGCGAACTGCGCGCGCGTCGATTCCCTCCTCCATTATCGATTACCCGAGCACGATTTGAAACCCCGATCAGCCTTTCAGCGAACCGATCGTCAACCCTTGAATGAAGTAGCGTTGGAAGAACGGAAAGATGAACATCATCGGTCCCGCGGCGAGGACCGCCATCGCCATCCGCGCGGACAGCGTCGGGAATTTGCTCGTGTCGATGTTGAGCGATTGCACGAATTCGCTGTTGGACGTCAGAAAATTAATGTTTTCCATCATTCGAACGAGCAGCAGCTGGATCGGCACGAGATGCTGATTGTTGACGTACAACATCGCCGGGAACCATGAATTCCAGTGCCCGAACGAGATGAACAAGCCGAGCGTCGCGAGCGCAGGCGTCGAGAGCGGCAGAATGATCGTGAAGAAGATGCGGAATTCGCCGGCGCCGTCCACCTTCGCGGATTCCACGATTTCGTGCGGCAGCTTGACGAGGAAGCCCCGCATAATCAGGATGTTGAACGGGCTCATCAGCGTCGGAACGATCAGCACCCAGATCGTGTCGCCCATGTTCAAATATTGGGTAATCAAGATATAAGAAGGCACGAGCCCGCCGTTGAACAGCATCGTGAAGAAAATGAAGAAGGAGGCGATGCCGCTGTAGCGAAAGCCGCGCCGCGAGATGACGTACCCGGTCATGGCGGTCAGCAGGAGCGCCAGCAGCGTACCGACGACCGTGACGAAGATCGTAACGCCGTACGCCCGAAGCAGAATCATCGGGGATTCGAAGATGTAGGCGTACGCCTTCGTCGTAAACTGCTGCGGGAGGAAGCTGTATCCGTTCAGCGTAATCGCCATCTCGTCGGAGAACGACACCGACAAGACGAGAACGAGCGGCGCCACCATGCAGACGGCGATGAGACTGAACAGGACATGAATCGAGCCTTCCACCCACGGGAACGGCTTCCTGCCCGGCTGCGCGCCTCCGGAGGGGGCGAGCGAACGATCGGCTGTACCGGTTCTTACCATAACGAATTCTCCTCGTTGATTTTCTTGACGACGAAGTTCGCGGCGACGACGAGCACGAGGCCGACGAACGACTGGAACAGACCGACCGCGGAGGACATGCCGATATCGCCCAATTCGACGAGCGCGCGGTAGACGTACGTGTCGATAATGTCCGTGGTCGGGTACGTCATGCCGGAGTTGTTCGGAATGAAGTAGTGCAGGCCGAAGTCTCCACGGAAGATGTTCCCGATCGCCAGAATGATCAAGACGGCGATCAACGTTGAAATCATCGGAATCGTAATGCGGAACGCCATCTGCCAACGCGTCGCGCCGTCGATCTTCGCCGCTTCGTAGTATTCTTGATTGATGCCGACGATGCCCGCGTAATACACGAGGCTGGCGAAGCCGACGCCCTTCCACAAGTTCACGATGTTAAGAATGTACGGCCACACATGCGCTTCGGCGTACCAACGGTGCTGCTCCAGTCCGACCCGCTCCAACAGCTGGTTCAGAAAGCCGAGGTTGTGATCGAGGAACGCGTACGTTAAGTAGCTGACGACGACCCAAGAGAGGAAGTACGGGATGAACAGCGGCGTCTGGTACACCTTCAGCCACTTCCGTCCGATCTCGTTCAGCAGAATCGCTAACGTCAGCGCGACGATCGTCGTGAGCACCAGGTATCCGGTTTCGTATAGAATCGTGTTGCGGGTGATACGCCAGGCGTTGGTCGAGACGAAGAAAAATTCGAAATTTTTGAAGCCGATCCATTCGCTGCCCCAGATGCCCAGGTCATATCGGAAATCTTTGAACGCGATGATGACGCCGAACATCGGAAGGTAGGCGAAGGTGAAGATCAGGAGTCCCCCCGGCAGGAGCAACAGTAGAAGCTCCGCGTTTTGCTTCAGATGGTGCCACTCCGATTTTTTCTTGAGCGATTGGATCGAACCCACCTCCTATCGATGTATGCGTTTGGGTACGCCGCGTCGTCTCCGGCGCAACCTCATCATGGCACGGCATCCGGGGAAGCGGCTACTGTGTTATGTGCGGATTCGTTCGCTTGCGACTATGTTTTTTGTTACTGACTGCTCGGAACGCCAAAAAACATAGCGGCGACGCATGGTAAAACGAAGCGCCTCCCCAGTCGAAATGACTGCGGGGCGGCGCTCCGGCATCGTATGTTATTTACTCCACACTTGCTTCAATCGATACTCCTTCGGGGTGACGCCGAACTTCTTCTTGAACAGCTTGAAGAAAGTGCTCTCGTTCGAGAAGCCGACGGACTCCATAATCTCCTTGATGCTGTAGCTCTTCGTCTCCAGGAACGTTCGAGCCTGCAGCAGTCTCGCTTCATTAATATACTCGCTCACGGAGATCATCTCGCTCTGCTTGAACATGCGGCCGACGTACGCCGGCGTCATGCGCAGCAGCGAGGCGATGCCTTGCAGGCTGAGGTTCATGTCCATGAAATTCGCGTCGACGATGTCCTTGATGGCGTCGATCAGCGCTTCGTTCTTCGATTGCTCGGTCCGCCGCTGCTTCTCGTTGATTTCCCGGCACACGCGATGGAACAGCTGGGCGATGTCCTCGAGCGTCTCTTGCTCCAGCGCTTGACGGCTCAGCGAGCCGACGTCGATATGGATGGCGGCGACGCGATTGTTGTTCATCTCGCGAATCGTCGACTTGATGACGTCGACGACGTGAAGCACGCCGTGAATGATGTGATCGTAGTGGAACGAGGCCAGCGGCTCCAGCAGCCGCTTGACGCCTTCGTCCATCTTGTCGAGGTCGTTCAGCTTGATGCCTTCGACGAGTTTCTTCTCGGCGTCCGCCGGCACATTGGTTTCGTAGTGCTCCAAGTTCGGACGGAGATCGTCCGGCGTCACGATCGAGCGGCGGCCGAAGATCAGCTTATACAGCGAATACTGAAGCGCGTGCCCGTATTGCTCGGTAATGTCCTCATGGCGTTCGATCCGCTCGCTGAGCGTCATCGACAACGACAGCTTATAGTAATTCAGCACGACGTCCTGCACGTGCTTCAGCAGCTCGACGATGCGCGGCACGGCGTCGGCCCCGCCGCCGACGCTGAAGAGCATGACGAGGTGGTCGCTGCGCATGTCGACCGTCTCGCAAGCGAACCGGTGTTTACCGCAGATTTCCTCAGCGATGTTGGAGATGGCGAACAGGTACAGCGAACGGTCGTTATAATTCGTGTTCTTCACGAACTCCGCGTAGTCGTCGATCTTGACGATCGCGAGATAATACGAGCCCGCGGGATCGACCTTGAGCCCGTTCTGCGCGATGCAGGAAGCCAGCTCCTCGCCGGAGTAGGACGGGCTGTCCGCGACGAGGCGGCGCAAGTAATAGTTCGAGACGATATGTTCCCGGTTGCGTTGCTCGTCCTTCGCGATCTCCAGCTTCCGCACCATGGCGCTGTACACGTTCGTCACGTACGAGAGCTCGTCTTTGCCTTCGTCGCGGCTCTCGTCGCCCGCTTCGCCGTGCGTTCGGATTTGCTTGATCATCCGTTCGACGGGCTGGTACAGCTTATGCGCCGCGAAGACGGAGATGAGGACCGACAGCAGGAAGAAGCTGCCGATCACGATCAGCGACGTCTGCCGCATAGCGTAGATATCGCCCAGTACGGCTTCGTACGGCTGGATGCCGACGACGCGCCATTGGCTGCCGCCCATGACGAGGTACGTCACGACGTAATCTTCTTCTCCGTCGATCGGGGCGGTGAAGTAGCCGAACGGCCGCTCCGCGCCTTGACCGGGAGCGGCGATCCGCTCGGCGACGGCCAGCCGCAGCCGTTCCGGATCCGGCAGCCCCGGCGCGTCTCCCGCGAGCAGCATGCGGCCGTTCTCGTCCAGCAGGTAGATGCCGGATCGCTCGGGAGCCGTGAAGTCGTTGATCGTCCTCAGGTTGTCGAAGATCCACTCCGGACGGATGTTCAGGACGAGCACGCTCTCGCTCGCGAAGTCTTCGGTATAGGCTTCGTACATGACGAAGGAGAAGAAGTCGACCGAGCCGTCGTCGCCGACGTCCATCGGAATGAGCTGCATGCGCGGCAGGGCGTCGCCTTCCTTCAGCAGGGAGACGATCGCGGCCGCCTTGTCGTGATCCTTCGCGCCGACGGCGAGATCGCCGACGGCGTACGTCTTGCCGTTGTTGCGGTTGCTCACGACGATCGAATGCAGGAACGACGAGGTCGTGAATTTCTTATTCAAGCGGAACGTCGAGCGAATTTCGCTCATCTTGTCCGGGTTCAGCGTCAAGGGGAGGATCTCCTCGTCGGCGTACAGATTCACGGCCAGATTGGCGACGATCTCCTCCATATATGCGATGTTGTATGCGATCTGATTCATGACCTTGCGGTTCGATTCCTCGTGCATCTGCAGCGCTCGAGTCTCCGAGCTGTAGTGCAGCACGGAGGACGAGACGATCAGGATTAGCACGACGATGATCGACATCGAGAGCAGGATGCGGCGCAAATACTTCTTGGATTTGTAAGCTTCAAGGACCTTCATGGGCATCCTCCTTCGTTCGCGCCGGGCCGCGCTTCGCTCCTTCTAAGCATGACATATCGACGTCGGGCGAGGCTACTGTGTTTTTCATCAATCACTAAGGAAAAAAGGAGTTTCAGAAATTGTTCAGTCGCCTCCGTTATACTGACCACAGAAGCGTTAACGGGAAAGCGAAGGTGTGGGCGGATGATTACGACGGTGCCGATTCATGAGGAGGACGAAGCGTTCTTGTTCGAGCTTTACGTCAGCGTGCGGCTGGCGGACTTCTCCGATGCGGGCATGAGCGACGCGCAGCTGGAGGCGTTGCTGCTGATGCAATTCGAGGCGCAGCGGTCTTCGTACGCTCGGCGGTATCCGGATGCGCGGCATATGGTCGTGAAGGACGGCGAGACGCCGATCGGGCGCATGATCGTCGCCGAAACCGAGTCGGCGATGCAACTTGTCGATCTGGCGCTGCTGAAGCCGTTCCGGAGGAAGGGCATCGGCTCGAAGCTGATTCGACGGCTCCAGAAGGAAGCCGCGCTCATCGGGAAGCCGATCGGGCTGCAGGTCGCAATGGACAATCCCGCGTTGCGCTTGTACCAGCGGCTCGGCTTCCGGCCGAAGAGCGAGCAGTTCCATTACTTATCGATGGAATGGAACCCGAAGGCCGTGAAGAGCATCGCTGCGTCGCTGATCTAGTTGCGGCGCAAGGCAGGCGAAGACGAGAGCATGCGAAACTCGCAATAACAGAACCCAAGCCGATTCGAGGCTCGGGTTCTTGTTTTTTCTTCGCGCCGGCCCTTCGCGCACGAACGTTACGGCGGCGAAGGGGGAGTCATCATGTGCGTGGGCTGCCTGACGGTCGGTCGACGACGCATGCAGCCTTTTGTTCGCACCCGCAAGGTCTTGCGATACGCGGATGGACTTATCTTCGTCGTACATCTAGTTGATCTCCCTAGTTCGGGCCCAGTGGCAGATCCCGTGAAGGGTCGCGGCGCAGGGAGTTATTGAAATATGAGCGGTTCGTCAGTTTCATTCCGTACGCTTTTGGGGTACGATGAAGCATGGAGTCGTTTTCCAATATAGGCGGCAGCCCGCCATCGCGGACGGAGGAGACCATCGTGGAACACTTCGCAAGCC
>JAPSKX010000020.1 GCA_031181325.1 Paenibacillus sp.
CTCGAAAAGGGTTCTCGCCCGCTGCGCGATATTACGCTTCGTCTGTTCCCCGTGCTCGGCGGAACGCGGCATGGTCGACGCCTCCCTTTTCCTAAACTGACCGACCGGTCTAATTAGATTATATCTTCTCCTCGATGGAAAGCAAAGCGGCAAAAAAAAAGTTGCTGCAGCAAAATGCAAAAAGACTGCGAACGCCCTGCCGGGCGCGCAGTCTTTTTGCATTTTCGCTATTCGCTCAATTCCAAGGTGACAGGGCAATGGTCGCTGCCCATAATGTCGCATTCGATTCCGGCATCGACGAGCCGGGGCGCGAGGCGCTCGGACAAGAGGAAGTAGTCGATGCGCCAGCCGACGTTCCGCTCCCGCACCTTCGGCATGTACGACCACCACGAATAGATGTCCCCGCGGTCGGGATACAGGCGGCGGAACGAATCGACGAAGCCCGATTCCAGCAGCTCCGTCATCTTCCCGCGCTCCTCGTCCGTGAAGCCGGAGTTGCCGCGGTTCGCCTTCGCGTTCTTGATGTCGATCTCCTCGTGGGCGACGTTCAGGTCGCCGCAGACGACGACGGGCTTCTTCGCGTCGAGCTCCGACAGGTACGTCCGGAAGCGATCCTCCCACGTCATGCGGAAGTCGAGCCGCGACAGGTCGCGGCGCGCGTTCGGCGTATAGACGTTCACGAGATAGAAGTCCTCGAACTCCAGCGTGATGACGCGCCCCTCCGGCTCGGCGTCCTCCTCGAGGCCGTACCGGACCGATAACGGCGACACGCGCGTGAATATCGCCGTGCCGGAGTAGCCCTTCTTCTCGGCGTAGTTCCAATACGATTCGTACCCTTCGAACGGGGACAAGTCGAGCTGCCCTTCCTGCAGCTTCGTCTCCTGCAAACAGAAGACGTCGGCGTCCGCTTGGTTAAAGTAGTTTATAAATCCCTTATTCATACAGGCTCTCAAGCCGTTGACGTTCCATGAGACGAGTTTCATGTTCCGTATCCTCCATCCGAGTCGTTCCTTCCCTATCATTCTACTACGCCGCGGAAGGCGAAACAAAAACTGAACTACACGACCGATCGCCGAGCCGATACAATAGGGGGGACAACGAAGAGGAGGGAAAGCCGTGGTAACGTACGAAGCGGATGTCGTCGTATGCGGAGGCGGACCCGCAGGGGTCGTCGCGGCGATCGCGGCCGGCCGGAGCGGCCGTTCGACGATTTTAATAGAGAGGTATGGGTTCGTGGGCGGCATGTCCACGGCGGCGTTGGTATATCCTTGGATGACGTTCCATACGTCGGAAGGGAAGCAGGTCATTCGCGGGATCGCGCAGGAGATCGTCGATCGTCTGGCGGCGCGAGGGGCGTCGCCCGGCCATCTTCGGGATACGGTCGGCTTCGTCAGCACGGTGACGCCTTATAACGGCGAAGTGTACAAGGTGCTGGCGGTCGAGATGTTGAAGGAAGCGGGCGTCGTCACGCTGTTCCATAGCTTCTTGCACGAGACGACGGTCGAGGACGGGAAGATTCGATCGGTGCGGATCATCGGCAAGTCGGGTACGATCGAAGCGAAAGGGAAGGTGTTCATCGACGCGACCGGGGACGGGGATCTGGCGTATCTCGCCGGAGCGCCGTGCTCGATCGGACGGGACGGGGATCGGAAGACCCAGCCGATGACGATGAAGTTCCGCATGCGCGGGGTCGACTTGGCGAAGGTGAAGGCGTACATGATCGCGCATCCGGAGGAATTCTACGAGAAGACGCCGTTCGCGGACCTGGAATCGCTGCCGCTGACCGGCATCATGGGCTTCAAGAAGCAGTGGCGAGAGGCGAATCTTCCTATCAACCGGGACGCGGTGCTCATGTTCGCGGGGCCGAACGACGATGAGGTGCTCGTGAACACGACCCGGGTGCAAGGGCTGGACGGAACGAACGTCGCGGACTTGACGGAAGCCGAGCATCTCGGACGGCAGCAGGTGCTTCAGGTCGCGGAGTTCATGACGAAGCATCTGCCCGGCTTCGAGAAGGCGTCCGTCTCCTCCGTCGGGGCGCAGATCGGCATCCGGGAGACGCGCCGCATTCAAGGCTTGTACACGCTGACCGCGCAAGACGTGGTGCAAGGGCGCCGCTTCCCGGATGCGATCGCGCGAAGCGGATATCCGATCGATATTCACGACCCTACGGGCAAGGGGGTTACGGCTGCGTGGGTCGAGGGCGACGGAGCGTACGACATTCCGTATCGCAGCTTGCTGCCGAAGGGCGTGTCGAACCTGTTGGCCGCGGGGCGCTGCATCTCGACGAGCCACGAGGCGTTCGCCACGACGCGCCTAACGCCGAGCTGCATGGCGACGGGGGAAGCCGCCGGCGTCGCCGCGGCGATCGCCGTCCGCGAGGGTATCGACCTGTCCGCGGTCGACGTGGAGGCGCTGCGCCGCACGCTCGCCGCCGCCGGAGCCGTCGTAGAATAAGAATGACGAAAGAGCCGTTCCCGGGGGACGGCTCTTCCCATTTTCCGAATGCGCTATAGTCCGGCCAGTTCCTTAAGCTTCTTGTGGTCCGGGAGGAAGATGCGCTTCTTCTCCACGACGATGATGCCTTCCTCGGACAGCTCCTGCAGCACCTTCGTGGCCGATTCGCGCGCCGTGCCGGCGAAGCTCGCCAGCTGCTGATGCGTCATGCGGATATCGACAAGGAGGCCGTCGCCGAGCTTGACGCCTCGCTCCTCCGCGAGGCGAAGAATGGTGCGGATGATGCGCGAACGCACGTCGAGGAACGTCAGGTTGTAAATTTGATCGTTCGCGTTCCGCAGCCGTTGCACCGTCACCTCGAGCAGCTTGATGCACATGCGCGGGTGCTTCTCCATGAATTCGTAGAAGACGGAGCGTTTCATGGTATAAATCGAACAAGACTCTAACGTTTCCGCGGTCGCGGAGCGGTTTAGAGCCGGTTGAATGACCGCCATCTCGCCGAAGAAGTCCCCGGGTCCGAAGAGCGCCAGAATAATTTCCTTCTCGTCGTCGAAGCGATAAATCTTCACGACGCCGGATTTGACGACGAACAGCTCGTCCCCGGAATCGCCTTCCATGAAGAGGAGCTTGCCGCGGTTCCACTTGTTCTCTTGGAACAAGGGAGCGATCGTCCGCAGCTCGTCCTCCGACAAATCCTGAAATAAAGGGACGTTGCGCAATAGCCCGATAAGGGCGCTCATGGCATTCCCTAGCCTTTCTGCAGCGAGGATGGTTCCTACTTACCCGGCGAACGACCGAAAGTCGCCTACGGACCGGATCATGACGTTGAGATGCCTTGTAAGCGGAAGGTCGTAGGGGGTCTTCAATTCTTCCCCGTTCGGGGCGGTCAATACGCGTACCGTCGGCCGCTGCAAGCACGACGAGTCGAGGCGGGAGACGACGCCCTTCTCCCCGGTGTTGAGCGTTACCGTCGTGCCGGGAGGGAAGATCGCCACTTTGTTTCGGAATTGTTCTACCTTACCTCGATCATACGCGCTTTCGACGTTCGCGTAAAGATAATCCATCGCTTCGTGCGGCAGCATGGCATTGCGGTAGCTGCGATGGCTGACGAGCGCGTCGTACGCGTCTATCATGCCGATCAGCTTGGCGTACGGATGGATGTCGTCGCCGCGCAATCCGAACGGGTAGCCGAGCCCGTCGACCCGCTCATGATGCTGCAGCGCGCATTGCGCGGCGACGAGCGACACGCTCGCGTCGTCCTTCAGCAGCTTGTAGCCGAGCTCGGGATGGCGGCGGATCGTCCGCAGCTCCTCCTCGGACAGCTTCGTCCGCTTCGTCAGCAGCGTCTGCGGAATAAGCAGCTTCCCGAGATCGTGGAACAGCGCGGCCGCGCAGACGGTGCTCAGTTCCTCCTTCGCGAGGCCTTCGGCCATGGCGAGCTTGGTCGCGAAGACGGAGACGTTCAGCGCGTTATTGATGAAATGCTGATCGAGCCGTTCCCCCGTCGCGGCCGTAGAGCGGATATGCACGATCGGCATGTTTCGATTGTAGACGACGTCGTCCACGATATGCTTCACGCTGTCCGCGACAAGCTGCGAAAACGTGACGATCCGCCCCCCGCCGGCGCCGTTCGCTCGAACGTACGCCATGACTTGCTGGAGCGCCCCGTGTACGCGTCGTCGCGTCTCCTCCCGAATCGTCTCCTCGACGATGATGTCCTCGGTTCGCGGATCGTCGATATATAATTGATGGACCCCCATGGCTTGCAGGCGATGGATAACGCTCTGGGTCAGCTCGTATCCGTACCCGAGCAGCACTTGTCCTTGCTCCGTAAGCACGGCCCTCCCCAGCTTCATGCCCGGAGCGCATGATTCGATCGTTACTAATCTCATGTCTTTCCCTCACACTTCGGAAAACGCTTGAATCGGTCGGCATCCCGCCGCCGCTTCCGTATTATGTCACAGGAAGCCACGCCGATTCTGTGAGTTGGGTAACAAAACCTACAAAATCGGTCGCGTTCCAGCATGAAATAGTAAATATGCACTGTTCAAATGGGGGAAGAATGACTCTGTCGGTCACGAGCGGAACGGAAAAATCCCCGCCGCGCCGGGGGGGCGCAGCGGGGATTCCGCTTGCAATGCCTTAGTTCAATTGACGCAGCGCCTCGACGACTTCTTCGATCTCGACGGGCTCGCCTTCGTGCTCCGCGGCGAGCTCCGCGGCTTCCGTCGCAAGCACGACGTCTACCGTGACGGCTTCCGGTTCGGTCGGCGCGGGAGCCGCCGGCGCCGACGCGACGGCCGGAGCCGCAGGCGCTTCCGTCGCGATCGCGACGTATTGCTTCTCGTCTAAGACGCGCCGCGCCGTGACGTACCGCTTAGAGTAGTAGCTGTCGTCGATCTTCCCGATCGTTACGCCGCGGGAAGAGGAGGAGTGAGCCATCTTGCCGTCCCCGAGGTAAATCCCCACGTGCGAGATCCCCTTGCCGTCCGTATTGAAAAATACGAGATCGCCGGGGCGAAGATCGCTCTTGGCGACTTTCACGCCTTCGGACGCCTGGTCGGCGGAACGCCGAGGCAGGTCGATGCCGAACTGCTCGAATACGTAGCTGGTGAACCCGGAGCAGTCGAAGCCGTTCGTCGTCGTACCCGCGTACTTGTAGTCGATGCCGACGAGCTTATCGACGGCGGTCTCGAGCTCGGTGGCCGCCGCCGCGCTGCTTGCGAATGCGCCGCAAGCGATGGAAAGCGCTAACACTAAGGATGCTGCCTTCTTCAATGATGTACCCCTTCCGATGCCGACGAGGTTAGCTGAAGGGTTCGGTTGAAGGTTCCCTATGATCCCTGACTGCGGAATCAATTCACCCAAGACTGGTTCCCCCGTATCCCGATCCGACGTAAGGAGCGGGAATTTAGGCAATATCGATTTTTTTCGACTGTTATCTATTCGACACGTTTCGTCGATATCCTCCTATTCTAGTAAAATATTCAGTAGATAAATTGATAGTGTACGTCGGTCGAAAAAAAGGGGCGATCCTCCGCAGAATGATAGGATTGGGAGGGGGTTGTAGGGATGCGACGCGTTCGGTCGAGCCGGGACGATCCTCCGGTTCTCGTATCGGCATGGAAGCGAGGGAGGGGAAGCGGAGGATGCGGTTCGGGGACGGGGGGTGACGGCTAACGGCCGCCGAGGGCGCTTCCAGACAGAAAACAGGGGCTGCCCCAAGGCGGGACAACCCCTGTCTCGATGCGTTACCGATTCGCCGACCACAGATGATACTGGGAAGCGATGGTCCACAGCTTCAGCAGCGCGCGCACGATCGGATACGATTGATGAATGAGGACGGCGAGGAAGCCGGCCCACCAGAGGGTGAGCGCGCTCGTCGCCAGGCTGACGGCAAGGCCGACCGCGAACGTCAGGGCGGCGAGCAGCGCAATCGGCAGGGCGCGGCGGGCGAACGTCGCAAGGCCGGCCCAGCCGCCGCGCCCTTCGACGATGCCGAAGCCGACGTACATGAAGGCGAGATCGAGCGCTCCTTGATACGCGAGCCACGAAAGCGCATACGGCGCGACCGCCGAGGCCATCGAAGGCCAATCGTAGGCGGTCGAAGCGGCTTCCAAGGCGCGGGGCACGGCCCATAGCAGCGGCGCGAACGCGAGCAGCGACTGCAGTCCGTACAGGAGCAGGAACGGCTTCGCGTACGTCTTCACGCCGCGGGCGAACGTCTTCCTCGCAGGGTCTTCGCCGTTCGCCAAGACGTTGTAGATCCCGGCGTTCAGCAGCGGGGTGAGCAGCATGCGGACGAGGAACAGCGTGAGAATCGTCCATGCGTACGGCGCGATCAAGTCGGTCTTCGTCAGCTGGAATTCCGCCTCCAGCCAGAACAGCCGAGCGGCGGATTCCGACAGCTCGCCCCCGGGGTAGCGGTGCAGCAACGGGACGACGATCGATTTGACGTATTTATAGAGCGCGAAGCCCCATCCGTATTGGTACAGGAAGATGAGAAACAACAAGAACCAGCTGCGACGGGCGGCGGTCCAGCCCGACTGCGCGTACGACCACATGAAGCGCGCCTCCTCTCCGTATTTTCGTCCCGTTCGTTACCATACCGCCGTGCCGAACAACGCTTCGAGCAGCTTCGCGACGCCCATGGTCCAGCGGGTCTCCAGCTTGTCGTCCACGTCGGTCTTCATGAAGTTGTTGAAGCGCTTATGCTCCAGCACGACAGTGTGCTCCGGATCGACGACGACGTGCTTCAGCTTCGCGGCGTGCGGCGGCAGCGTGAAGACGACGCTGTCTTCGGTCCCCGGCCATTCCTCGCGAATCGACTGGCCGTCCTCGAAGACGAACCGCACGGAGACCGGTCCGTCCTTGCCGCTGCGGCTCGAGACGGTGACGCGGTACGCGTAGGCGCCATCCTCCGCCTTCGTTCGCTCGATCCGCTCCACGGCGTAGTCGGCCATGCGGTCCCCGTAGACGAACTGGTCGAAGAACGGGGCCCAGCTGCGCTTCGTCACGTCTTCCACAGTCTTCTGGAAGTCGCCCGTCGACGGATGACGGAACTTCCACCGGTCGAAGTAGGTGCGGAGCACCTTCTTCATCTTCGCTTCGCCGATTTCCTGTTCCATAGCCAGCAGCACGAGCTTCCCTCGAATGTACACGTTGTCCGCGTAGTGGTCGTGGCTGTCGAAGTTCCAAGCGAAGCGGGTGAGCGAGGCCGGGTTCGTCATGTAGCTCGCTTCCAGCGTCGTGCTCGGCGTCAGCCCGTATTCGTCCTCCATGAGCTTATCCTCGGCGTAGGAGGTGAAGCCTTCGTCGAGCCACGCCTCCTCGAATTCGTTGCTCGCGACCATGCCGTACCAATACTGGTGGCCGATCTCGTGCACGACGACGCGTTCGAGCTCGTACCCGACATCCGCCGCGTCGGCCGCCCAAGCGGTGACGAGCGTCGGGTATTCCATGCCGCCCGCGCCGCCCGCGCCCGCCGGAGGCACGACGATCGACAGCGTACTGTACGGGTAAGGGCCGTACCACGCGCTGAAGTGCTCGAGCGACTTCTTCGCGGCATAGAAGTAGCGTTCTTTCAGCTCCAGGTGCTTCGGGTCGAGATACAGCTTGATCTTGACCCCGGGCACGCCAGGCGCCGAGAAGGGCTCCTCCGCGTACACGAAATTCGGCGACGCCGACCATGCGAAGTCGTGTACGTCGTCGGCGTAGAAGTGGTACGTCTTCGTATTCGCGGCTTTGTCGACGGTCGCCGGCTTCGGCGGAAAGCCCGTGGCCGCGACGACGTAGTCGGACGGCACTTTGATCTTAACGTTATAAATGCCGAAATCCGCGTAATACTCGGAGTTGCCGTGATATTGGTGGGCGTTCCATCCCTCCGCGGTGCGGCCTCGCGTCCCCGCCGGCTCGTAAACCGCGATCTTCGGAAACCATTGCCCGGCCATGACGAAGTCGTCCTTGTAGCCCATGCGGGCGAACACCTCGGGGAGCTGCACGCGGAACGTCATCTTCAGCGTCACCGTCCCGTTGGGGGGGACCGCCTGCGGCAAGCGCAGCTTCGCCAGCGTCTTGTCCGCTTTATTGCCGTCGTCGGGCTGCTCGTAAGCGATTCTGTGCGTCAGATCGAGTCCTTCGGTCGTCTCGATCGAGGTGATCGTCATGCCGCCGTAGCTGTTCGCCGTCCGCTTATCCTCCCGCAGCTTCCCGCCGGACTCCTTCATGAAGGTCGTCTTGTCGGATTCGAACGCGTTCGGATACAGATGGAAGTACAGCTCTTGCACCTTCTGTTGGCCCGGATTGCGCCAGGTCACCGTCTGGGTGCCGTCGAGAACATGGTTCTCGGCGTCCAATCCCACGCCGATATGATACTCCGCGACTCGCTTGCTGAGCGGCTTCGGCGCGGGCGGCTTCTCGGGGACCGGGGGCGCCGCGGCGTTCGGGTTCGCGTTCGGCGCCGCGCCCGGATTCGTCTTCGGCGGAGGCGCCTTCTCCGGTCCGGCCGCTCCGAACGTCGCGACTGCCTCGCCGAAGGACACGTCTCCCGAGGCCGGGACGCCGAGCTCGCCCCACAGCGCGACCCATACCGCGAAGGCGACGCCGGCGATCGCGACCGGGCGCCAGCGGCTTAACTTCATCTTTTTCATGATTTTCACCCCGTTGACAAGCGTCTAGTGGATGTATATGTTTGTCCCCCGGGGATTATTTCGGGTACAATAGAAGAAATTCTAACGAAGGCGAAGGCGGGGTACGCACATGGAAGTCGGCGGGAAGAAAATCAATGCGCTGAACGTGGTCAGCAACAAGGAGCATAAGGGTTTCGGCGCGGGCTCGATCGATCTGAACAACGTATCGGCCGTCATTATCGATAAAGACGGAGAAGAAGCTTATATCGATTTAGGCGCGCTCCATGCGAAGAGCAAGGTGGAGAAGGGCGTCAAGTTTTCGGCGAATAAAGACGACGTGCCGAACGGACGGCGCTGCTGGATCGTATGGATCGCGGTCGACAAGAAGGAAGAGGGGCCGTATTACGCGGGCGCGACCGCTTGCGAGATGCTGGTCGATACGGAGGCGCGGCGAGGCTGGAAGGTTCTCGCGGATCACGTCAACAAGATGGATTACGCGATGAAGCGGCGGATCATCCTGGACGGGTTGTCCGAAGGGGAGAAGGCGGCGCTGAAGCGCTGCTTGATCGAGTACAACCAGGAGATGTGGGACGCCTCGGAAGGCGAGCTGAAGGAGAAGCTGGGGTAGCAGGGTGCAGGTCGACCGCTTTCGCGCATGACGCGGGGGCGGTTTTTCGCGTGGAGTCGATGGGATGAAGGAGAGTAAACCATGGGCAAGCCCGACCGCAAGACATTCGTGGACCGTTCCAATCGATTGATCGCGCACATCCGATCGAGTCTCGCCAACGGCACCTATAAGGTGGGGGATTATTTGCCCTCGGAGGTCGCGCTCGCGGAGCGGTTCGAGCTGAGCAAGAACTCCGTTCGCGCGGCGATGGGGACGCTGGTGGAAGAGGGCTTGATTCGGAAGGTGCCGCGGGTAGGCACGCAAGTCGCCGCCGTCGGCCGTCCGAACGCGCTGCGCATAGGCGTATATCCGTCGCTGTACGCGGACGCGATGATGCGGGAGCTATTGGCGTCGTATCGCGCGGAGCATCCCGAGGTCGACGTCGAAGCCGTGACGCTGCCGTATTCGAATCCGGAATCGATCCGGCAGCTGCTGGCGTACGGCGTCTTGGACGTCGTGTTGTTGAACAATCTGGACTATTTATATTTCAAGGATAACGGGCTGCTAGGGCTGCTCGAGCTATATCCGCCGGAGGAGGCCGCGTTCCCGTTCTTGAACAAGCTGTTCGCGGAGGCGACGCAGCCGACTCGCGTCCGATTGCGGCCGTTCGTCTTCTCGCCGGTGATTCTGTGCTACAATCGCGATCACTTCCGGGAAGCGGGAGCGTTCGAGCCCGACGGCGGTTGGACGTGGGACGATCTGAGGCAGGCGTCAAGAAAGCTGGCCCAAGCGAATCGGTACGGCCTGTTCTTCCATCTATCGTCCACCAACCGTTGGCCGATCTTTCTGCTGCAGCACGGCGTCTCCTTCGATCGGGAGGGCGGGCTTCCGTCGCCGAAGCCGCTCGAAGGACTGGAAGCGCTGCGTTCCGTTCGAGAGCTCGTTCACGAGGACGGACTGTTTCCGCTGATGCTCTCGTTCGGCTTGCACGACGTCGAGCTGCTGTTCAAGCAAGGGAAGGCGTCGGTCATCCTGACGACGTATTACCGGTTGAACGAGCTCGCGGACGCGGAGTTCGCGTTCGACGTCGCGCAGTTGCCGCGTTCAAGGAACGGCCGAGGAGATACGCTGCTTCTGTGCACCGGCGTCGGGGTAAGCGCTTCGACGGCGCGGAAGGAGGAGGCGGAGCGTCTGGCGGCGCATCTGCTGTCGCGACAAGCGGCGGAGACGATTCGGCGCGGCACCTTCACGCTTCCGGCCGACAAGCGGGCCGCGGACGAGGCCGCTCCGGAACGGGCCTGCGCGCCGAGGCGATTCGAGGCATACCGCGAGATCGTTCCGAATTACGCGACGTACGACGAGTTGGGGCTAAGCGTGCAGGAGATCGAGACGTTCGGCAAATGTCTCGAGCAATACTTCTCGAAATTAGTCGATGAAGAAGGTCTGCTTGAACTATTTCGCTCGCAGGCGAACGAAGGGAAGCCGAGCCCGCCGAGATGAAACGTCCGTCTTGCCCCCCCTTAGGGAGCAAGGCGGATGTTTTGCGTTGCGACCATTTTCACATTGCTATTCCATAATTGAATCATTAGAATGAACTACAAATGAACCACAGGAGTAGTGAAGATTGGTTCATTGGTTTACTATGTGAACTACATGAGTTCCAGTAAGTTCAATTCACACGAAAGGTTGTGAAGGGATTGATCCACTACGTTGTCCGTCGTTGGAAGAAAGTCGCTTCCGTGGCGCTGGCCGCGGCGTTGGGGGGAGCGCTCGCTCTGCCGGCTGCATCGCTTCCGAGCGCGCAGGCGTCGGAGCCGATCGTCGTTCCGAGAACGTTCTCGGCTCCGGAGGATCTCGGAACGCAGGTAACGGCGCCGAATACGTTCAACGCCGCATTCGGCACGGAGGACGGGAAGGACGTCATGTACACCACGGTCGCGGGATCGGCCGTCCATTCCGCCATCTTCAGCGTCGTCGATCTCGACGCGAACGAAGTCGTCCGCGAGCTTCCCTTAAGCGGCGGAGGACAGTCCTGGGGGCATGTCATCGACTCGGCAGGCCATGTGTATACCGTAGCGGGCAATGTTTTGTATGCGTATTCACCCGCGACGAAGCAGGTTCGCACGATCGGCGTCGTGCCGGAGGCGACTTCGCTGTACTCGATCGTCGTAGACGAGCGGGACCGCGTCTACGGCGGCGGCTATCCGAGCGGGAAGGTGTTCGTCTACGATCCTGCGACGGATCGGCTCTCGCTGCTGACGGGGCAGCTCGCGGCCGCGCAGCAATACGTCAGAGGCATCGCCTACTATGACGGATATTTATACGCGGGGACCGGAACGAAGGGCGGCCTGTTCAAGGTCGATCCGGCGGACGGGACGAAGACGGAGATTCCTTTCCCGGAAAATGCGCTGTTCGCATCAGGCGACGCTCCCACCGTGTATTCCATGAATGCGGTCGGGCATTACTTGTTCGTGATGATGAGCACGAGCCCGACGTCGCTCTTCATTTACGACATGAAGAACGAGCGTTGGGCGAAGGTCGCGGAAAATTACCGGGGGATGTACGTCTCCCCGGCGAAGGACGGCAAGGTGTATTTCCCGGCCGACGGCGAGCTGAAGTCGTTCGACCTTGCGTCGGAGACGATCGCGGGCACGGGGATCCCGTTCACGACTTACATTCGGACGGGCGCGTGGGTCGAGCTGCAGGATCAAGCGCAGTTCCCGGGGACGTCGCTCGTGACGGTGACGTTCAACGGCGCGCCGCTCGTCGCGAATCTCGAGGCGGGCGTCGCGACCAGCCTTCCGTCGATCATCTCGGGAACGCCGGTGTCCATTCAATCGATCGTCACAGGGCCCGACGGCAAGATTTATACGACAGGGTATCAGGGGACGAAGGGCGCTCGGTACGACATCGATTCCGGCGCGATCGAGCTGTATAAGATGGGGCAGGCCGAGGGGATGATCGCTTGGGGCGACAAGGTCATCTACGGGGAGTATCCAGGGGGCTATATCTACGAGCTCGATACGAAGCTGCCGATCGGCGATCGGAACCCGAAGTCGATCTATCATATCGGCGGTACGCAGGACCGCCCGTTCGCCTTGGCGGCGTCCGCCGATCGGCTCTTCATCGGGACGATTCCGAAGACGGGCGAGCTCGGCGGCGCATTGACTGTATACGACGGGACGACGTGGAAGGTGTTCGAGGAGATGTTCCGGCCCGGCGGCGAGCTTGAAAATCAGAGCGTTATGGGGCTCGCGTACCACGACGGCATGCTGTACGGCTCCACGACCGTATGGGGCGGTCTCGGCATCGAGCCGGCGGCGAGCAAGGCGAAGGTGTTCGTCTGGGACGTCGCGGAGGAACGGCTCGCGGCGGCGTTCGAGCCGAACGTCGCGCAATCGGGCGGCGTCGGCGTTCGCTCCATCGGCGGGTTGACGGTCGGATCGGACGGACTGCTATGGGCGGCCGCGTACGGCACGATCTTCGCGATGGATCCGGCCGACGGCTATAAGGTCGTGAAGCAGAAGGAAATCTATCCAACGAATTGGGATTTCAGCCATTATTGGGTGCCGGTGAAGCTGCTCTGGGACCCGAAGGGCGACGGCATTCTGTACACGACCCTGGGCAGCACCGTGACCGCCGTCGATACGAATACGATGGCGCACGCGCAAGTGCCCGGCACGAAGACGAACTTGATGACGGTCGGGCCGGACGGAAACTTGTATTTCAACACGGCGGATATGCTGAAGCGGATTGCGGTATCCGAGGAGTTGCCGCCATTGTACACGGACGTCGCGGTGCCGATCGCGAACGGCGGCTTCGAGACGCGGACGTCCAGCGGGTTGATTTCCGGTTGGGAGAACGTCGGGCAGGTGACGGCCGACAGTTACTACGAAATCAGCGACGCGCGATCGACGGAAGGCGGCAGCAGCCTGCGGGTGGTCGATCCGCTAGATAAGCAGGAGGTCGGCGTCATCTCGGCGCCGTTCGCCGTGGAGCCGGGCATCGAGTACAAGGTTTCGGCGGACATCTACTTAACGTCCGGGCGGACGATCGCCGCGATGCGGTATTACGACGAGAGCGGGCAGGAAATCAAGCTGTCGCCGGCGCCTGCGGCGTATCACCAAGGCCCGGCCGGCGCATGGAGCGCCGCGAGCTTCAGCTCTCTGGCGCCGGCGGGGGCCGCTACGGGCAGAGTCGTCCTGTTCTGTTCGCTAGGCTGGACGACGGACGCGTATTACGACAATGTGAAGGTGACGAAGAGCGTTCCGTTCGAGCTTCCGCCGGAGCAGCCGGTCGCCGGTCAGCTGAAGCTGACGAATCCGGGCTTCGAGCAAGGCGAAGGGACGTCGATCCCGGGCTGGACGCTGCGCAATCCCGGCAATTACACGGCCGACGCTTACGCCCGATCGTCGTCCGACACGGCGAAGAGCGGCGACCGGAGCTTGCTGCTCTACGATAACAGCACGTCGATCGAAGTGGCGGTCGAATCGGAGCTGATCCCCGTCGTCGGCGGCAAGACCTATACCGCATCCGTGGATGTGTATCGGGGGGATTATCCGCCGGGGCGCAGCTCCAACCGACCGATTCTGCAGACGCGGTATTACGACGCGAACGGCGCGATGCTGAGCACGAGCGCCGCGCCCGGGCCATGGAGCAAGGAAGCGACCGTGCCGTTGAACCGATGGGGGACGGAGACGCTGACGAACGTCGCCCACGCGAACGCGAAATATATGCGCGTGTTTATGGTGATCCCGGCGAGCTATGTAGGCAACGTCTATATCGACAATGCGCAGGTGTCGACGACGCTCGCGCCGGACGAGGTCGCGTTGCTCCGCATGTACGAAGAGCCCGTGTCGCACGTCGCCGCGGGCGGCGACGTCGTCTTGCGCGCGTCGGCATCCGAGGGCTCGAGCATTGTCGTGGAAGAGGGCGGCGTCGTCGTGGCAGGGGTTCCCGCCGCCGGTCTCGATACGCCCGTGACCGTAACGGTGCCGTCGCCCGCGGCGGGCGACCGCGAGTACGACGTGTATGCTTTGAAGGGAATCAGCCGAACGGAGTCGTATGCCGTGTCCACGACGGTGCATGCGCTTAGCGATCTGTCCCTTCCGTCCGATACAGTGTCGCTGCTGACCGGGGAGACGAAGCCGATTGCGGCGTCGGCCGCTTACGGTCCGTTGTTCGCCGACGTCGTTCCGGAGGTGACCGTGATTTCCGGAGACGCGGTCGTCGCGAACGGCGACGCGGCGACGGGCGTCTCGGTCGGCGAAGCGGAATTGAGCGTCGCGTACGGCGGCTTGCGGAAGACGTTGCGCGTATCCGTTACCGAGGGCGAGTTGGCATCGATTCGGCTTGCGCTGCCGAAGTCGACGCTGGCCGTCGGCGAGTCGGTCGCGGCCGCGGTGTACGGCATATACGACAATCCGTTCGTCGGCCCGCGCGAGGTCGTGCTCGATGAGGGCGTGACGTTGACGGCGTCGCCGGACGGCGTCGTCTCGATCGACGGCGCGGTCGTCACGGGCGCGGCGTTCGGAAGCGCGGTCGTCTACGCCGAGTACGAAGGCTTGTCGGCGTCAGCCGCCATCGAGGTCGAGCGCGGCGGCGGTCCGCCGGCTCCGAGGCTCGCGGCAATCCGTCTGGAGCTGTCGGATACGCGGATCGACGTCGGTCAGCAGGCGACCGCTCAAGTGTTCGGCGTATATACCGGGGCGTCGCGGCCGGTCGCCTTGACGGATGAGGTCATTCTCTCCGTCGATGCCCCCGGAATCGTCAGCGTCGACGGCTTGACGCTGACGGGGGTCGGCGAGGGGCACACGCACGTCCGAGCCGAATACGGCGGGAAGTCCGCTGCCGCCGCGCTCGTCGTGCGAAGCGCGGGCAAGAACGGTCCGAAGCGTTCCGAAGGGGAATGACGAATAAATCGCAAAAATAAGGAAGGGGCTGTTCCCTCAGGCGGTATTCCGCTACTTGAGGGGCGGCCTCTTCCTTCGTTTCAGCCTTCGCCGCCGACATGGCGGTCGAGCCAGCCGACGATGTCGCGCAGTACGTCGTCCCGCTCCGGCTCGTTCATGACTTCGTGGTGCAGGCCCGGCAGCAGTCGCACGTCCTTGTCCGCGGAGGAGACGCGGGCGCCGAAGTCGAGCGACGGCTCCGGCGCGATGATCTCGTCCGCGCCGCCGTGCAGCAGCAGCAGCGGAAGCGAGATCGCGCCGGCTTCGGCGAGCGCCGCCGCCTGCGCGCGGAGCAGCTCGTTATAGAAGCGGACGCTCGCGACGTACACCATGAGCGGGTCTGCGGCGGTCGCGCGCGCGATGTCTTCGCTTCGCGTGACGCGCTGCTCCTTCAGGCCGCTCGGCATGCGCAGCCGGGGCAGCACGCCGTCGAGCCGCCGGCCGAGCGCCTCCTTCCACGCCGGGATCGGGAAGCGGAGCCGGAAGGCGGGCGACGTCAGGACGGCGCCTGAGAGCAGGCCGGCGATCGGCGACGTCTGCAGCAGCCGGGCGGCGATGAGCCCGCCCACGCTGTGGCCGAGCAGGAACAGCGGCGCGTCCGGCCGTCTCTCGCGGGCGGCCTCGATCCAAGACGCGGCGACGTCGACGAAGGCGTCGAACCGGTCGATATGGCCGCGCAGCCCGCCGGAGCGGCCGTGCCCCGGCAAGTCGCCGGAGACGACGTCGTACCCGGCGGCGTTGAGCGCCGCGGCGACGTGCGCGTACCGGCCGCAATGCTCGCCTTGGCCGTGGACGAGCGCGACCGTCGCCTTCGCGGGCGACGCCGCGTCCAGCAGCCAATCCTTCCGATAAACCTCTCCTGTCATACCATTTTCGCCTCCGTTACAATTCCTAGTTGCTCTCATACTATAAGGTTTCGGCACAAAAGAAAACGAGAAGTTGTCTCGGGTGCGGGCAGTTCCTAGTCATGTGACGTTTCTCTCAGGTCTAAGGTAAGGAACCTAATGAATGAAATGGAAATAAATAGACAAAGTTACAATTAAATAGTTTATAATGGGTATATTTGGAAGTAAGATATAGGTATTGATTTAGAAAAGGAGCTTAATATGAACAAGTATACTAAGCTATTTACAGCATTAGTCATTGTATCGATGTTCTCTGCCTCTTCAGTATTTGCGTCTCATGGACATAGCACACACTACGATAAATACTTACTCTACTCTCCATTCTTGGGAAAGTTATTCAGGCTCTCCATTTGCCTTTTCTGAAGTGTCCGAATCCAGTGCAAACCTAATCATTCGGAGCGATGATTATGGAATATAGGTTGGGATGGTATTGCCTATCCAACACGGTCGCCCAAAGAAATAAGGATTAATGAAGATGCATACCTCAACTGGAGTTTCCCGCTTGAGAATTATGTATTAGTAATAGCGCATGAAATGGGTCACGTATTCGGTCTTAAACATTATGATTGCCCGACGGATGAAGAAATTATGGAACACGGATATGGTGGCAGTTATTCTAATCCAGTATTGGGTGAGGGCGATAAAGCCGGAATTGCAAGTATATATTAACGAATAATGAAAGGGGAATATTATGAACAGGGTACTATATGGATTAGCAGTTGCAGTTTTCATCTTCGTTACTGGTTGTTCTCAACACACTTCCACGTTGGGAAAAGCGCCTGAAGACGGGAGAGCATCTTTATTCACGTCCGATCAATTTAATGGGATAGAGAACCTAGCCAAGGCAACACCAACTGTAATCATGGGGAGTGCGGTCGGCGAGGGAGAAATAATCGATTATCAAGATATCAAATTTGTAAAAACGCAGTTTATGATTACTGAAGTGCTTAGGGACGAAATGAGCAGGGATGTCGACAATAATCGGGAGATTACATTACTTCAAACATATTCGGAAGATGATCCTGAACTTCCAAAGGGTCAGGAGATGTTGTTATTCGTTGAACCCTATGTCGGTCCAATTCTTGAAAATGCTTATGTAATTAAAGGATTATCGCAAGGTCAGTATACCGTCGATTCGGAAAACAAGGTTCATTCAAAGTCTACGATATTTCATGAGGACGATCATCGTTCTGCCATGAGCGTTAATGCAGTGAAAGAAGTATTGATAAATAACAAATATACTCCGGAAGTGAAGAAAAAAAGAAGTGAAAGTCAAATCGAGGAAGAATCCAGGAAAGAAGTTGAATTACATGAGATCAATAAATAGATTGGAAATAAGTAGTCCGTTAAGGAAACGGTATTCATAGTAAAAGTCCGCTAAGCGGCCTTAGTCCATCCATTGGACTGAGGCCGCTTTATCTCAGACCGTGTTGCGTTATATGTTGCTTTCTACTATCCCGACGACATTGGACCGCCTTCTGCCTGCGGCAAGGCAACGAAGAAAACCGGGAAGCCTATGAGGCTCCCCGGCGGAAACGCAATATGCGGCTTAACTGTTCCACCATCGCTTCAGATCGTCCCACCAGTTGCGCTCTTGGTCTTGATGCGGAGCGTCCTGCTGCGACGGCAACGGCTCGGCGCCGTGTCCCGCGCACGCCTCTTGCGGCTCCGTGCCCGCGATGAACGATTCCAGCCGCGGATTCGGGCAATCGGCGGTCGCCAGCAGCCCCGTCGCCGGGTCGATGTAGACGGTCGTGACGCCCTCCGGCACCGCGAACAGCTTCGGAGGCACGGCCGACAATGTCTTCTCGGTATACTCCGCGAAGATCGGCGAAGCGGTGTGCGCTTCGATCGACGTGACGGCGCGGCCCTTGTCGTAGCCGACCCAGACGGCCGTCGCGAGCTCCGGCGTGAAGCCGACCATCCATGCGTCGGTATTCGTCGTGCCCGTCTTGCCGGCGACCGGCCGCTTCAGCAGGTCGGACACGCGCCGCCCCGTGCCGCCGTCGTCGAAGACGCTCTGCATCAGATGCGTCAGAATGTACGTGTATTGCGGCGGAACGACCTGCTCCTCCCGCGGCTTCGCCTCGTACAGCACGCGGCCGTACATGTCCTCGATGCGCAGGATGGCCGTCGGCTCCCGCCGGACGCCCCCGCCCGCGATCGTCGCGAACGCGGACGCCATCTCGTACGGGCTGACCGGGTACGTCCCGAGCGCGAGCGACGGCAGCGGCTCCATCTCGCTCGTAATGCCGAGGCGGCGGGCGGTGTCGATCACCTTCTCCGGTCCGACCTGCATGATCGTATTCACCGCGTAGATGTTGTCCGACTTCGAGATCGCGTACCGCAAGTCCACGAGCTTGTTCGGGTACTTATTGTTGTAGTTCTGCGGCGAATACGTTTGGCGTCCCTCGTCGTACGTGAAGACGGTCGGCTCGCTCATGAAGCGAGTGACGGCGGTGAAGCCTTCTTGCTGCAGCGCGGTTAAGTACAGGATCGGCTTGAAGGAAGATCCCGGCTGCCGCGTCGTCGCGAACGCGCGATTGTACTGATTTTCCTCGTAGTTCCGTCCGCCGACCATCGCCTGGATGTGTCCGTTGCGAGGGTCGATCGAGACGAGCGCGGCCTGCAGCTCCTCGTGCGGCGCCAAGTACTTGGCGACCGCCGCCTCCGCGGTCTCCTGCGCGTGCAGATCGAGCGTCGTAAAGATGCGCAGTCCCCCGGAGTCGTACAGTCGTTCGTCGATGCCGAGCTTCCCGACGGCGACGTTCCTGACATAGTCTCGGAAGTAGGGGGCTTTGGAGGACTCCTTTTCCGAGAGGGGCTTCAGGTCGAGCGGTTCCGCATACGCCGCCGCCGCCTGCGCGTCCGTGATAACGCCCTGCTCGGCCATCGTCGTTAGCACGAGCTTCTGCCGGGAGCGGGATCGCTCGTAATCCATGTGCGGCGAGTAATATTTCCAACTCTTCATGACCCCGGCGAGCATGGAAGCTTCGGACAACGACAGCTCGGAGGCGCGCTTCCCGAAGAACAGCTCCGAGGCGGCTTCGATGCCGTATGCGCCGTGGCCGAAGTAGATCTGGTTCAGGTACATCGCCAGGATTTCGTCCTTCGTGTACGCCATCTCGAGCTGCAGGGCGTACATCGCCTCTTTGATTTTCCGCGTGAACGTCTTCTCATGCGTGAGGAACAGGTTGCGGGCGAGCTGCTGCGTCAGCGTGCTGGCGCCTTGACCGTTCGCGTCGAGCGTGCGGATGTTGTTCCAGATCGCGCGGGCGAGCCCTCTGGGGTCGATGCCGAAATGCCGATAAAACCGCTTATCCTCGATCGCCAGCGTCGCCTTCAGCATGTCCGGCGCGATCTCGTCGAGGCCGACGATGTGACGGTTCTGCCCGCCGTGGAACGAGTCGATGAGCGAGCCGTGCACGTCGAGCAGCTCGGTCGATTGCGTGAACGACACCTGCGGCATCGGCTGCACGCGGAGGTACAGCAGCAGCCCCGCGAACGAGACGGCGGCGAGAACAAGCATCGTAACGGCGAAAACGATAAGCCGCTTCGCGACCCGCAAAAAGCGCAGGAGCGGAGCGGTTTCGCGGTGCGGCGCGAGGCGCGGCGGGTGATTCAACGGTTCGTCCATGGGAATCGCTCCTTCGATCGGAATCGAATCGGGAAAATGATGCCTCTCTCCCCATTATGGGACGAAGCGGAGCGGGCTATACTTTGGTTGCATTTTCGGGTCAGTTCTCTATAATACATCTTGTGGTTTCGCAAGGAAAAATGTAGGCGAAGCGCGAATGAATGAAGGACGGATTCGAACGAAAAGAGGGATCGATCGATGGATTTATGGTATACGGAGAAGCAAACCGACAACTTCGGCATTACGATGAAAGTGACGAAAACATACGAAAACGAACAAACGGACTTCCAGCATCTCACGATGATCGAGACGGAAGAATGGGGCACGATGCTGACGCTCGACGGCATGGTCATGACGAGCGTGCGCGACGAATTCGTCTATCATGAGATGGTGGCGCATCCGGCGCTCGTGACGCATCCGAACCCGGAGAGCGTGCTCGTCGTCGGCGGCGGCGACGGCGGCGTCATCCGCGAAGTGATGAAGCACCCGAAGGTGAAGAAGGCCGTGCTCGTCGACATCGACGGGAAGGTTATCGAATATTCGAAGAAGTACCTGCCCACGATCGCGGGCGAGCTGGACAACCCGCGCGTCGAAGTGATCGTCGGCGACGGGTACATGCATATCGCGCAGCATAAGAACGCGTACGACGTCATCATGGTCGACTCGACGGAGCCGGTCGGTCCGGCGGTCGAGCTGTTTTCCAAGGGGTTCTATCAAGGAATTTACGAGGCGCTGAAGGAGGACGGCATCTTCGTCGCGCAGACGGACAACCCTTGGTTCAAGGCGGACCTCATTCAGACGGTCAACCGCGACGTGAAGGAAATCTTCCCGATCGTTCGCGTGTACGGCGCCAACATCCCGACGTACCCGAGCGGTCTCTGGACGTTCACGATGGGCAGCAAGAAGTACGATCCGCTCGAAGTAGCGGTCTCGTCGATCCCGGAGTTCGAGACGAAGTATTACACGCCTCGTCTGCACGCGGCGGCGTTCGTGTTGCCGAAGTTCGTGGAGGACCTGGTGAAATGAAAATCGATCAAGCGTATTCGGGCAACGTCTTCATCTTAAGCTCCGAGGATTACGAATCGGCGCAGGCGGTCATCTACGGCATGCCGATGGATTATACGGTATCGTTCCGCCCGGGCTCCCGCTTCGGTCCGGCGGCGATCCGCCGCTCGTCGATCGGTCTCGAGGAGTACAGCCCTTACTTGGACAAGCATCTCGAGGAAGTTCGGTACTTCGACGCGGGCGACCTGCTGCTGCCGTTCGGCAACGCGGCGCGCTCGCTCGACCTGATCGGCGAGTACGTGCAGCGGCTGCTGAACGACGGCAAGGTGCCGGTCGGCCTCGGCGGCGAGCACCTGGTGTCGTGGCCGGTCATTCGCGAGGTGTTCGCGAAATACCCGGATTTGAAGATCATCCACATCGACGCGCACGCGGACCTTCGGGAACAGTACGAAGGGGAGCCGCTGTCGCATTCGACGCCGATCCGCAAAGCCGCGAACCTGATCGGCGGCAAGAACGTATACCAGTTCGGCATCCGCTCGGGCATGCGCGAGGAATTCGCGTGGGGCCGCGAGAACGTCAACTTCTTCCCGTTCGACGTATTGGAGCCGCTGCAGAAGGTGCTGCCCGAGTTCGAAGGCAAGCCGGTGTACGTGACGATCGACATCGACGTGCTCGACCCGTCGGCGGCCCCGGGCACGGGCACGGCGGAGGCGGGCGGCATTACGTCGAAGGAGCTGCTCGCCGCGGTGCACGCGATCGCGGGCTCCGGCGCGAACGTCGTCGGCTTCGACCTCGTCGAGGTCGCGCCGATCTACGATCCGACGGAGCAGACGCCGATCGTCGCCGCGAAGCTCATCCGCGAGATGCTGCTCGGCTTTTTGAAATAAGGTGACGGCCCCCTCGGCTTGGGCGAGGCGGGCCGTTTTTTTCGTGCACGCAAGACTATAGTCCGGGCGTCCGCTCGACCTCGAACGATGGCGCCGGCTGCGCGATTCGCGAAATAATGGGGAATAGCGAGCGACCCGGATAATGGGGAGAGTCGATCTCTCGGAATGACGAAGCGCAGCGCCGGAACGGAATGACGGCGTGCGACGGATCGGAGGCGGAATGACGTTGGAGGCGTTGGCGTGGTTGGAGCGGGTGTTCGATCAATACGGGTATTTGGTGCTGTTGATCGGCCTGCCGGTCGATTTCATCGCGTTGCCGCTGCCGCCGGGGCAGACGACGCTCGCGTACACGGGATATTTGATCTCCCGAGGGACGCTCGCGCCGATCGCGGCGATCGCGGCGGCGTTCTTCGGGGCGTCGATCGGCGTGACCGCGACGTATGCGATCGGGTATCAAGCGGGGGCGAGGCTGCTGGACCGGTTCGGCAAGCGGCTCATGATTCGCCCCGAGGTGCTGGAGAAGACGCGGGGCTATTACGAGCGTTACGGCAATAGATTTTTATTCGCCAGCTTCTTCCTCCCCGGCGTGCGCCAATTCGCGGGGTACGCCGTCGGCATGCTGCGGGTGCCGTACCGCACGTTCGCGATCTACGCGTATTCCGGAGCCGCTTGCTGGACCGGGGCGTTCATCGCGATCGGGTACGCGTTCGGCGAGCGGTGGGAGGCGGTATTCGCGCTGGTCGAGCGATACTTGGTCTACTTCGGCGCCGCGGTCGGACTGGCCGTCGCGGCGTATGTCGCGGCACAGCTGTACCGAAGGCGGCGGAAGCCGGGGTAGCGCGCGAAACAAGCGTAGAAATGAGGCTAATTCGGCGAAGTCCGCCGGAACTGCCATAATAAGCGCAAAAGTGAGGCTAAATCGGCGGACCGGTTCACCCCAAGAACAACTGCCGGAACTGGCTCGGCGTCATGCCCTCCTGCTGCTTGAACAGCTTGATGAAGTAACTCGTGTGCGCGTACCCGACGCGTCGGCCGACCTCCGCGACGGCGAGCGACATGTCGGCGATCAGCAGCTCCTTGGCGCGGCGCAGCCGATGCTTCGCCACGTACTCGAACGGCCGCATGCCGAACGAACGCCGAAACAGCGCGCAAGCGTACTGCGGCGTCACGCCGAGCGAGCCGGCGAGGTCGTCCAGCGACAAGTCGTCGGCGTACCGCTCCTCGATGAGCCGCAGCATCGGCGCGATGCTCTGCAGATGCTGCTGACGGGAGCCGCCGGCCTTGAACGACGCCCGCTTCGAGAGATCGAGCAGCAGGCGGTACAGCAGCGCCGACCCCTCGTACCCCCGCAGCGGATCGCCGCCGGCCATGACCTGCTGCGCGCGTTCCAGCTGCTCGTGCAGCTCCTCCGGCTCGGACACCGTAAATACGCCGGATTCGCGCAGCTGCAGCCGTTCGAGCAGCTCGGGCACGAGACTGCCTTGGAACGTCACCCACTTCACGCTCCACGGCTCCTGTACGGGGTAATACCGATGGGGAACGCGCGCGTACAGCAGCATGCCCTGTCCCTCGGCGATGTCGGCGACCGTATCCCCGAGCTCGAGCCTCCCGACCCCGCCCAAACACTGCAGCCACTGGAACGAAAAGTACCCCTCCGCCCGGTCGATCCGGTCCTGATTGACCCATCCGCCCGCGCTCGTCAAATACATAGGCAGCTGCAGCTCCAACTCGGTCAACACCGGAAAGTAGTTCGTATCTCGTATGTCCATCCGCTCCGACCCCCATCCGAAGATCTTCATATTGTTATACTAACAAGAAAATAATGCGATTGATACCGCGTCGATCCGAGGCTATGATACGCGTATACTACTATTTTCCACGATAAGGGTGTGCGCGGCAATGGCTTACAAGCAGCGAAGCATGTGGTACGGCGGGGATTACAATCCCGATCAATGGCCCGAGGACGTATGGGCCGACGATATGCGCCTCATGAACAAGGCGGGCGTGAATATGGCGAGCGTCGCCATATTCAGCTGGGCGAAGCTGCAGCCGACGGAAGAGACGTACGACTTCGAGTGGCTCGATCGGCTGATGGACTTGCTGCACGAGCGGGGCGTCCGGGCGGACCTGGCGACCGCGACGGCGAGCCCGCCGGCGTGGATGGCGAAGAACTACCCCGAATCGCTTGCGATCGACGAGAACGGCGTGCCCTACGGGTTCGGCTCCCGCCAGCATTACAACCCGAACAGCCCGATCTACCGCAAGTTCGCGTCGGCGCTCGTAAGGAAGCTCGCGGAGCGGTACAAGGAGCATCCGGCGCTCGAGATGTGGCACGTCAACAACGAATACGCCTGCCATGTACAGCGGGATTACAGCGACATCTCCGAGCGGAAGTTCCGCGAATGGCTGAAAGCGCGGTACGGCACGATCGAGGAGCTGAACGAGCGGTGGGGCACCGCGTTCTGGAGCCAGCGGTACGCCGCGTGGGACGAAGTGCCGCTTCCGAAGCATACGCCGACGTTCCCGAACCCGGGGCAGGAGCTCGATTACGCGCGGTTCATGGACGATTGCATCTTAGAGCTGTATCTCATGGAAAAGGAAATCCTGAACGAAGTCACGCCCGACGTTCCGGTCATGACGAACTTCATGGGCTTCTTCAAGCCCCTGAATTATTGGAAGTGGGCGCCGCATCTCGACGTCGTGACGTGGGACAGCTACCCGGACCCGCACGAAGGACGTCCGGTCCATGCGGCGATGGCGCATGACCTGATGCGCAGCCTGCGGGGCGGACAGCCGTTCCTCCTGATGGAGCAGGTGACGGGCCAGGTCAACTGGCGGCCGCGCAACGCTCTGAAGCGGCCGGGCGTCATGCGGCTGTGGAGCTACCAGACGATCGCGCACGGCGGCGACGGCATCCTGTTCTTCCAGTGGCGGCAGTCGCGAGCCGGCGCGGAGAAGTGGCACGGCGCGATGGTGCCCCACGGCGGCGAGGAGACGCGCATCTTCCGCGAGGTCGAGCGGCTCGGGGGGGAGCTGAAGCGGCTGGACGCCGTCGTCGGCAGCAGAGTCCAAGCGCAAGCGGCGATCGCGTTCGATTGGGACAACTGGCGGGCGCTCGAGCTGCCGTCGAAGCCGAGCGCCGACGTGAAATACGTTGAGCAGGTCGAGGCGGTGTACCGGGCGCTGCACCTCGCGAACATCGGGGTCGACTTCGTGAAGCCGACGGACGATCTAAGCGCATATAAACTCGTGGCGGCGCCGGCGCTCTACATGACGACCGCCGAGGCGGCGGCCAACCTAGAATCTTATGTGGAACAAGGCGGCACGCTGCTGACCACGTTCTTCAGCGGCATGGTCGACGAGAACGACCGCGTCCATCTCGGCGGATACCCGGCCCCGCTGCGGAAGCTGCTCGGTCTGACGGTCGAGGAGTTCGACGCCATGGCGCCGGGCGCTTCGAACCGGATCCGCTCGACCGGCGCGAAGGCGTGGCTCCGCGGCGAGTGGAGCGCGGAGCTCTGGGCGGACGTCATCCGCCTCGAAGGCGCCGAAGCGCTCGCGACGTTCGCGGACGACTTCTACGCGGGCCGGCCGGCCGTTACGGCGAACGCCTTCGGCAGGGGCAGCGCGGTGCATGTGGGCACGTTCGCCGAGCAGCCGTTCCTCGACGCGCTCGTCGCGGGCCTCGCCGCCGAAGTCGGTCTGAAGCCGGCGATCGAAGCGCCGGAGGGCGTAGAGGCGACGGTCCGCAGCGGAGCGAACGGCACGTTCACGTTCCTGCTGAACCACTCGGGTCAAGCGGCGGACGTTCGCCTGCCGGAGGGACGCTATACGGACACGCTCGCCGGAACGTCATACGCCGCCGGAGAAGCGCTGCGTCTCGAGCCGAACGGCGTCGCCGTCCTGAAGCACGAATAATCGGAAGCACCTTGCAGCAGCCCGTCGCGCCTCCCGCGGACGGCATCCCTCGATTCGGGACGCCGTTCGCCCGCCGATGGGCTCTTCGCGTGCGTCCGCCCTGGTTGCAAAGGGGAAGAGCGTTGGAGTACACTGAAAACCATGAATGAACACAAACGGAACGTCCGCGTTCGGTTGACCACCGTAAACGACGGACAAGAACACGTCGTCGATACGGACGGCGAAGCGTACGTACGGCGCGGTCATACGTATATTCGATACAAGGAGACGTCCCGGGATCTCGCCGGCGTCACGACGATCGTGAAGCTCGGCGCCGGCGGCATCGCCGTGCTGCGCCAAGGCGCGGTGCGCGCGGAGCAGCGATTCGTGCCGAACGGTCTCGCCGTCGGCTATTACGAAACCGCGCAAGGCGCGTTCCCGCTCGAGACGCGTACGAGCCGCGTCGACGTCCGCTTCGCGGACGGGCTCGGCACCGCCGCATGGGAATACGAGCTATGGGTCGGCGGCGCGGAAGCGGGACGGTTTCAAGCGAACTTGGACGTGCAGGAGGCGGAGGAAGCAAGATGAACGCATTGGAGCTGCAAAAACGGAAGGTGACCGAGGCGCTTCGGCAGGCGGCGTTGAGCGCAGGGCTCGTCTCGGAGGCGGAGCTGCCGGTCATTACGCTCGAGGTGCCGAAGGAGAAGGCGCACGGGGATCTCGCGACGAACGTCGCGATGCAAATGACGAAGGCGGCGAAGAAGCCGCCGCGGGCGATCGCCGAAGCGCTGCTGGCGGCGCTCGACGGCGCGGCGGCCGGCGTGGAACGCGCCGAGATCGCGGGCCCGGGCTTCATTAACTTATTTATGGACAAGTCGTACCTGCGCGAGATCGTCGTCGAGGCGGTTCGCCAGGGCGAGGACTACGGGCGGACGAGCTTCGGCGGCGGCAAGAAGGTGCAGGTCGAGTTCGTCAGCGCGAACCCGACGGGCAGCCTCCATCTCGGCCACGCCCGAGGCGCGGCCGTCGGGGACGCGCTGTGCAACGTGCTCGACTTCGCAGGCTACCAAGTCGACCGCGAATATTACATCAACGACGCGGGCAATCAGATCGCGAATCTAGCGTACTCGATCGAAGCGCGATACAAGCAGGCGCTCGGGCAAGAGGCGGCGATGCCGGAGGACGGCTATCACGGCGAGGACATCGTGACGTTCGGCCGCGAGCTCGCCGAGGCGAGAGGCGACGAGCTGCTGAAGCTGCCGGACGCCGATCGGTTCGCCTTCTTCCGCCGGTACGGCCTCGAGCGCGAGCTCGATAAGATCAAGCGCGACCTCGAGCGGTTCCGCGTCCGCTTCGACAGCTGGTTCAGCGAGACGTCGATTTATACCGACGGCCTCATTGCGCCGACGCTCGCGAAGCTGCGGGAGAACGGGCACATCTTCGAGCACGAAGGCGCGACGTGGCTGCGGACGACGCCGTTCGGCGACGACAAGGACCGCGTTCTGATCAAGAACGACGGCTCGTACACGTACTTGCTGCCGGATATCGCGTATCATCTGAACAAGTACAGCCGCGGCTACGATCGCATGATCAACATCTGGGGCGCCGATCACCACGGCTATGTGCCGCGCATGAAGGCGGCGATGGAGGCGCTCGGCGAGGACCCGGCGAAGCTGACGGTGCTTATCGCGCAGATGGTAAGCTTGTACCAAGGCGGCGAGAAGGTCAAGATGTCGAAGCGGACCGGCAAGGCGGTCACGATGGAAGATCTGATGGACGAAGTCGGCGTGGACGCGACGCGGTATTTCTTCGCGATGCGCAGCACCGACTCTCACCTCGACTTCGACATGGACCTCGCCGTGTCCCAATCGAACGAAAATCCGGTGTTCTATGTACAATACGCGCATGCGCGCATCTGCAGCGTATTCCGCCAAGCGGAGGAGAAGGGCGTCGTCGTGCCGTCGTCGACCGACGGCGTCGACCTGTCGCCGCTCGCGTCGGAAGCGGCGTACGATCTGCTTCGCAAGATCGGCGAATTCCCGGCGGAGGTCGTCGAGGCGGCCGAGTCGATGTCGCCGCACCGCGTCGTACGGTACGTCTTCGAGCTGGCTTCTCAGTTCCACAGCTTCTATAAGGCGGAGCGGGTGCTGACCGAGGACGAGGCGGAGACGCGGGCGAAGCTCGCGTTGTTCCTCGCCCTGAAGCACACGTTCGCGAACGCGCTGCGTCTCATCGGCGTGCATGCCCCCGACCGGATGTAACGGCCGGGGAGCGCCTACTTCTTCAAGTGCCGGAAGGCGCGCACCGCATCGAGGCGGCCCGGATAACGGGCCGCTTTTTTCGGCAGCTTCAGCGGCGTCTGCGCCGCGGCGACGAGCCGCTTCGCCTGCAGCGGCGTCATGCTCGGCCGCGCGGCCATCGCCAGCGCGAGCACGCCCGTGACGTGAGCCGTCGCCATCGACGTGCCGTTCATCTCGTGGTAGCGCCCCTTCGGCCACGTCGACAGCACGTTCTCGCCCGGCGCGAACACATCGATGCGCTTGCCCCGGTTGCTGAACGGGGCGATGCCGCCCTTCGCGTCGATCGCGCCGACGCTGATCGTCTGCGGGAACCGCGCGGGGTAGTCGATGAAGCCGCGCCGCCCGTCGTTGCCCGACGAAGCGACGATTATGACGCCGGAGCGCTTCGCGTTCTTGACCGCTTCCAGCATCGACTCGCTGCGCTGCTTCATGCCGAAGCTCATATTGATGATATGGACGCCATGGTGCACGCACCAGTCGATCCCCTTGATGATGTCGGACACGAACGCCGAGCCTTCGTGGTCGAACGCCTTGACCGGCAGGAGGACGGCGTGCGGCGCGATGCCCGTCATGGCGAAGCGGCCGGTCGCCGCGATCGTGCCGGCGATATGCGTGCCGTGCCCGTTGTCGTCGAACGGCGGCGTGCGCGGGTGAACCAGATTGACGCCGCGGGAGAGGACCGGCGCGAGATCCGGGTGGTGGAAGTCGACGCCGGTGTCGATGACGCCGATCTTGACGCGGTCGCCGAGCGAATGCTTCCAGACGGCGGGCGCGCGCACGGCGCGGACGCCGGTCGGGACGAACGGCCGCTTGACGCGGCTCGGGGCGATCGCCGAACCGGAGCCTTGCTTCGGCAGCGCATGGACCGACACGGCGACGTCCTCCTCTACCGCGACGAAGCCGGCGAAGCGCCGAAGGAAGGCGGAAGGCAAGGCGCCTCGGTACGAGAACGCATGGATGAGCGGCAGCGGCCGGACGGACGCGAGCTTGCGGAAGACGCCCTTGGACTGTTGGATCGTCTTGGCGATGCGCGCGTAGTCGGCGGCGTTACCCAAACGGAGGATCTGACGTCCGGAGCCTCCTTTATGGCGGGATAACGCCTGATGGAGCATTTTCACGAAGACAACGGCTTCCATGTGCTTTCCCCCCAACGCGCGATGTAGCTTCTTTCCGTAATTGCTCACAGGGAAAGGAATGTCACATTGTATGAGTTCGCGGGGACGGAGGGATGAGCGTTCGCCGTTTTTTCGAGAAATGGGCGAGAATACGTAGCGCCCGGCGCGGCGCGTCATACAATAAGGAGAGAGTTGAGAAACTCCCGATTCCCGGACGCCGGCGGCCCGCTCGGGCGCCGGCGAAGCGGATACAGTCAAGGCGAAGGGATATTCCCTTCGCCTCCGCCGTTTTTCCGGGGGGAGGCCAGTTGCTTTTTTCTAAAAAATAGGTTTTACTAAGATGTGAAAATGGAAAGGGTAGCAGTATACATATTCTCTTCCGCCCGGCGCCTGCGTCGTGCCAGAGAACCGAAAGGGTTGTGCATACCGTGAGCGAGTACAAGCTGAAGTTTACGCCCGACCAGGCGAAGGAGATTCCGATGGTCGACGTGGCGTTTGAAATCTTAAAGGCGGCCAATACGCCGTATTATTATCGGGATCTGATGCGGGAAATCGCGAAGTTCAAAGGTCTCTCCGAGGAAGAAGCGAAGGAAGTCATGGCGCAGGTATATACGGAGATCAACATCGACGGCCGCTTCGCGTGCGTCGGTCAGAATCTGTGGGGCCTGAAGCGCTGGTATCCGGTCGAGAAGGGCGACGAAGCGGTCGCCGGCGGCGCGAAGCGTCCGCGCATCATCAACGACGAGGACGACGACGACGACGACCTGTACACGGAGGAAGAAGAAGAAACCTACGACGGCGATCGCGAGGAAGGCGAGGATTTCGACGCGCTGGACGAGGATCGCGACGAGTTCATCGAGGAAGAAGAGGAAGAGGTCGAAGAAGAGCTGGACGACGACGACGCGGAGGACGACGCCGACCTCGACGAGGACGCGGAGGAAGACGACGCGGACGATGCGGCCGACGACTTCGACGACGACTTCGAGGCCGACGACGACAAGTAAGCGAAGGGGAAACCCGACGGTTCTTCCAAGAGGGGGATGTATTGACATGCTCCTCTTGGCAAGGTAAACTATCTTTTGGGCTTCAGCCGGATATTGGTTACATGATAAAGTGCCCCGCTCCCGCGGGTGTCACTTTTTCTTTGTTTATTAAGCGGAAAATTCGTAAATTTCGCCTCGCCAGAGGTTGCGTCTTAGGAGGAATCGCGTCATGACGAAGTATATTTTCGTAACCGGAGGTGTCGTATCGTCCCTCGGGAAGGGCATCACCGCGGCGTCGCTCGGCCGTCTGTTGAAGAACCGGGGGCTGAAGGTCACGATCCAGAAGTTCGATCCGTACATTAACGTCGACCCGGGCACGATGAGCCCGTACCAGCACGGCGAAGTGTTCGTGACGGACGACGGCGCGGAGACGGATCTCGATCTCGGCCACTACGAACGATTTATCGACATTAACCTGAGCAAGAACAGCAACGTCACCACGGGCAAGATTTATTCCTCCGTCATTACGAAAGAGCGGCGCGGCGAATACTTGGGCGGCACCGTCCAGGTCATACCTCATATCACGAACGAAATCAAGGAGCGCATTCTGCGCGCCGGCCGCGAGACGCAGCCGGACGTCGTCATCACCGAGATCGGCGGCACCGTAGGCGACATCGAGAGCTTGCCGTTCCTCGAGGCGATCCGTCAGATGAAGAACGACATCGGCCGCCAGAACGTGATGTACATTCACGTGACGCTGATCCCGTTCCTGAAGGCGGCGGGCGAAGTGAAGACGAAGCCGACGCAGCACAGCGTGAAGGAGCTGCGCAGCATCGGCATTCAGCCGCACGTGATCGTCTGCCGGACGGAGCATCCGCTCGCGGACGACATGAAGCGGAAGATCGCGCAGTTCTGCGACGTCGACTCGGACGCGGTCGTCGAGTGCATCGACGCCGAGACGCTGTACGAGGTGCCGCTCATGCTGCAGGCGCAGCGGCTCGACGACATCGTGCTGCGCCATCTCGGCATCGACGTGCCGGCGGCGGACATGACCGAGTGGCAGGATCTCGTGCGCCGCGTGAAGACGCTGCAGCACCGGACGGAGATCGCCATCGTCGGCAAGTACGTCGCGTTGCACGACGCGTATCTTAGCATCGTCGAAGCGCTCGGCCATGCCGGCATCGACGCCAACACGGAAGTGAACATCCGCTGGGTGAACGCCGAAGAGGTGTACGACCACAATGTGCAGGAGCTGCTCGCGGGCGTGCACGGCGTGCTCGTGCCGGGCGGCTTCGGCGACCGAGGCATCGAAGGCAAGATCGCGGCGATTCGATACGCGCGGGAGCAGCGGATTCCGTTCTTCGGCATCTGCCTCGGCATGCAAGTCGCGGTGATCGAATACGCGCGCAACGTGCTGGGTTTACGCGGCGCGAATTCTTCGGAAATTCACGCGGCGACGCCGTACCCGGTCATCGACCTGCTGCCGGAGCAGAAGGATATCGAGAACCTCGGCGGCACGATGCGCCTCGGCTTGTATCCATGCAAGCTGGACGAGTCGTCGCTCGCGGCGCAGTGCTACAACGACGAGCTCGTCTACGAGCGCCACCGCCATCGCTACGAATTCAACAATGCGTACCGGGATCGCATGGAGGCGGCCGGCCTTCGCTTCTCCGGCACGTCCCCGGACGGGCGCCTCGTCGAGATCGTCGAGCTGCCCGATCACCCATGGTTCCTCGCGGTGCAGTTCCATCCGGAATTCACGTCCCGCCCGAACCGTCCGCAGCCGTTGTTCCGCGAGTTCGTGAGCGCGGCGCTCCGGATGCAGCAATAATTTAATGTAGAAAAAGGTTGCCCCGTAGCGGATTTTGTCGCATGGCGGCGACCTTTTTTCCATCTATGGAAAATGAGCGGTTTTTTTGAAAAACACAGAAGGAATATGTGTCCGGGGCGCGAACTATATTGGGTAACAGTCGGATTGTCAACCTTCCAGTCTTGGGGTTGACGACGGGAGGAGAAGCCATTATGCCTAACAACAAAGTACTCATCGTGGACGATCAGAATGGCATCCGCGTGTTGCTCACGGAAGTTTTCAGCAGCGAAGGTTACAAGACGTATCAAGCCTCCAACGGTAAACTCGCCTTAGACATCGTACGGAACGATAAGCCGGATCTCGTGCTCTTAGACATGAAGATTCCCGGCATGGACGGGTTGGAAATTCTGAAACATATCAAGAAGATCGACGCCGGCATCAAGGTGATCATGATGACGGCTTACGGCGAGCTCGACATGATCAAGGAAGCGACGGAATCGGGAGCGCTCATGCACTTCACGAAGCCGTTCGATATCGACGAGCTGCGCACGGCGGTCAACGATCAGCTCCGCGGCCGATCGTCCTCGCGCCTCGCGATGGAGAAGTAAGAAGGAACGCGGCGATTTCCGTCCATACCATTCGCGGCGCGATTGTGTTATAATTTGCTTCGGGTCGCGTCCGACGGACAAGTATTGCGTGCTTCGGGCACGGCCTTCGAATAGGAGATACATACTAGGGAGGTTATACTTGTGCCGCTTGTTTCAATGAATGAATTTCTACCGAAGGCGAAAGCCAACAAGTTCGCCGTCGGTCAGTTCAACATGAACAATCTGGAGTTTGCGAAAGCCATTACGGAAGCCGCTATGGCGGAGAAATCCCCGTTTATTTTCGGCGTGAGCGAAGGCGCGTTGAAATATATGGGCATCGAGTATACGGTCGCGATCGCGGAAGCCGCGGCGAAGCAATCGGGTCTGCCGATCGCGCTTCATCTTGATCACGGCAGCACGTTCGAAGTCGCGATGAAGTGTATTCGCGCGGGCTTCTCGTCCGTCATGTTCGACGGTTCGCATCACTCGTTCGAAGACAACATCCGCCTGACGAAGGAAGTCGTGAAGGCCGCTCGCGCGATGGGCGTGTCCGTCGAGGGCGAGCTCGGCACGATCGGCGGCGTCGAAGACGATATCAGCGTCGACGAGGCGGATGCCGCGTTGGCGAAGCCGGAAGAAGCGATTCGCTTCTACGAGGAGACGGGCGTCGATTGCGTCGCGATCGCGGTCGGCACGGCGCACGGCATGTATAAGGGCGAAGTGAAGATCCGTTACGACATCATCGAGGAAGTGGCGAAGGCCATTCCGGTGCCGATCGTGCTGCACGGCGGTTCGGGCGTGCCGGACGAGGCGATTCGTCTCTCGATCGCGGCCGGCGTCGGCAAGATCAACGTCAACACGGAAAATCAAGTCGCATGCACCGACGCGATCCGCGAAGTGCTGAACAAGGACGCGAAGGTATACGATCCGCGGAAATACCTCACGCCGGCGAAGAACGCCATGGTCGAGGTCGTCCGTTCGAAGATTCAATTGTTCGGCAGCAGCAACCAGGCGTAAGCAACGAAACAAGCGTCAGGCGAAGCGGGGAAATTCATTCGACGGACCATTCCGGCGCCGAGTGGTTTCCCTGTCTCTTTTTTTTCTAACCGGAAACCTCGCCGAATCATGGGAGCGGCGGGTTTTTATTCGAGCAGGGGGAACAATGACGAATGACGGATAAGCTCATGATCGCCGGCGGACGGCCGCTGCGCGGAACGGTAACGATCAGCGGCGCCAAGAACAGCGCGGTAGCGCTCATTCCCGCGGCGCTTCTCGCCGAGACGACCGTCGTCTTGGACAATCTGCCCGATATCAGCGACGTCGCCATCTACGCGGAATTGCTCGAGGAGCTGGGCGCGAAGGTGCAGTATCGGGACGGACAGATGACGATCGATCCCAGCGGACTGCGATCGAAGCCGCTTCCGAACGGGAACGTCAAGAAGCTTCGGGCTTCGTATTATTTAATGGGCGCCCTGCTGGGCCGATTCGGCGAAGCGCTCATCGGCATGCCGGGCGGCTGCAACTTCGAGCCTCGCCCGATCGATCAGCATATCAAGGGATTCGAAGCGCTCGGCGCATCCGTCGAGAACGAGCACGGCTCTTACCATATCGCGGCGAAGTCGCTGCGAGGCGCTAAGATTTATCTGGACGTCGCCAGCGTCGGCGCGACCATTAATATTATGTTAGCTTCCGCTCGCGCGAGCGGAGTCACGATTATCGAAAACGCGGCGAAAGAGCCTGAAATCATAGATGTGGCAACCTTGTTAAGCTCCATGGGCGCGAGGATCAAAGGCGCGGGCACGGAAACGATTCGGATCGAAGGCGTCAAGGAGATGCACGGCTGTCGGCATTCGATCATCCCGGACCGCATTCAAGCGGGTACGTATATGATCGCTGCCGCGGCGACGTCCGGCGATGTGCTGGTGGACAATGTCATCCCGAAGCATATGGAGGCGCTCACGGCGAAGCTGCAAGAGATGGGCGCGCACGTGTACGAGATGGACGAAGCGATTCGCGTCGTCGGACAGCCGGATTATGCGCACATCGACGTGAAAGCGCTCGTCTATCCGGGGTTCGCGACGGATTTGCAATCGCCGATGACGAGCCTGCTGACGCGCGGCAACGGCGTCAGTATCCTGACGGACTACGTCTACAGCAGCCGCTTCAAGCACGTACCGGAGCTGCAGCGCATGGGCGCCAACATCCGCGTGGAAGGGCGTTCGGCCATCATCCAGAAGAGCGTGTTGAACGGAGCGAAGGTGCGGGCGACCGACCTGCGCGCCGGCGCGTCGTTGTTCGTCGCGGGACTGATGGTTCCGAACGGCGGGGTGACGGAGATTTCCGGATTCGATTACATTCAACGCGGGTATGACATGCTTACGGACAATCTGACGCGCCTTGGCGCCGAAGTGTGGCTCGAGCGCGAATAGAACCGAGCGTTCTCGTCTATAACTTGAGTGATAGGATTCACGCAATGCTATTTTCATAAGAAATGTGGTGGTTGTTTGAGTACGGATCTAACGCTGACCGACTTGGAAGCGATGAAGCTGACGGAGCTCTACAAGCTCGCGAAATCGTATCAAATTCCTTATTACGGGCAGATGAAGAAGAAAGAGCTGGTGTTCTCGATCCTGCGAGCCCAAGCGGAAAAATCGGGACTGTTGTTCATGCAGGGCGTGCTTGAGATTTTGCCGGAAGGCTTCGGCTTCCTCCGGCCGATCAACTACTTGCCGAGCTCCGAGGATATTTACATCTCGGCTTCGCAGATTCGAAGGTTCGATCTTCGGTCGGGCGATCTGGTGTCGGGCAAGTGTCGGCCTCCCAAGGAGAGCGAGCGCTACTTCGGTCTGCTGCACGTGACGGCGGTCAACGGGGAAGACCCCGAGACGGCCTCCGAAAGACTTCATTTCCCCGCGCTTACCCCATTGTATCCGCAGGAGAAAATCGTCTTAGAAACCGCCCCTAACGAAATTTCCACCCGCTTGATGGACCTGTTCACGCCGGTCGGCCTCGGGCAGCGCGGCTTGATCGTCGCTCCGCCGAAAGCCGGGAAGACGCTGCTGCTCAAGAAGATCGCCAACAGCATCTCGAAGAACTATCCGGATATCAAGCTGTTTATTTTGCTGATCGACGAACGTCCGGAGGAAGTGACCGACATGCAGCGCTCCGTCGATGCGGAAGTCGTCTCTTCGACGTTCGACGAGGTGCCGGAAAATCATATCAAGGTGGCGGAGCTCGTGCTGGAGCGGGCGCTGCGTCTAGTCGAGCATAAGAAGGACGTCGTCATTTTGCTCGACAGCATTACGCGTCTTGCGCGCGCGTACAATCTCGTCGTGCCGCCGTCCGGCCGCACGTTGTCCGGCGGCGTCGATCCGGCCGCGTTCCACCGCCCGAAGCGATTCTTCGGCGCGGCGCGCAACGTGGAAGAGGGCGGCAGCCTCACGATTCTCGCGACGGCGCTCGTCGAGACGGGATCGCGGATGGACGATATCATCTACGAAGAATTCAAGGGCACGGGCAACATGGAGCTGCATCTCGACCGCAAGCTCGCCGAACGACGCGTGTTCCCGGCGATCGACATTCGCCGGTCGGGGACGCGGCGCGAGGAAGTGCTCCTGACGAAGGAAGAGCTCGACAAGGTGTGGGCGATCCGCAAGTCGATGCAGGATTCGCACGAATATACGGAAGCGCTGCTGAAGAAGCTCGCGGACACGAAGACGAACGAAGAGTTCCTGAAGACGATCGAGACGAAACGCAGCAGCGCCGCCGCAGGCGGTTCGTCGAGGAGCGGAACGGCCGCCGGTACGGCAAGCTCGGCGGGCGCTACCGGCTCCGCGGCTTCCGCTTCCCCGGCCTCCCGGTCCGCCGGCGCGCGCAAGTCGAGCGCGGCCGTCGGCACGCAGCCGAGAACGTAACGATCCCGAAGCCGCAACGAAGAGGGTAACGAAGAAGGTAACGATGAAGGTAACGAAGAAGGTGAAGGGTTCCATGCAATTGGTTTACGCGGATGCGGAGGGCAACGTATACGATCATCCCGACTACGTCGCGCTCGGGCGCGGCGGGGACGCGATCACGGATATCCTGGAGGAGGAGCTCATTCCGCTTCCGGAAGGGGCGACGCTCGTGTCGCTGCCGGGGACGCGCCCCGTCGCGGCGGACGCCGAAACGGGCGAGATGGTGCGCCTCGACGAAGGCGACGTCTTCGCGGTCGGCGCCCTGCTGCCGCAAGGCTACACCCGCTTGCTGCTCCCCGGGTATGTGAAGCGTCCGGGCGCGGAGCCGCTGCCGTTGTTCGGCTACTCGGCCGTCGTCTGGAAGGACGGCGGCTTCCACGTCGCGGCGCGGCAATCGGACGATCCGGAGCGGTGGAATCCGAAGAACTGCGACGTGAATCTGTTGGAAGCGGGCGTTAAGCGGCTGACCGAGACGTACCCGGACAACCGATTGTTCCAGCACTTGTCTCACTGCGCGCTCGGATACGAATGTCTCACGGCGTCGAACACGTTCCTGCAGCGGTGGGAAGGGGCGGTGCCGGTCTCGTTCTCCTGTAACGCAGGCTGCTTCGGCTGCATCTCGGAGCAGCCCGACGACAGCGGATTCCCGGCGCCGCAGACGCGGCTCAAGTTCAAGCCGACGGTGGACGAAGTCGTGGAGATCATGCTCGAGCATCTTCGGACGCCGGAGAGCATCATCTCCTTCGGGCAAGGCTGCGAAGGCGAACCGGCCACGCAAGCGCCGACGATCATCGAGGCGATCAAGCGCGTGCGGGCGAAGACGAGCCTCGGCTATATCAACATCAATACGAACGCGGGGCTCAGCGATCATATCCGCGGCATCGTGGACGCGGGCCTCGACCTGATGCGCGTCAGTACGATCAGCGCATTGGACGAGCATTATAACGCATACTATAAGCCGCGCGGCTATACGCTGAAGAACGTCGAGAAGTCGCTCGTCTACGCGGAGAGCAAGGGCGTCTACACGTCGATCAATTACTTGATCTTCCCGGGCGTCACCGATCGCGAGGAGGAGCTCGAGGCGATGATCGAGTTCGCGCGCCGGACGAAGCTGAAGCTGATCCAGCTGCGCAACCTGAACATCGATCCGGAGAGCTACCTCGCGATCATCCCGAAGCCGCAGGGCGAGCTGCTCGGCATGAAGCAAGCGATCGAGATTCTCGAAGCGGAGCTTCCCGACGTGAAGATCGGCTCGTATACGCATGTGCCGGCTAGGACTTGACAAGTCGAATATTGTCTTGTTGCAAACGGCGCCGGTGCGTGATATAATCACATACGCTATGAATTTTACTCTGGATCGACCATAGATTCAGGGCGGAAAGAGGGGACTCCCACATGAAAACTGCGATCCAACCGAAATATAATGTGACGACGGTAACGTGCGCTTGCGGCAATTCGTTCGAAACCGGCTCCGTAAAGCCGAATCTTCGAGTCGAAATTTGCTCCAACTGCCATCCGTTCTTCACCGGGAAGCAGAAGTTCTTGGATGTCGGCGGCCGCGTCGACAAGTTCAAGAAGAAATACGGCATCTAATCTTTACCAAGCATATGGAGGCGCCTCGGCCGGGTACGATAACGGCAGGAGGTGCCTTTCTTCTTATGAAGCGCAATCGAAACAGAGCGGCGATCCCGCTGACCTTGCTGCTGCTTACCGGCTTGCTGTCGCTTACCGGCTGCGGAAGCGAGCCGAATCATATGGAGGCGAACCGGTACGCGGAGGACGGATACCTCGGGATGAGCAACTCCAATCCGAATTTCCGCACGAACCCGTCGCATCATAATTACTCGAAGGACCGTCAGCTGATGCGGCAAGCGCTGCGGGAGATGGATCTCGACAAGAGGGCGTCGATCCTCATGAGCGGCACGAACGTCACGGTCACGATCCACCTGGACGATCTTACGCCGGAAGAAGCCGCCGCGATTCGCTCGGACGCGTATCTGCTCCTGAAAGGGAACGCGCCGCGATACGATTATCAAATCCGGTTCGAATAACCGGGGGAGGGAATGCTTGGACAAGCCTTGCTATTTCCCCCGCGAATGAAGTATACTTAAGTTCGGTCGGGGCCCTCGCAATGGGTGCCTACGAACCCGGTCAGGTCCGGAAGGAAGCAGCCGTAAGTAGGATGTCTCATGTGCCGGGGTTCCCGGCCTCTTCATTTTTAAGGCATACATACGCTTCGTTCGGCCGCGCTCCGTCGCGACCGGGCGGGGCGTTTTTTCTTTGCGCGTAGAAGGAAATGGCGCGAAGGGAGGCGAAAAGTAACAAGAAACCGGTTAAATAAAAGGCGGTGTTCGGCATGCTGGAACCACATCGGTGGACAATCCGAACGACGAATCGAAAGGATGAATTGACGCGCATCTTCGAAGGCTTGTTTCTGGTTCTTGACGATGAAGGCCATATCCTGTATGCGCAGACGGATTTGGCCTCGGTCCTCGGTCAGCATTCGGGGGATATGACCGGCAAGCCGATCGTCCGGTGGATCGGTCGTCCCGCCGCTTTCGCCGACGTCCTGGCCGCCGCCGCTTCCGAGACGAGGCCGACCTTGGAGCTGAAATTGCCGGGCGGCGCATCCCTGACGACCGAATATGCGGTGTTCTGCCTCGAGGGAACGGCGCCGGCGCGGTACGTCTTGGCGCTGCATCGGCTGAACGGCGATGCGAAGCTAAGCTTGCTGCAGCGGTTCGCCGGCGCCTTCATGCAAGACGTCAATCTCGGCGTACTGCTCATCAATCCGGACTTCGAGCTCGTCGAGATCAGCGACACGGCTTGCCGTATCCTCGGGTTTCGCCGAGATACGGCCATCGGTCGGTCGATGGACGACGTGTTCGAGGGCGTTCCCGTGCCGCACCGATTCGTGCAGCGCACGCTGCTCGACGGCATGACGGTGAAAAATCACGCCGTGTCCTGGACGAACGACCGAGAGCGCTTCGAGCTCATTATGGACACGAGCTTGCTGCGGGACGGAGAGGGACGGGTCGCCGGCGCGTACGTCATTTTCAAAGACGTCTCGAACTTGCGCTCGCTCGAACAGCAAGTGCAGCGCAGCGACCGGCTCGCCATGATCGGGCAGATCGCCGCCGGCACGGCGCACGAGATCCGCAATCCGCTGACGTCGATCAAGGGCTTCCTTCAGGTGTTTAAGAAATCCCTCGGAGAACAGGGGATGACGAAGGAGGTCGGTTACGCGGAGCTGATGCTCAGCGAGATCGATCGGATCAACGATTTGGTGAGCGAGTTTCTGTTGCTGAGCAAGCCGAAGCATACGACGTTCGCGCGAACCGATGTCGCCTCCGTCATTCGGGAAATCCTGCCGATCATTAACAACGAAGCGATCCTGCACGGCGTTACGGTGGAATACCGGTCGGCGCTGGATCTTCCGCCGGTCGTCGCCGATCGGGAGCTGCTGAAGCAGGTGTTCATCAATCTCAGCAAGAACGGCATCGAGGCGATGGCCGCCGAGGGCGGTACGCTCACGATCACCGAGAAGACGGATAAAGCCGAGCAGCGGTTGAACGTCTACGTTCAAGATACCGGACCCGGCATTCCGCCGTTTTTGATCGATAAAATTTTCGACCCGTTCTTCACCACGAAGGAGGAAGGCACCGGTCTCGGCCTGTCGGTGTGCCAGCGCATCGTGCACGATATAGGCGGTACGCTGCGGGTGTCGTCGAAGGGGTACGGAACGATCTTCGTCGTCTCGATCCCTTACGCCAAGGAGTAAACCGGCTTCGCGCCGGACGACGGGCTGCCGCTCGCCCTGTTGCGATCTCGGACGAACTGGTATAATAAGATGGATCATGAGGAGCGCTGCCTCAGGCGGCGGCAACCGAGGAAGTCAGAGGGGAAGCGTATGGCGCGCATGGCGTTGTACCGCGCATGGCGGTCACAGACGTTCGAAGACGTTATCGGACAACAGCATATTACGCAGACGCTTCAGAATTCGATCCGCGAGGGCCGGCTTTCGCACGCGTATTTGTTCAACGGGCCGCGGGGCACGGGCAAGACGAGTACGGCGAAGATTTTGTCGAAGGCGGTCAACTGCGAGCGCGGCCCGTCGCCGGAGCCTTGCAACGAATGCGACGCTTGCCGTCGGATTACGTCCGGCGCGTGCATCGACGTCAGCGAGTTCGACGCGGCCTCGAACCGGGGCGTGGAAGAAATTCGCGACATTCGGGACAAGGTGAAGTATGCGCCGACCGAGGTTCGATACAAGGTGTACATCATCGACGAGGTGCACATGCTCACGACGGAGGCGTTCAACGCGCTCTTGAAGACGCTGGAAGAGCCGCCGGAGCATGTGTTGTTCATACTGGCGACGACGGAGCCGCATAAGGTGCCGGCGACGATTCTCTCGCGCTGCCAGCGCTTCGACTTCCGGCGCATTACGCCGGTCGAGCAGGCGGGTCGGATGCGCCGCATCTGCGAAGCCGAAGGCATCGAGGCCGACGAGGAGGCGCTTGCGCTGATCGCCCGGCTGTCGGACGGCGGCATGCGGGATGCGCTCAGTCTGCTCGACCAAGCGACGTCCTTCGCGACGGGGCGGGTGACGGCGGACGAGGTGCTCGCGATGACCGGCGGCGTCGCCGGCGAACAGTACGGCTTGCTCGCCGAAGCGGTAGCGAAGCAAGATGTCGGCTTCGTGCTCGACTTCGTGGATAAGTTGATGCGGGACGGGAAGAGCGCGGATAAGTGCCTGGAAGGGTTCTTGTCCTACCTGCGCGACTTGCTGCTCGTGAAGCTCGTCCCGGGCTCCAATGCGGTGACCGACCGCTTGGCGCCCGCCGAACGGGAACGGCTCTCGGCGGTGGCGGCGGCGTTCGCGAACGACCGGCTGTTCCAGATGATCGACACCGTGAACGGTTATCTCGGTGAGATGAAATACGCCGCGATGCCGCAGACGATGCTCGAGGTCGCGCTGCTGAAGCTGTGCGCGCCGGGGCCGGGCGCGGCTGCGGCTGCGCCGTCGGGTGCGGCTTCGGCGGCTGCCGGCGGCGTGGCGGCGGCCGCATCGAGCGGGGCCGAGCTGAGCGGCCTGTCGGCGGAGCTGCGGCGGCTCGCGGCGCGAGTGGAGCGGCTCGAGTCGCGCCCGGCCGCGCCGGCGGACGGCGGCGGCTCGGCGGGAGGATCGGCGCCCGCCGCTGCCCCGAAGCCCGCGCCGCCGCCGCCGAAGCCGATGAAGACGCCCGCCGCGCTGCAGCCGTTCCTGGCCTCGCGCGAATCCGAGCCGTATCGGCTCGCGATGCGCGAATGGCCCGCGGTGCTGCAACGCGTGAAGGAGCGGAAGATTACGGTACACGCTTGGCTCGTCGACGGCGAACCGGTGTCGGCGACGGAAGACGTCGTGCTGGTGGCGTTCAAGAATACGTTCCACCGGGATACGACCGAGAAGCCGGCGAACAAAGAGTTGATCGAGAGCGCGATGGCCGAAGTGTTCGGGCGTCCGTTGCGATTGGCGACGATGCTGCTGAAGGACTGGAAGGCGGCGGAGGAATCGGCCGCGGGCACGTCCGCGCCGCCGGAGGTGCTGGAGCTGACGCCGGACGACGGCGCGGAAGGCGAAGGCGGCAAGAAGTACAAGGAAGATTGGATCAACGAGGCGATCGATGTGTTCGGCGAAGGCCTCGTCGTGGTGAAAGAGTAGCTGCATTTTCGAAACCAATCAAATTCTTATTCCTGTGAGGTGCTGTACGATGATGAAGGGCGGAAATCGAGGCGGCTTCGGCGGCGGCGGCGGCAATATGAACCAGATGTTAAAGCAAGTGAAGAAGATGCAAGAGCAGATGATGAAAGCGCAAGAGGAGCTTGCGCATAAGACGATCGAAGGCACGGCGGGCGGCGGCGTCGTAACGGTCGTCGTCAACGGGCAGAAGAGCGTCTTGTCCGTGACGATCAAGCCGGAGGCGGTCGATCCGGACGACGTCGAGATGCTGCAGGATCTCGTCTTGACGGCCGTGAACGACGCGCTCGCGAAAGCCGAAGAGCTGGCGAACCAAGACATGGGCAAATTCACGGGCGGCATGAATATCCCGGGATTGTTCTAAGGAGACGTTCTTTTTGTTCTACCCGGAACCGATAGCGAAATTAATTGATTCCTTCAGCAGATTGCCCGGCGTCGGTCCGAAGACGGCGGCTCGATTAGCGTTCTATGTCCTTCGGATGAAGGAAGAAGACGTGATGAACTTCGCCAAGGCGCTCGTGAACGTGAAGCGTAACCTGCTGTACTGCTCCGTATGCTGCAACATTACGGACACGGACCCGTGCCGCGTCTGCTCCGACAAGCAGCGGGATCGCTCGGTCATTTGCGTCGTGCAGGAGGCGCGGGATCTCGTCGCGATGGAGCGGACGAAGGAGTATCACGGCATGTACCATGTGCTGCAAGGCGCGATCTCTCCGATGGAAGGCATCGGGCCCGACGACATTCGGGTGGCGGAGCTGCTTCGGCGGCTCGCCGACGACGAGGTACAGGAGCTGATTCTCGCCACGAACCCGAATATCGAGGGAGAGGCGACCGCGATGTACTTGTCCCGGCTCGTCAAGCCGTTCCAGTTGAAGGTGACGCGCATTGCGCACGGCCTGCCGGTCGGGGGCGATCTGGAATACGCGGACGAGGTTACATTGTCGAAGGCGCTGGAAGGAAGACGAGAATTGAATTGAAGACGCGCGGGACGGCCGGATACGGCTTATCGCGGTTCATGGCCCGGGGCGGAGCGCCTCGGGCCTTCTTTTGCGTTCGCGGTTCGGTATGGACAGGTTAGGGTTCTATTTCGGCAGGCTCGTTCTTATATCTATATAGAGCCCGGATTGTCCGGGTATCTTCCAGATAACGGGGGACGGGACATGCAAGCGATGTGGAAGCGGTGGACGGATCAGGTCAAGGATGTAGGGAGCAGGGTGCGCGAGAACATGGGGAAAAGGAGACGCCCCGACGCCTTCCCGCCCGCCGGGAACGAGCACGAGGCGCTGCTCCGGGAGCTGCGCATCGCGCATCGGGAATGGGCGTGCGCGCAGCATCGACTCGATCATGTGCTCGGCGACGACGAGATCGATTACGCGATCTTCGCGCTGGAGACGGCCGAGAAGCGGTACGGCATGCTGCTCAAACAAGCGAAAGCGATGAAGGCGACCGGGTTCGGCGTATATGCGAATTCGACGAGCACGATTCGTTCGGCGGCGGGGAAAGGCGCTACGTTGAAGGGGTGATGCGAACATGATGACATCGATTTGGTTTTGGGTATTCGTCGCTTCGATCGTCGGACTTCTTCTGGTCGTTCTGCGCCAACGCCTGGGATTCCGCTGGCTGGGGGCCGCCGCGCTCAACGTCGTCGTCGCGGGCCTACTTCTCTATTTGCTCGGATTGGCCGAGCCCTATACGCACTTCCACTTACCGATCAACATGGTCACGATGACGACCGTCGCCGCGCTGGGCGTGCCGGGGTTGGCCGCTTTGGTCGGGTTGAAATTATTGGTGATCGTTTAAGGAGATTAAGGTGTTGACTTCGAGATTTGGGCTGTGATATATTATTGCTTGTCGTCGTGAGAACGGCGTCGCCGAAATGAAGAGGCGACACGGTGGCAAGTTTTACCGGTTGCAACGAAGTTTCGGATGTGGTACATTAGTCTTCCGGCCTTGAGCCGACAGCTTGTTCCTTGAAAACTGAACATGAGCACATATGCTTAAAGTAATAAAGCTAGCTTGTAATGAGCGCAGTTGAACTACCCTTTTTGGAGAGTTTGATCCTGGCTCAGGACGAACGCTGGCGGCGTGCCTAATACATGCAAGTCGTGCGGACTTTGTCCTTCGGGGCAAGGTTAGCGGCGGACGGGTGAGTAACACGTA
>JAPSKX010000169.1 GCA_031181325.1 Paenibacillus sp.
CCTCACTCCCCCTCATTGCATGAACAGACGACATCCTCGAACAAAGAAAACCCCGGGACGAGATCGTCCCGAGGCATCAATGCACAAGGCTTCTTAATAAAGCCCGCCTGCGATCGTACGGCTGATGATAACCAACAAAATGAACAAGACCAAAATCGCGCCCGTGGAAGTGAATGCACCGCCAACTGCTGTCATGATCGCCTCACCTCCTTTTGCTTACCCCAACAGGGTATGCAAGCGGAAACGCCGCCGCTATCGGTCATTCGCCCGTTCTTCGTACCGTCGACGAACCGATGCCGTAACCGGATTGCAGCATCCGGAGAAGCGACGGAACGGTACCCGTCTTCGATCGCGCGCACTCCGAAGAGGCCAGCGCTGCTTCGCCCGGGTCTGATCCAAGACGTCCTATATGCGGCTAATATCGAGGTTATTCTAAGTCTACCGCGCCGCTCTTCTGCGGCTAACGACGCGGCTCTTCCGCCCACAGACCCCGTCCGGCCTTCCGCGCCTCCCGCTCCGCGGCGGCGAGCTCGCCTTCGTATCGCGTGTTCGGCGGAATCGTCAGCACCGTCGCCAAGCCTTCCTCTAAGAGCTTCTCGTTGACGAACGTTCCATCCTCGAGATAGACGTATGCAAGCAGCCGATCGAACCGATCGCGTTCGCCGACGTCCCGTTCGATGCACGCGGTCTTGCCCGTCAGCAGCCTCTTCGTGAATTCGCTCGCTTCCTGCCCGTACGACTCTACCGGCGCGTTCGGCTTCACCGTCTCCGGCGTGTCGACGCCGATCATGCGGACGATGTCGTCGCGACCGCCGCCGACGTCGATCCGGAACGTGTCGCCGTCGACGACGCGCGAGACCGGGTAACACGCTCGCTCCGCGACGGCGTCCTCCTTCGCGCTCGCGCAAGCGGAGAGCGTCAAGGCGAGCGCGGCGAGCGCTGCGGCGAGCGCGGCGCCCTTTTCCCGACGGCTATGTCGCTTCTTCATGCTCCTCCTCGCTCCTCCGGGAGATGCTCCTCATTCTCATGTAATAATACAACGCCAGCGTGAACAACTGAAGCGTGAAGTAAACGAGCGAGGAATAGTCGAAGTCGTAACCGTTCTTATACTTGAACACGCCGAATCGCGCGCCGGCGCCTTCGACCAGCATGCCGAACGCCGTCCAACCGAGCACGTAGAACGGGGCGAGACGGCCCGGCACGCGCAGCCAGTCGTAGACGTACAAGAAGAGGTAACTGATCGGACCGTACATGAGGTAGGTGACGAAGTCCATGAATTCGAAAGCCTTAGAATCGTTGATATCGTAAAAATCTATAGGGGCGCCCGCCATCGCATGATCGAACACGACCCCGAAGTATGCCCCGAACAGCACGAAAAGGACGGTGGCGCTGCGGTCGAACCGACGCGGCAGCAGCCAGGTCAGCAGCCAGCCGGTGAGCGTCACCGTCAAGACGAACCATTCGTTCGCGCTCCACTCCATGACATCGTCTCCTCCTTCCGTCGCGTAACCCGCATGAAGCCCGTCGCCGCCGCGCAAGCGAACGCGACCAGCGCGATGTCCAGCCCGAGCATATGCCATTCGTTCACGTGAATCAGCTTGACCCAGCCGAGCGACATCGCGACCTGCAGCAAGACGACTCGGGCGAGGACGACGACCGCCACGCCCCCCCACCTTGACAGCCGGCTGCGGCCGAGCAGCCAGCACGAGACGGCGAATACATACAGGACGGGTCGCAGAACGGTTCGTATAAAAATATGATGGAAAAACGGCTCTTTCTCCTTCGGCAGCTCGATCCAATCGAGCGCCATCGACATCGTCGTGAACAATAGCGACTCTAAGATCGACATAAGCAGAAAGACGAATAGGATCACGTCGGTCGACAGCCGGCGTTTCTGCGCCCATACGACGGCGATGACGATCCAGGAGCCTAGCAGAAGTATCGTAAAATGCAAATTGCCCAACGATTGCATCGCTTTTCGCCTCGCCTTCCGGAAATATCTCCTTTATCATATCCACATCCAACATTCGACAAACGTAATATTCGTTGTGCCAAGTGGGCGGCGCGTTTTATAATCAAGGAATGATTTGCGAAAATGACGAAACGGTAAGGTGCGATCCATGAGTATATTGACGGTTAGCAATTTATCCCACGGCTTCGGCGACCGGGCGATCTTCAACGACGTCTCGTTCCGCCTGCTGAAGGGCGAGCATATCGGCCTCATCGGGGCGAACGGCGAAGGCAAGTCTACGTTCATGAACATCGTGACGGGCAAGCTCGAGCCGGACGCGGGCAAGGTCGAATGGTCGCGCAACGTGCGCGTCGGGTATCTCGATCAGCACGCGGTCCTGACCCGCGGCTCTACGATTCGAGACGCGCTCCGTACGGCGTTCAAGTATTTGTTCGACATGGAAGCGGAGATCAACCGGCTCTACGAGGCAATGGCCGACGCGACGCCGGAAGAGATGGAGCGAATGCTGGAAGACGTCGGCACGTTCCAGGACACGCTGACGACGAACGACTTCTACGCGATCGATGCGAAGATCGAGGAGATCGCGCGCGGCCTCGGGCTCGACGACATCGGGCTCGACCGGGACGTGCACGATCTGTCCGGCGGCCAACGGACGAAGGTGCTGCTCGCGAAGCTGCTGCTCGAGAAGCCCGACATTCTGCTGCTCGACGAGCCGACGAACTATCTCGACGAGAAGCATATCGAATGGTTGAAGCGGTACTTGCAAGAGTATGAGAATGCCTTCGTGCTCATCTCCCACGACATCCCGTTCCTGAATTCCGTCGTAAACCTGATTTATCATATGGCGAATCAGGAGCTGACCCGTTACGTCGGGGACTACGACCACTTCGTCACCGTGTACGAGGCGAAGCAGCAGCAGCTCGAATCCGCGTATAAGCGCCAGCAGCAGGAGATCGAAGATTTGAAGGATTTCGTCGCGCGCAACAAGGCGCGGGTATCGACGCGGAACATGGCGATGTCGCGGCAGAAGAAGCTCGACAAGATGGAAGTGATCGAGCTCGCGAAGGAGAAGCCGAAGCCGCAGTTCGGATTCAAGGAAGCTCGCACGTCGGGGAAGCTGATCTTCGAGACGCGAGGCCTTGTGATCGGCTACGAGGAGCCGCTGTCGCGGCCGCTCGATTTGCGCATGGAACGCGGGCAGAAGATCGCATTGGTAGGCGCGAACGGCATCGGCAAGACGACGCTGCTGCGCAGCATCTTGGGCGAAATTCGCCCGCTGTCCGGCGAAGTCGAGAAGGGAGATTACCTCCACATCGGCTACTTCGAGCAGGAGGTCAAGTCGTCGAACGGCAACACGTGCATCGACGAGGTGTGGAGCGAGTTTCCTTCGATGTCGCAATTCGAGGTGCGCGCCGCGCTCGCCCGGTGCGGACTGACCACGAAGCATATCGAGAGCAAGATCGATGTCCTGAGCGGCGGGGAAAAGGCGAAGGTCCGGCTGTGCAAGCTCATCAACCGCGAGACGAACGTGCTCGTGCTCGACGAGCCGACGAACCACCTGGACGTCGACGCGAAGGACGAGCTGAAGCGGGCGTTAATCGCCTACAAGGGCAGCATCCTGCTCATCTCGCACGAACCGGAGTTTTATCGCGACGTCGCGACGGATGTGTGGAATTGCGAATCGTGGACGACGAAGGTGTTTTGATGGAGGGCGCCGATTCACGCCATGCCGAGCTGGTGCGCCTCGTCGAGGAGCTCGCGGCGAACGCCTGGGCGCCGTACACCGTGCAGGCGCTCGGCGGCTGGCGGTTGCGCGCCACGTTCGGCGTCACGAAGCGCGCGAACAGCGCATGGACGGTCGGCGCGGCGCCCGAGGGCGATTGGCTCGCCGCGGTCGAGCGATTCTACCGCCGACGCGGCATGCCGTCGTGCTTCTATGTGAGCGACGCGACGCCCCCAGGCGTCGACGAAGCGCTCGCCGCCGCCGGGTACGAGAAGCTGTTCCCTTGCTTCTTCATGACGGGCGATGCGGCGGAGACGCCGGAGCGCCTTCCGGCGGATGCGCGCTTCGAGGCGCGGTTCGCGGACGACGCCGACGACGGCTGGATCGCGGACTTCATTCGGCTCGAAGGCTTCGAGCCGGCCCGCGCCGCCGCGTACGCGCATATCTTCCGCGCGATCGGCCCCGCGAAGACGTTCCTGCGGCTGACGTCGCGCGAAGGCGGCGAGACGGTCGGCCTCGCTACCGCCGTCGCCGAGCGCGGCTTCGCCGGCCTCAGCAACGTCGTCGTCGCGCCGGCCTTCCGCCGGCAAGGGGCCGCGGCGCAGCTGCTCCGCGCGCTCTCCTCGTGGGCGGCCGGCGAAGGCGCTCGGACGCTCTGGCTGCAGGTGCTCGAGGACAACGCTCCCGCGCTCGCGCTGTACCGCAAGGCCGGCTTCGACGTCTTGTCGCGCTGCCACTATCGACAAAAGAAGCTATGATCGAGCGAACCTCGATCATAGCTTCTTTTTTGCGTCCCCTGCTTTACGCCTTCGACTCAGCAGCCAATGCCGCCCGCACCAACGCGTCGAACGCGTCGTCGTTCTCCTCGAGGAACGCCTCGACTTCGTCGATGTGCGCTTCGCTGCCCGATTCCGCAGCGAAGTGGAGACCGTAATCCCACTGTTTGCCCTTCTCGCTGAACAGCGTGATTTCGTATTCCTTCGGATGCCCCTCCACCCGGAAGCGCACTTGCCCGACGTACCCGTCCTCCGGGTCGTGACGCAGCTCCGCCGCGCCGATCGTAATGTTCATGCGATCATCCTCCTTGTCCGCTCCGTCTTCGCTTACGCCTTCGAGTCTCCATGCTCCGCCGCCCGAGCGTCCTCCGGCTTCGGGACGACCGGCAGCCGGACGCTGAACATCGTGCCGAGCGGCCCCGACGTCACCCCGATGCTGCCTTGGTGCCGTTCCATAATGCTATAACATAAAGCCAACCCGAGCCCCGTCCCGTGATCCTTCGTCGTGAAGAACGGCGTGCCGATCCGGTCGAGCACGTCGTCCGGGATGCCCTGACCTTCGTCGATGACGTCGATCACGGCCTCTTCTCCGTCGGCATACGTTCGAATCGTCAGCTTGCCGCCGGCCTCCATCGCTTCTAAGCCGTTCTTCGCCAGATTGAGAATGACTTGGCGCATCTCGTTCGCGTCCGCTCGAATCCAGACGTCGTACGAGTCGTGCCGCACCTCCACCTGCTTCTCGGCCATTACGGCGACCGCCTGCAGCAGCGGCGATAACGAATCGACGAGGTCGTGCGCCGCGTGCGCGTCGAAGTGGCTCGTCTTATTGCCCGCGAGCGACAAGTATTCCGTGATGATCGTATTCGCCCGGAGCAGTTCGGACAACATCAGATCGATGTGTTCCTTCGACATCGGCGTCTCGCTCTTGCGCCAAATCTGAAGAAATCCCTGGATCGTAGTCATCGGATTGCGAATTTCGTGCGCGATGCCGGCCGCCATCTCCCCGATCAGATTGAGCCGATCGAGCCGGTTCAGGTGGCGCTGCAGCGCCACCCGCTCCGAGACGTCCGTAATGACGAGCAGCTCGCACGCCTCCTCGTTCACCTCGAGCACCTGCGTCGACAGCAGCCCGTACCGCAGTTCGCCGTCGCGCGTCGTAAACTCGACTTGCACCGAGTCCGCCCCGCGATTTTCCGTCGTCTTGATCCGGATCGCTTCGTCCCCGAGGGCATTCATCCGTTCGCAGCTGTACCCCGTCGCCCGCTCCCACGCATCGTTCACGTCGAGAAACCTGCCGTCGTTCACCCTACGGATCGCGATCAAGTTCGGATTCGTATAGAATATGGTCCGAAACCGCCGATGCGAACGGTAAATTTCCTGATTCGCCTCGCGCAGCTGCGCGGTCCGCTCCTCGACCGTCTGCTCCAGCACCTTCTGATGCTGCAGCAGCTTGCGTTCCGCTTCGAGCAGCCGCTGATTGACGCGCTCGATCTCTTGGTTGCGCGACTGCAACTGCGCATGCTTCTGCTTGAGCTCGCGCTGATACCGATGCAAGCGGACGAAATTTTCGACCTTCCAACGCAGCACGTCCGGGTCGAACGGCTTGAACACGTAGTCGATCGAGCCCGTCAAATATCCTTGTTTCACATTCGACTTCGATTTATACGTGGCGGTGATGAAGATGATCGGCACTTCGCGTAGCTCCTTGCGCTCCCGCATGAGCATCGCCGTCTCGTATCCGTCCATTCCCGGCATCTGTACGTCCATTAAAACGAGCGCAAGCCGGCCCAGGTCGGATTGCAGCACGTACCGGAGCGCATCCTCTCCGGACGTCTTTCCGACCAGCACGTATTCGTCCGAATGGAGCGCGGCTTCGAGCGCCAATAAATTTTCCGATCGGTCGTCCACCATCAAAATCTCGACGCGATCGTTCGCCGGAGCGATTCCGCCGTTGTCGTAAGTCTTCTGCTCGTTCATGCGTTTCGTACCTCAGATCCTTCCCGTAGGTCGCTGTTCGTCACACCGCCCGGTACAACCGATGCGCCGAATCGAGCTCTTCCCAATCCGTCCGTTGCAGCACCGCTTCTTTCATGCCCAGCGCCAGCGTACCGCCCGGGGTCATACTCTCGCGGAACAAGCGAAGCACGCGCGCTTGCAGCGAAGGATTAAAATAAATCAGAACGTTTCGACACAGGATCAAATGAAATTCGTTAAACGAATGGTCCGTCGCGAGATTGTGCCGCGCGAACACGATATGCTTTCGCAGCGTCGGGTCGATCACGGCGTCGTCGCCGTCTACGGCGTAATATTCGGAGAAGGGCTGTCTGCCGTCCGACCGCAAATAATTGCTCGTATATTGCTTCATTCGGCCGATCGGATACGATCCGCGCCGCGCCCGCTCCAGCAGCTCTTCGTTCATATCGGTGGCATAGATCGTGCCGCGCCCCTCCAGACCTTCCTCCCGAAGCATAATCGCCATCGAGTACGCTTCTTCCCCGGTGGAGCAACCCGCATGCCAGATCCGGAAGCTCGGCAGCTTCGCGAGCTCGGGCAGCACGCGGCGCCGCAGCTCGCGAAACACTTCGGAATCGCGGAACATCTCCGTGACGGGAATGCTGAAATCCCGGAGCAGCCGCTGCATCGCGTCCGCGTCATGCAGCACGAGCGATTGCAGCTCCGAGATCGTCCGGAGCCGCTCCGCCTCCATGCGATGCTTTACGCGCCGCCGGATCGAGCCCGGCGAATATTGCCGGAAGTCGTAACCGTATAGTCGGTACAACCCCTCGAGCAGCAGCTCGACCTCTACCCCCTCTCGCGCGCCTTCCGCCTCCTCCTGCAGACCGAAACCGACGCCTTCGTCCCGGATCACGATTCTCCCTCCGAGTCCGTGCCGTCCATCCAGACGCGGAGCAACGATAACAGCTTGTCCAGCTTGACGGGCTTGCTCAGGTAATCGTTCGCGCCGGCCTCGAGGCACAGCTCGCGGTCCTGCTTCATCGCCTTCGCGGTGAGCGCGATAACGGGAAGCTTCGCGAAGCGCGGGTTCGCGCGGATCGCCCGCGTCGCCTCGTAGCCGTCGATCCCCGGCATCATCATATCCATCAGCACGAGGTCGATGTCCGGCTCTTCGTTCAGCTTCGCGAGGGCGGCGCCTCCGTCCTCCGCGAACGTCACGCGGTACTGCTCTTCGATCAAGGCCGCCGACAACGCGTACACGTTGCGAATGTCGTCGTCGACGAGCAGGATCTTCCCGCGAATGCCGCCGGCGTCCGCCTCTTCGGCGCCCTCCGCCGGATCGGCGAACCGCGCATCGACCTTCGCTGCGGCCGCTTCGCGCTTTCCGGCGGCCGCTTCGCGCTTCGCCGCTTCGGCGCCCGCGGCCTCCAGCCGCTTCAGCGGAATCGTCGCCGTGAAGGCGCTCCCGCAGCCCTCGACGCTCTCGAGACGGATCTCGCCGCCGAGCATCGTCGCGAGCTCCTTCGCGATCGACAGCCCGAGACCGGTTCCGCCGTACTTGCGGTTCGTCTTGCCGTCGGCCTGCCGGAACGCCTCGAAGATGAGACCGTGCTTCTCCGCGGGAATGCCGATGCCCGTGTCGCGCACCTGGAACGAGACGCGCGGAACGCCCTCTCGGCCGATGCCAGCCGCGTCCGGCGCCCTCTCCGCGAAGATGCGAAACGTAACGGCGCCGGCGTCCGTAAACTTGAAGGCGTTCGACAGTAAATTGTTGAGAATCTGAAGCAGCATGCGAGGGTCCGCGACGAACACCGCTCCGTCGAGTACGGCGTCCTGCTCGACGACGAACGCGAGGCCCTTCTTCTCGGCGACGCCTCGGAACTGCCGTTGCACGTCGGCGATAAATTCTTGCAGCGCGAACGGCTCCTCCGCCATCTCCAGTTGACCGGCTTCGATCTTCGACAGATCGAGCACATCGTTGATGAGCGCGAGCAGCTCGTTGCCGGAGTACAGTATCGTCTGGGCATATTCCCGCTGCTTGTCGGATAGCCGCTTCTCCGCGTCGTCCGCCAGCATCTGCGCCAAGATGAGCAGGCTGTTCAGCGGCGTACGCAGCTCGTGGGAGATGTTCGCGAGAAACTCCGATTTGAACTGCGAGCTCGCCTGCAGCTCCTCCGCCTGTCTTTCGAGCTCCACGCGGATTCGTTCCAGCTCGGCGCTTCGCAGCTCGGAGTCGCGGAATTGCTCGGCCAGCCGCTCGTTCAGCGATCGCAGTTCTTCCTGCTGCTGCTGAAGCTCTTCCGATTGCGTCTGCAGCTCCTCGACATACGTCTGAGAGTCGGATAACAAGCCTTGTATTCGCTGATGGCCGGATATCGCGCGAAGCGAGATGCCGATCGAGCCGCTCGTGAGCTCCTCGAGGAACTCGCGCGCGAGCGCGTCGAGCGGCGCGAACCCGCCGAGTTCCAGCACCGCGACGACCCGCTGCTCGAAGCGGATCGGAAGCAGCGTCACATATTCGACGTCGCTCTCGCCGAGGCCGGAGACGACCTTCAAGTAGCCCTCCGGCGCCGTGCGTTCGATCGGAACGCCGTCCGCCGCGCACTGTCCGACCAGCCCTTGTCCCCGCTCGAAGACGCGACCCCGTTCGCCTCGCGGATCGTCCGCGAAGACGGCGATCCGGACGAACCGATCCGGCGTTCGGTCCGGATCGGCGTAATACAACGCGCCGGCGCTGACGCCGGTCGTCGGGACGACGTGAGCCAGGAGGCGCTCCCCGAACGCTTCCAGCGACCTTGCGCCTTGCATGGCGTTCATGACGCCCGCGATATTCGTCTTAATCCAGTTCTGATCCTCCAGCCATCGGTTGTTGGCCGCCTCGTGCCTGGTATGCTCCTCCAGCGCTTCGGCCATTCGATTGTACGAGGCCGCGATCACGGCCATCTCGTCCTTGGCGCGCACGTCCATCCGAGGCAGCTCCGCCGCCGACTCGAGCGATTGCACCTGGTTCATCACATCGGAGATGTTCCGGATGCTCCGCACCGAGCTGCGGACGACGCCGAGCGCCGTCACGACGCACAGAATCAGCAGCATCGCGACGCCGCCCCACATGACGCCCTGCGCCTCCGCATGCCTGCCGTTCGTCTCCGCCACGCTGTCGGTCATCAACTTCTCTTGGAAATCGATGAATTGCGTCAAGTGCTCCTGGACCGCTTCGCTCTTCGGCCGCACGTCGGCGCGGAGCGCCTCCTGCGCGGCCTCCCGGTCGACGGTCGTCGCAAGGCGAACGTATCGATCGGTCGCCGCTTCGAAGTCCGCGTACACCGATGCGGTTTGCTCGAAATAGCGCCTGCCTTGCTCCGTGACGATCAAGCCGGACAGCTGCGGATAGATGTCCCGCAGCGCCTCCCGCGAGGCGTTGATTTCCCGGAGCGCCTCGTCCGGCTCCTCGTCCATGATTAAATTCGTGAGCGCCACGTTCATCCGGCCGAGCGTGAACTGGATCTCGTGCGTCAATTGCACTTTCGCGTAGAGTTCGTTCCCGATCTTCTGCACGTTATCGTTCATCGCGATCACGATGCTCGCGACCGTCCCTACGAATAGGGCGATGAAAAAGATGATCGAAGCGAAGCCCAAGTATATGCGCTGTCGTATATTCAAGGCGTACATCCTCCAAAAATCCGTATTCGTCGCAGGTTTAATAGATTTACCTTATCATAAAAATCGGACCTGCGGGAATCGAATTAGCGGCTGTATTCGAATGCGATCTTCGCCATTTCCGAGCCGTTCACGACGATCGCCGCGCCGTGCGCGCCCGGGTAGTGCTTCCTTGTCGTCAAGTCGCGGAACGACTGTCGGAACTTGCAGGCCGTCTCGCCCGGCGGGAACTCCCGCTCGGCCAGCTTGAACAGCTTCCGCGACGTCGAGCCGTTCGCTTTCACATAGTCGATCGCGTACTCGACGCGCAGCTTGCGGGGCGACTCCGCCTCGACGTTCAGCGCAAA
>JAPSKX010000170.1 GCA_031181325.1 Paenibacillus sp.
CGCATCCGCGGCTCCGACGAGCAGCTTCAGCGCCTCGATCGCCTGGAACGACGCCACGATGTCCACGATCGGCGACACCACGCCGATCGTGTCGCACGTCTCCCCGCCGCCGTCCGGGTCGGACCCGATCAGGCAGCGCAGGCACGACGTCTCGCCCGGCACGAACGCGGCGGTCATCCCTTGCGAGCTGACCGCGCCGCCGTAGACGAACGGCACCCCATGCTTGAAACACGCGTCGTTCAAGAGCAGCCGCGTCCGGAAGTTGTCCGTCCCGTCCAGCACGACGTCGACGCCGGCAAGCAGCGCCTCCGCGTTCGCCGCCGTCACGTCCGCCACGTTGGGCTCGAGCCGCACGCTCGAGTTGATGCGCGACAGCTTCCGCTCCGCCGCGACCGCCTTCGGCAGCCCGGCCGCCGCGTCGTCCTCGTCGTATAACATCTGGCGCTGCAGATTGCTCTTCTCCACGTAATCCCGGTCCGCGAACCGGACGAGCCCGACGCCGGAGCGAACCATATGGCTCGCGAGCACGGCGCCGAGCGCCCCCATGCCGACGATCAAGACGCCGGACTCGCCCAGCCGTTCCTGACCGGCCGGGCCGATCGGCGCGAACCGCATCTGCCTCGAATACCGCTCCATATCCGCCACCGCGCATCCTCCTTCGACGTGTCCTCCAAGGCGCGCGCAATCGCGCCTTATCCGCCGGAGACGGCCTGCAGCACGCGCAGCTTGTCTCCGTCCTTCAGCGGAACGTCGAACCGTTCCAACCACTCTATATTATCATCGTTCAGGAAGATGAGCACATGCTGCCGCAGCTCCCCTTGCTCCGTATAGAGATGGCGGCGGAGCAGCGGATACTCCGAGATCAATCGATCGAGCGCCTCCCCGAGCGTCTCCGCCTCCAGCGGGAAGCGCGTCTTCCCCTTGGTACAATCGCTCAGCAGCATCGGCACGCTCGCCTCGATCCTCATCGACTCAAGCCTCCAGCACCCAAGTTTTCACCGACAAGATGCGCGACAGCTGCCCCGGCAAGCGCGTCCACGTGCGCCCCCGGTCCACCGAGCAGAACGCCTCGCCCGACGTCGTGCCGAAATACAGCCCGTACGCGTCCAGACCGTCGACCGCCATCGCGTCCCGGAGTACGCTGACGTGCCGCTGCTCGTCCGGCACGACGTCGCCGACCGGCGCCCATGCGCCGTCGCCGCGCGATCTCCCGTACACGAGCAGCTTGCCGTCCCGCATCGTCCGAAGCTCGCTGCTCTCGAGCGGCGCAAGAAATAAGTCGCCGTTCGGCGCGACGACGATCGGGAAGCCGAACGGCATGTCGCCCTCTTTCAGCGTCAGCCCCTCCTCGATCGGAAACCAGCTGTCCCCGCCGTCGTCGGACCGGAACACGCCCCCGTGCTCCTGCATATACAGCGTATCCGGATTAACCGGGTCCAACACCATCTTATGAATGCAATACCCGACCTCGTCCGAAGGCTGACCCGTCGGCACGCGCGCCAACCCGACGTTGCGCGGCCGCCACGTCTCCCCGCCGTCGTCCGTGCGGAACACGCCGACCGCCGACATCGCGACCCACATCCGCTTCGCGTTCCTCGGATCCACGAGCACCGTATGCAGGCACATGCCGCCCGCTCCCGGGAACCAGTTCGGCCGCGTCGGATGCTTCGTCAGCGCGTCTAGCTCCCGCCAGCTTTCGCCGCCGTCGCGGCTGACGAACAGGCCCGCCTCCTCCGTTCCCGCGAACAGCGTTGTCGGCTCGCTCACGTGCCCTGCGACGATCTGCCAAATTCGATTCATCGAGAAACCGCTTTCCGAAGGAAACGCAGGACTCTCCTCGATCTGCCTCCAGCTCTCGCCGAAATCGTCGGATACGCGGATCGACGGGCCGTACGCCGCATGCGACGTCCCCGCGAACAACCGTCCGCTTCGTCCGTCGCCGAATACGCTGTACGCTTCCCATCCGGACAGGAACGGCCCCTTCAGGCTCCACTCGCGCCGCTCTTCGTTCGATTCGTAGTAGAATACGCCCTTGTTCGTGCCGATCAGCACCAACACTCTCTTGCTCAATGAACTTCCTCCCCGGAAAATGACTCCTCGGCCCACACTCGTTGTCCGTTCTTCTTCGACGTAGGGAACATTCGTTCCTGCTTCCCGCAAAAATAAATTCCTGCCCCGAACCGGGACAGGAATCGACTCAATACTCCATCATCACGACCGGCGTGCCGAGCGTAACCCGCCATGCGCCGCTCTCCGTATCGAGATGCGCCGCGGCCTGCAGCGAAATCGCGCCGTCGCCCTCGCCGACCGACGACCCGAAGGCGGGAGCGTCGTAGGCGTAGCTGAACGTGTTGCCTTCCTCGTACGCTTCGACGAGCGAAGCGCCGGCCGCGGCTTCGATCCGCGGCCGGACGTCCGCGATCGCGGCTCCCGTCGCGAGCGTCCCTTGCACGTTCACGAACCACAGCGTCGAGTCTCCTGCCGACGATGCCGTCTCCTCGATCCATCGCGCCGCCTCCGCCGCGTCTTCGCCGCTCCAGCGCAGCAGGCCGTCCGACGTGCGCGCCGTGACGACCCACAAGCGTCCTTCAGGCGCGACGACGCCATCCGCCGACGCCGCGAGGCGTTCCACGTCCAGAGCGGCCGCCGACGCCCCGTCCGACTTCGCCGGCGCCCAGCCCGCCAGCGCGACGACGCACGCGACCAGCAGCAATCCTCCCGTTGCCCAACCGAATTTTCGATACATGTATAAGTTCTCCCTTTCTAGTAAACGAATATCCATCTACTAGAGAGGGTTGCCGAAAAACGATAGAGTTATACGCAATCGGTCCGAATTCCCCTCCGCAGCGGCTCTCCGTCATCCGCGTTCCCTCAGCGCCGCTTCCGCCTCCGCGATCGTCTCGACGCCGTGCCGGATCGCCTCCGCTTCGACGCCGGCGAAGCCGAACGCCGCGGCGCACAACCATTCGCCGTCGCGCTCGTACGAGACGTCGGACCACGTCACGCCGCGGCCCGCGCACGCTTCGATCAGCGCTTCGTACGCGTTCCGCGTTCCCGTCCACCGAGCGTAAATATGGAGGCCCGCGTCTTGCGGCCGCGTCTCGAACACATGTCCGAGCCGCTCCCGCAGCGCCGCGCTAAGCGCCTCGTACTTGCGGCTGTACACGCGCTTCATGCGCCGCAGATGCCGTTCGTACGCGCCGCTCCTCATGAAGGCGGCCAGCGCGAGCTGCTCGACGAGTCCGGTCGGATGCGGCTCGAACAGCCGTTTCAAGGCCGCATACGCGCTCAAGAGCGCGTCCGGCAGCACGGCGTAGCCGACGCGCAGCTCCGTGTACATCGTGCGCGAGAACGTGCCGACGAACGCGACGCGCCCCTGCGCGTCGAGCGACTTCAGCGGCTCGACCGGCCGGCCGGCGTGGCGGAACTCGCTGTCGTAGTCGTCTTCGACGATCCACGCGTCGGCGTCGGCCGCCCAGCGTAGCAGCGCCAGACGGCGCTCGAGCGGCAGCACGGCGCCGGTCGGGAACTGGCGGTTCGGCGTCGCGACGAGCAGCCGCGCGTTCCACGGCGCGGGGACGAGGCCGCGCGCGTCGACGTCGGCGGCGACCGGCACGCCGCCGGCGGCCAGCACCGCCCGGCGGATGCCGCCGTAGCCGGGCCGCTCGACGACGACCGGGTCGCCCGGGTCGACAAGCAGCTGCACGAGCAGGGCGAGCGCCTGCGCCGAGCCGTTCACGACGACGACGTTCCGCGCCGTCGTCGCGATGCCGCGCGTGCGCCCGAGGTGGCGCGCGATGGTCTCCCGCAAGGGCAAGCACCCTTGCGCCTCGTGCGCGGCGTCGGCGCGGCCCGCCGCCGTCTCCCGGGCCGCCGCGTACACGGCCCGGTGCCACTCCGCCGCCGGGAACGCGGCGGCGTCCGTTCGGGCGGTCGCGAAATCGACCGCCCAGCCCCGCGCCTCCCGCGGAGGGGCGCCCGCCGCCGCCGCCCTCTCGCCCCAGGCGGACAGCCGCGGCGGCGCCGACCCGGCGTCCCGCGACGCGGCCGCTTCCCCCGGCGGCGCATAGCAAGCGAACGTGCCGCGCCCGACCCCGCCCGTCGCGTACCCTTCGCCGGCGAGCAGGTCGTACGCGGCGTTCACCGTGCCGCGCGACAAGCCGTACGCCGCCGCAAGCGCGCGGCTCGACGGCAGCCGCTCGCCCGGCGCCACCCGGCCGCCGACGATCGCCTCCCGCAGCGCAAGGTACAGCGCCATATACTTCTGCGGTACTTCCCCGGCATAGCGTTCGTAAGCCGTCTGCAGCTCCACCGGCAGCCGCCTCCTTCTCCGATTGGTCCAGTAAAACAAATCTAAATTGGATCTTTCGCCCTGTCAATCCGAACCGTACAATGAGAAAAATTCATAAGATAACGCAATCGAAATCGGAGGAGAAAGCCATGAGAAGAAGCACGTTTCATATGAAAGAAGAGGAAGAAATCGAGGCGTTCCTCGCAGAGATGTCGTTCGGGTTTCTCGGCACGCACGGCGACGACGGCTACCCGCACATGACGCCGCTCAACTTCGTCTACGAAAACGGGGCGTTCTACATGCACGGCAGCCGCGCCGGGCAGAAAATGAAGAACCTGAAGGCGGACGAGAAGGTCACCTTCGCGGTCGCCAAGGAGTTCGCGCTCATCCCGTCGTATTGGCTCGATCCCGCGATGGCCTGCCCCGCCACCGCCTTCTTCAAGTCGGTGTTCGTGCGCGGCACCGCCGTGATCGTAGAGGATCCCGAGGAGAAGGCCGCCGCCTTCTCGGCGTTCATGCGCAAGCTCCAGCCCGAAGGCGGCCACGAGCCGATCGCGCCGGAGCATCCGCAGTACGCGAAGGAGCTGAAAGCCGTCGCGATGATCAAGATCGTCGTGGAGGACATGACGGCGAAATTCAAATTCGGGCAAAACTGGCCCGAAGAACGGACGAACCATGTCGCCTCGGAGCTCGAAGAACGCGGCCGCCCGCTCGACGCGGACACCGCCGAGCTGATGCGCCGGTTTTGCCCGCACCACAAGCAAGAAGGCTAAATCCGCCGAAGCAGCCACGACGCGATCGCCGCGGCGACGGCGAGCCACGCGAACGCTACGAGAACGGCCCCGGCGACGGAGACCGGCTTGCGACCGCCGGACGCGAGCCGGCGCTCCGCTTCCGCGCGACACTCGCACAGCACCGCATCCGGCACCAGGCGGATGGCGATCCACGCGCCGAGCGGCACGAGCACGACGTCGTCGAGCAGCCCCAACACCGGAATGAAATCGGGAATCAAGTCGATCGGACTGAACGCATACGTTACGACGGCGACGGCAGCCGCTTTGGCGTACCAAGGCGTCTCCGGCCGCCGGGCGGCGATATACAAGGCGAGCAGCTGCCGCTTCAGCGCCGACGCCCACGCGCGGAGCCGCTCGATCAACGGGAGGCCCCCGGCATCGCGCCGAGCAGGGCCGCTTCGGGCGCCGCGGAGGCTCCCGCGGGCACGTACACCGTCAGTATCGCGTCTTCGTTGTGGGGGAGGAGGAAGACAAGGGAGCTATACGTCTCCCGACCCGCTTCCGATTTTACCCCTTCGCCGGATTGCACGCAGGCCACCGCATGTTCGGACCACCACTCGCGGAACCGCGGATTCCGCTCCGACAGCTCACGCGCCAGCTCCGCGTACCATCCGTCGTCCAGATACTTCGCGTAGCGCGTGCGGAACTGCGACAGCAGCGCATGCGCCGCCTCCTCCCAGTCCGGGAATATTCTCCGATAATCCTCCCGCGTAAACATGCGCCACACCACATTGCGGGAGCGCTCGTCCGCAGCGTCGAACGCGCCGAACAGCTCCGCCGCCGCGCGGTTCCAGACGACCGCGGTCATGCGACGGTCCGTCACGTACGCCGGGAACGGATCCAGCCGGTCCAGCACCGGCTGCAGCGACCGGAAGTCCGGTTCGGCGTAAGCGTCCCGGGGAAACGCGGGCATCCCTTGATCCGCCAACTTGTAAAGATGAATGCGCTCGTCCGCCGACAGCCGCAGCGTGCGGGCGAGGCTGTCGAGCACCCCCTCCGACACCCGAATGTCCCGCCCCTGCTCGAGCGAGGTGTACCAAGGCAGGGAGATGCCCGCCAGCGCGGCCACCTCCTCCCGGCGCAGACCCTTGGCCCGCCGCCGCGTCCCGTCCGCCGACGGCAGTCCGACCTCGCCCGGCGACAATCGTTCCCGCCGCGTACGCAAGAAATCGCCTAATTCTTCCCTTCGTTTCAAGTCGCTCATCGCGCTGCCTCCGCTCCGTATCCTGATACTGCTTCTACTAGTTTTTCTTATATAGGTATTGTCGATGCTACGATAATTTCGCTTCTTCTTCCCTCCGCCGGAACATCGTAAGATGGCCCTAGCAGCCGAATCGCAACGATACCGTCGGCCCGTCGGAAAGGAAGAGATCAAACCATGACTACCTTATTGTACATCAACGCCAACCCGTTGGAACCCCATGAATCGATGTCGCTCGCCGCGGCGGAGGCGTTCCTGGGCGCTTATCGCGAAGCTCGTCCGCAGGACGAAATCGTACGATTAGACTTGTATCGATCCTATATCCCCGCGCTCGACGCCGACATTCTGCGCGGTTGGAACGCCTTGCGGAGCGGCACGGCCTTCGAAGCGCTCCCGACGGACGCGCAGCGGAAGATCGCGCGGCTGAACGAGATCGTCGACCAATTTCTCGCCGCCGACAAATACGTCTTCGTCTCCCCGATGTGGAACTTCTCGTACCCGCCCGTCCTGAAGGCGTACCTCGATGCGCTCTGCGCCGCCGGGAAGACGTTCCGGTACACGGCCGAAGGGCCGGTCGGGCTCGTCCTCGGCCGCAAGGCGCTCCACGTGCAGGCGAGCGGCGGCGTCTACGCCGAAGCGCCCGCGTCCGCGAACGACTTCGGGCATCTTCATCTGCGCGGTGTGCTCGGCTTTATCGGCGTCGACGCGGTGGAGCGCTTCGGGGTCGAAGGGCACAATCAGTTCCCCGACCGCCGCGACGCCATCCGCAGCGAAGCGATCGACCGCGCAAGGACGCTGGCAAGGCATTGGTGACAGACGCAAAGAACCCCCGATCCGCAACGGACCGGGGGTTCTCGACTTCCCGCGTCTTACTTGCCGGCCAGCGTAAACACGCCCTTCACCACAAGCGCCGCGCCGAAGACGACCATCGATAACGCGCCCACGATGTCGAGCACCGGATTCAATACGCCGAGCCCGATGCTGTCCAACGACGCTTGGGTCAGCGTGTATCCGCCGATGACTCCGCCTAGATAGGACCAGAATTTATCCATCCCTATCACCTCCCACCATGATACTTCATCATATGTGAGAGCGAAGCGCTCTATGTGGACAACAGCCTAACCGGACAAAATAATATTTTGTCCCGGCCGGACCGGAAGGGGGCTTCAGCCCGACCGATGGCGTTCCTCCGACGGGCGTTGCAGTCGTTCCGAAGCCTCTTCCAAATAAGCCGTATACTTCGACTCCCCGCTGTAGGTCAGGAACAGCCGCTCCAGCGCGCGGGTCATGCCGCTGTACAACCGCGACGCCTCCCGTTCCTCCGCTTCCTCCAGCAGGAACGGCATGCTCTCGACGTTCACGAGGAACACCGCGCGGAACTCCAGTCCCTTGGCGCCGTCGATCGAGACGATCGAAACCGCATCGCCGTCTCCGGCGGCGCCCCCTTCGGCGTCCTCCGACACCCATGCGTACGGAAGCGAGGCCCGCTTCAGACCGTCCCGGATGTCGTCGATGTACGGCTGGTTGTGGCTGTTCTTCACCCGGTACAAAACCGCCATCTCGCTATACGGGATGTTCAGCTTGCCGTGCAGGGCATGAATCGTCTCCGCGACGAACGCCATCTCCTCGCGCAGATGCGCGAACCGACGGATCGCCGGCTCCGGACCTCTCCGCTTCGCGGCCTGCGGCGGGATCAGGTCCGCCCCCGCGACGGAGCCGAATCTCGCGGCGTCCCCCGTCGGCGAGAACGCCCGGAAGAAATCCCACGCGAAGCGAACGATCTGTTCCGTGTGCCGGTAGTGGAGCGAAAGCACCTTCGATCGCCCGCGGAAATCCAGACCCGTGTCTCTCGAGAGGCTGCTCTTCCGTCGGAGCGTCGATTGCGCGCGGTCCTCCACGAGCAAGAGCGACCTCGTCCGCGGATTGAGACAGCTGCTGACGAGCCGCAGCCATGCGGACTCGAAGCTCTGTCCTTCGTCGATCAGGATCGCGTCGTACGAAGGGAGTATCGCCTCGCCTCGCTCGAGCGCGCGCAGCAGCGTCGGGACGTCTTCTTCCTTCATGCGCAGCGCGCTGCGCAGCCACTCGCGGAAGTTGTACACCTCGACCCCGTATTCCCTCCGGTCGTTCGGATCGCTCGGGAAGTCGAACAAGTCTTCCGGCTCTTCCAGCATGCGGTCGATCGTCCGCCTGAGGCTCCCGGACAAGGCCAAGCCGTCGCAGAGCACCAGGATGCGCCATTCGGGATGCAGCTTCGCGAGCATGCGCGCGCGATGGGCCAGCACCAGCGTCTTGCCGCTCCCTGTCGCCCCGCGAATGAGACGGTGCCGATCCCCGAGCGTACGGGCGAGCTGCTCTTGCGACGGATCCGAATCCGGCCCCTCGATCGCGTGCGAAGAGAGCAGCAGCGAATCCGGCAGCCCGGACGGAGCCGGGAACGCCGCGCCGACGCGCGGCTCCGCGAACAGATGCGCGCGCACGGCCCGCAGCTCCTCCCGAGAGAGCGAGCCGCGCCGCGGCCTTCGCGCGGGAAACATGCCTTGTAGCTTATCGAACAGCGCCTCCGGCGCGAAGCCCTCGTCTTCCGCGTCGATCTCGTCCCGACAGAAGACGAACGCGGTGTCGACGGCCTCCTCCAGCCCGCAGCGGCGGAGCTCCTCCCGGTCCATCCGAGGGAAGACGACGCCGTAGCCGACCGCGACCTTGAGGCCTGTCCCGCTGCCGTCCGTCAACGTGCGGTCCCGCTTCAGCCGACCGGCGATCCATCGCGCCTCGTCCTTCGCATGCTCCAGCGGATGCGGCTCCTCGGACGCCCCGTTCGCGCCCCAAATCCGCCACGCGTCGCGGTCCGCGGATTCGACCGAGCGAGTCGCGTACTCCTTCACCGCCAGCACGACGAGCCCTAGATCCGGCCCGATCGCGACGATCCCCGTCCGCCTTCCGTCGACCTCCGGCTCGTAATACACGATATAGTCCTCAGGGAGATGCATCCGCAAGGTTTCGAACAACCGGCGCTCGCCCGCCGTCGCGCGGCTCGGCAAGACGTCCGGCACCATGTAGGCCATCCCTGTTCGCTCCTATCCTCTGTACGAATGAAATAGTTCGTTACCCTATTCCATTGTACCGCGAGATCCGCTTTCAGGGAACCGGGCGGGCCCGTTCCAAGGCGCCTCGCCCCCGAGGCCGTCGATGGAAGGGTCGCGGCGCGCTGCGCCTCGCTATCGAGGATAAGCGCGTAGTGGTCGTGTGCAGCCTGTATACGCATGCAAGAATGCCGCGCCCCGCGCCGCCGCCGCTTCGAAGGAAGGCTGCGCCGCCGCGCCCGGCATACGGCCGCCGACGACTCCGCCGCCGCCTCGCAAGCCGGCATACTTCTTCGCGGCCGATATCCCTTCCGCTCGCAGCGCGGCCGCCTTCGCGGAGGCGCTCAGCGGAACGCCTCCAAGCATCCCTGCGATGGCCTCGTCGAAGTCGCTCGGCAACGACTCATATTCGACGGCGGCCTCGACGACGTCCAACACGTCGCCGACGAAGCCGCTCTTCGCGACGGCAAGCTCGACCAGCATCTTCCCGGCCGCGTCGCGCTTCGCTTCGTCGATGCTCCATTCGAACGTCAATACGCCGTCCTTATCGCTTAGGCCCGGTTCGCCGAACTCGCCGTACGAGAATCGCTTCGGATCGAACGCGAGCTTCCCGTCGTACTCGACTTCGACCTTGACGACGCAGGAGTAAGCGCTGCTCCCGCCCGTATTTCGCAAGGCGACGGTCACGATCCTCTCGTTGCCGCATCCCGCCGGCGTCCCGCGGCGGACCTCCAGATCGACGAGCAATTTCGGTTCGATCGTCCGCTGCGTAAGCGGCTCGGCCCCGGCGGTGCGAAGATCGCCGGATCCGTCTACCGATGCGTATACGAGGTCCGCGCCGAACGACGGCGCGGTCGGCGTTGCGTCCGCAACCACTTTCGTAACGATCTTGACGATCGTATCGGCGGTTACATCGCCGAGAACGTACCCGTCGATTTCCTCATCGTACGGCAATACGGCATCTTGATACGCAACGACCGCGATGTCCTGCCCGACCACCCCTTCCGGCAGCAGCACTGCATCGTA
>JAPSKX010000021.1 GCA_031181325.1 Paenibacillus sp.
ATTCCGCTTCAGGCGTACTTCCGGATCAACTCCGAGAACATGGGCCAGTTCGAGCGGACGCTCATCATCGTCGACGAGGACGCGTTCGTCCACTACGTCGAAGGCTGCACGGCGCCGATCTACAGCACGAACTCGCTGCACAGCGCGGTCGTCGAGATCTTGTGCCTCAAGAATTCGCGCGCGCGCTACACGACGATCCAAAACTGGGCGCCGAACATCTACAACCTCGTCACGAAGCGCGCCGTCGCGGAAGAGAACGCGACGATGGAGTGGGTCGACGGCAACATCGGCTCCAAGCTGACGATGAAATACCCGGCGGTCATCCTGAAGGGCCGCGGCGCGAAGGGCAGCGTGCTGTCGATCGCGGTCGCGGGCAAGGGCCAGCACCAGGACGCGGGCGCGAAGATGATCCACCTCGCCCCGGACACGACGTCGACGATCGTCTCGAAGTCGATCTCGAAGCACGGCGGCAAGGTGACGTACCGCGGTCTCGCTTCGTTCGGACGCAATTCCGAAGGCGCGAAGGCGAACATCAAGTGCGATACGCTCATCATGGATAACGAGTCCACGTCGGACACGATTCCGTACAACGAAATCATGAACGACAATATTACGCTCGAGCACGAAGCGACCGTATCGAAGGTGTCCGAGGACCAACTCTTCTACCTGATGAGCCGCGGCCTGTCGGAAGCCGAAGCGACGCAGATGATCGTCATGGGCTTCATCGAGCCGTTCACGAAGGAGCTGCCGATGGAGTACGCGGTCGAGATGAACCGTCTCATCAAGTTCGAGATGGAAGGTTCGATCGGGTAAGATTGCATGGCATATCGCTGAATCCGTAGATCTTAATCTACGGATTCTTTTTTTTATCCCTGCCCTCCCGACATATGGATAGGATGAGCGCACCCTAACGATAATAAGGGGGAAATTGACAGAGGGTTGGATGCGCTAATAGATAAGAATGAAATGCACGAAGAAATCGAGAAACTCGCGGACACCTGGCCGATACGGTGCTGTCGTATTGGAATCAATACTCGGACCTGACGACATGGCAGTTTTGGTATATCGCCGCTCTGTTCGTCGTTCCGCTCGCTATCCTTGTATTTACCGTCGATCGGAGATCCCTCCTATATTCCATTGGATTAGGCGTACTGCTGGCGTTCGCCTTCATTCCGTTCACGGAAGCGATCGGGATTTTGGAAATGCGAAGAGGAATGAACTCCTTTTACGTGTTCCTTATCCTTACGATCCCTTATATTGCGTACGGGAGACGAAACTCGTCCTAGCCGTTCAGAGATCTTACACCTCGGGGAGCGGGGAGGACGAGTTTCGCGACCGCATTCATTTCAGAGACCTCCTGACGAGAAGGGCGAAAGCCCGAAAATAACGCCGCCGACCGCACGCTGCGGTCGGCGCACGATTGCGATGCCGTACTATCGTCGGATGGCGGGGGGCGCCCTTTTCTGAGATAATAGCCTTGGTATTCGGATGGGAAAATCGTCAATGGGAGGATGATTCGATTGTTCGGGAAGATTGCATCGGAAGCGCTCGGATTGAGCGATATCGGCAAGGTCATCAAGCCGCAGGACTTCGATAAGGTGGATTCCGACGATTACGTCATGCACGAGGACGGGGAGAAAATATACTTCATCATTAAGTCCAAAAAGGATGAATACTGCTTCACGAACTTAGCGCTCATCCACCTCGACGGCAACAGCGCCGTAAGCAAGAAGCGCATGCTGAAGCGATACAGCTACGCGACGAACGAGATCTCCAACGTATTCCTGGAGACGGCCGGCACGGTCGACATGGACGTGGAGATCAAATTCACGATCGGCAGCACGCATTTCTCCATCGACGTCGACAAGAAGCAGCTCGAATCGGTTAAGGATTTGTATAAAGCGCTTATTAAGATCAGCGAAATCATCGATTCCAACGACACGCAATTCGATTACGCCAAGCAGAGCGTCCTGATCGCGAAGGAATCGCTCGGACGCATCGGTTCGCAGGGCTCCTCGCCGGTCGAGCAGTTCAACGCGATCACCGAATCGGCGTACGACTGGCTGCGCAACAAGCATAAGGAGTTGAAGGTGAAGGATTTCGGCTTCGTGTTCGAGAAGTACATCAATCAATAGGGTTGGAACATGGGAAAGGGTGCCGCAACGGGCACCCTTTTTCCGTGGGGCGAGGGAGAAGGCGCTGTACGCGTGCGCCCGACTACATGCTCGCCGAGCGGGCGCGCTCCGTCTGGACGGCGGCGTCCTTGAAGAACAGCTTCATCATCGGCGGCGTCAGGATCGTCGTGACGAGGATGACGACGACGAGAACGGCGAACAGGTCCGGGGCGAGGAGCCCGCTCTCGAGGCCGATGGCGGCGATGATGAGCGCGACCTCGCCGCGCGACACCATGGCCGCCCCGACGCCGAGCGCGCTGCGCCAGCCGAAGCCCGCGAAGCGGGCGCCGAGGCCGGAGCCGACGAGCTTGGTGAGCACGGCTAACACGCTTAATCCCGCGATGAGGCCGAGGTTGTCTCCGATCGCGGAAAATTCCGCGCTGACCCCGATCGAGGTGAAGAACACCGGAACGAAGACGGCGTAGCCGATCGTCTCGACCTTCTCGAACACCTCGTGTTTATGCGGCGTCCGGCTGATCGCCACCCCCGCGATGTAAGCCCCGATAATGCCCGCCACGCCGGTATACTCCGCGAAGTACGCGTAGCCGAAGCAGACGATCAAGCCCGCGGAGACGACGGCCTCCGTCACGCGAAGCGGCGCGAACTTGCGCAGCACCCACGGCACGACCTTCCAAGCGAGCAGCAGCGCGACCGCGAAGAAGACGAACTTCTTCAAGACGACCGTGCCGAGATGCACGTCACCGCCCGTAAAGCTCATGACGAACGCGAGCGCCAAGATGACCAAGACGTCGTCGATGACGGCGGCGCCTAGAATCGTCGCGCCTTCTTTGGATTTCAGCCTCCCCAGCTCCTTCAGCGACTGAACGGAGATGCTGACGCTCGTCGCGGACAACAGCAAGCCGAGGAAGATCGCTTCCGCTTGCGGAAGTCCCATGAACAGCCCGGCGCCGTAGCCGAGACCGAGCGGGAAGACGATGCCGAGGACGCCGACGTACCCCGCCGCTTTCCCCGCCCGCTTGAATTCCCCCATATCGGTCTCGAGGCCCGCGATGAACATGAGCAGGATGACGCCGATCTGACTGAGCTCGGCGAGCACGTCCGTGCTGTTTACGATGCCGAGCACGGTCGGACCGAGCACGATGCCGATCAACAGCTTGCCTAACACGGAGGGCTGCCCGAGCTTTACGCTCAAGTCGCCAGCTACCTTAGAAGCCAATAAAATAATTGCCAATTCGAATACCAACATGTCGATCGCTCCTTCTATGCGATGATTGGAATGCCGCAAGTAAGCAAAAAGAAGCCCGCCACCACGGACCGCCGGCATACGCAGACGGGTCCCTTGGTGACAGGCTCCTCCAAGTGAGACGCAAATGAATTTAGGTATCATGATACATCTTCTTCGCGCAAAGGGCAACCCTCGCCGCCGCCGCGCAGACGGCGGCGCCTTACGAGAGCGTCGGATCGATCGCGAACATCGCCGCGACGGACAGTCCCCAGACGAGGGCGATGAGGAACGATACGCCCGTCAGGATCAGGGTCGGGGCGTTCGCGCCGGACGCCCGCGCCGAGCCGATCAACCCCAGGATGAGCGCGATCAAGCCGAGCAGCAATCCGATCGGAAGCAGCACGACGAGCAGGTTGCACATACACGCGGTCAGCGCGAGCCAGAAGGCGGGCGTCGATGCGGCGGAACGTGGAAGAGACACGGTCGATTCTCCTTTAGCCAAAGCCGGATTCGTTAAACCTATTGTAGCATACTCGCGCCGTCCACATCATTCCTGCCGGGGCGGGAGGGGGTTCTGCATATTTTGACCGTCCGAATCTCAACCTAATCCCGATGAGGTTCTACAATTCGAGACAAGGACAAGGAGATGGGGGCAACGATGGCGCGCCTATGGAAGACGACGGCGATATTGCTTAGCGCCGCATTGACGATAACCGCCTGCGGCGCCGGCGCGGGCGGAGGAACGGACGGCAACGGAGGGAACGGCGTAACGGCTCGGCAGCTTCCGAGGACCGGGCATGAGTCGCTGTTGGAGCGGGCCCGGCTGTGGGGGACCGATCACGGAGACGGCCACAACAACATCGCGAATCATAACGTCCAAGACAACGGCGCCGATGCCGACAACGATCGGATGCGGCAAGACGGGCCGCTGATCAGCAGCGACGAGCGGATGACGCCGTTCCCGCGCAATAGCGTACGGCCGCTGAACGCGGGCGATTCCGGCGCGGGCCGGAGCATGGGCATGATGCAGACGCAGTCGCAGGCGGGGCAGCCGATCACGGTGCCGTACGTCGCGGACGGCGGAGAACGGTACGTCGCTCTCGATACGCTCGTAGACGTACTGCAATACGAGCACTACGTGACCGAATCGAAGGACGTGCGCGAGATCGGGGATAAGGATCCGTTGTTCCGCCTGCAAGCCGGCAGCACGAGGGCGATGAAGGACGGGGACGACGTCACGCTCTCGGCCGCGCCGAAGCTGGTGGGCGGCAAGATGATGCTGCCGATCTCGGCCGCCTCCGATCTATTCTCGGACGAGATGGTGTTCGAGCCGGGGCAAGACGGCTTGACGCTGTTCCCGTCGGATACGGACGCGCCGCGGCGGGATACGGACGGCGTCGACGAAGCGGTCGATCCGTCCCTCGACTTCGAGGACGATCCGAACGACCCGTTCAAGGGCGACGACGCGGAAGGCGCGTTCGCGAGCGTGGAGGAAGCGGAAGCGGCGCTCGACGCCCTGGAGGCGATCGCGGCGGACCCCGAAGCGGTGCCCGCGCTCAAAAATATTAACATCAACGCGATGATCCGGACCTCGAAGAAATATATCGGCGTTCCGTATAAGTTCGGAGCGGGTCCGTACCCGCAGACGAACCGCTTCGACTGCTCCTCTTATACGCGATACGTCTTCGCCAAATACGGCATCGACCTGCCGCGCACGGCGCGGGCGCAGGCGCGGATCGGCAAGACGGTGTCGCGCAAGAGCCTGCGCAAAGGGGACTTGTTGTACTTCTACGTCCCCGGGCGCTTCAAGTCGAACAAGAAAATCGGCCACGTAGGCATCTACATCGGCAACCGGATGATGATTCACGCCAACACGGAGCCGAAGAACGGCGTCCAGCTGCGCAGCATCGACCGGGCGTTCTGGAAGAAGACGTTCATCACGGCCAAACGGGTCGTGTATTAACCGGCTGCGGCCGGCAGACGGCAACACGCGCTCTTCGCCCGGTAATGCGATCCGGTGAAGGGCGCGTATTTTTTTAATGTTATAGGATTTATAAGTTATTGGCGGAAAATAGCAGTCGTTCGAACGCGTCGGTATCGAGCGGGCGGCTGAGATGGTACCCTTGCGCTTCGTCGCATCCGGATTGTATCAGGAGCTCGAGATGTTCCAACGTTTCTACGCCTTCCGCGACGACCTTCTTGCCGAGAAGATGGGCGATCGATACGACGGAGCGGACGATCGAGAGGTGGAACGCGTCTTGATGCATGTTTTGAATGAACGACTTATCGATCTTGACGAAATCGAAGGGCAACTGACGGATATAATTCAGCGACGAGTACCCGGTGCCGAAGTCGTCGAGCGAGATGGTCACGCCGAGCGCTTTCACCCGATTCAGCTTCTCGATAACGGATTGCAGGTCCGACAACGGCACGCTTTCCGTAATTTCCAGATTCAAATAGTTCGGGTCGAGCCCGGTATCCAGCAGCGCGGCGTCGATTTGCTCGACGAATGTACGCTGAAGAAACTGACGAACCGACACATTGACCGATACCGGGATCGCGTACCCTGCGTCCAACCATGTCTTTGCTTGCGCGCACGCGGCGCGAAGCACCCAATCGCCGATCTGCATAATCAATCCCGTCTCCTCGGCGAACGGAATGAATCGATCCGGGGGAATGATTCCTTGTTCGCGATGCTTCCACCGAACGAGCGCTTCGACGCCGACGATGCGCATCGCGCGAATGTCGTATTTGGCTTGATAATTCAAGAACAGATCGCCGTTGGCCAACGCCTTGCGCAGCTCGTTGCCGAGGCTTAGCTTCCAGGCGTTCCGCTTTTCGGTATCGGCGCTGAAGAACATGTACGTGTTGCCGCCGCTCTCCTTCGCTTCGTAGAGCGCCGCATCGGCTTGCTGGATCAGCGTTTCCACCTCCGCGCTGTCGCCCGGATACAGGCTGATGCCGATACTGGGCGTGACGTACAGCTCGTGCCCGTCGACGACATACGGCTCGGCCAACAGCGCAAGCAAAGCGTACGCGGTCCGCTTCGCCTCGGCTCGGTCCGCGCCGGGGAAGTAGGCGGTGAATTCGTCGCCGCCTTGCCGGGAGAACAAGCCGTTTTCCACGCTTTGCAAGCGTCGGCTCACTTCGTTAAGCAATAGATCGCCCGCCCGGTGGCCGAGCGTATCGTTAACGAGCTTGAACCGATCCAGATCGATAAAAAACAGAGCGCCGCAAGGCGATGCGAGGCTGTCCTCTACTAATCGGTAAAACCGCACTCGATTCGGCAAGCCCGTGAGCGCGTCGTGATACGCCAAATATTCGACCATCTGCTCCGACTTTTTGCGCTTGCTGATATCCCGCACGATAAGCAAGGAAGCCGGATGGCCGTCGTATTCGAGCCGCGTGCCGACGACTTCCGCGTGGAACGTCGTGCCGTCCAGACGCTTTAATACGACTTCCTCCGCTTCGAGGATCTCGGATGCGTCGTTGATTCGCTCCACCAGTCCGGTCGAACGGGAGTCCGACGCTGGGATCAAGTCTTGGACGAGACAATCGGCGAATGCGTCTTCGCCGGCGTTGCGGAAACATATCGTCGCCGCGCGGTTCCAATATAACATTCGATGCTTGCCGTACACGACGATCGGATCGGGCGACAGCTCGATGAGACGCCGGTGCCGCTCCTCGCTGTCGATCAAGTCTTTCTGCGTTTTTTTCCAGGCCGTTATGTTTTTGGCGATGCCGAAGACGCCTTGGATCTCGCCGTTAATGTATATCGGAATATTTTTAATCGCGAAATATTTATCTTGAGCGGGGAAGCGGCGGTTTCGCGCGCGAACTTCGTATTCCCGGACCTCCCCCGAGAGCGCCGCGCCGTAATGTTCCATCGTCGCTGACAAATCGTCGGGATGGACGAAGGGGACGAACGACTTGCCGGGCAACTCGGCGGCCGGAAATCCAAGGATACCGGGGAGAACCTGATTGAAATGGACGAAGCGCCCTTCCATGTCGAGCGTATACACTCCGTCCGGGTTATGTTCGAACAACGACTTGTACCGTTGCTCGCTTTCTTCCAGCTCCCGTTGCGCTTTAAGCATCTCGGTAACGTCTTTCGCGATGCCGAACATCCCGACGATCACTCCGTCCACGTAGACGGGCATGGTCGTGATTTTCATAGTCATATAGCCGCTCTCGACCATGTCGCTCGCGACGCGAATCTGAATGTCGCCGACTTCGCCGGACAATACGGCATGGAACCGTTCATAGGCGATCGGCACATCGTCCGGGTGGGCGAGACGAGCGAACACCGTTCCGATCAACTTGTCCTTGTCGAGACCCGTAATCTCGGACGCGCGCCGGTTGGCGCTGACGAATCGTCCTTCCCGGTCGATGGAAAAGACCGCGTCCGGGTTATGATCGAATAACGACTTGTACCGCTGCTCGCTCTCTTCCAGCTGCCGCTCTCGGAGCTTCTTCTCGGTTATGTCCTTGGCGATGACGATCAGCTTGGTGCAGACGTCGCCCTCGAAGATCGGAATGTACGAGAGTTCCCCGAGAAACATCCCTTTCTTCGTCGCGATGTGTCCGGTAAACACGACCGTTCCCCGGGTGTCGGCGGCGTCGCGGAAATACGCTTCGACGGAGGAGGCGATATCGGGAGGGAACAATTGGTGCGCCGTCTGCCCGACGAAGGATTCCTCGAAAAAACCGCATTCGTAGGCCGTGCGATTGCCCATCTCGAAGCGGAACGCGCCGTCGTCGCAGCGGCGGACGATCGTGATCGGATCGGGAATTCCATGAAAGATCGTTTTGAAGACGTTCTCGGTATGCGCCATGGTAGTACTCCTCGTCTTCGATGAATATAAAAAAGGCGGCTCGCGACGCGTCGCGGCCACCGGACTCGATTTTGAACTTTACCCGTGGCGGCCAGGCGACCGTAACGCGGGAAGCGTCGTAGGTCCGTAGCTTTGCGTCCTTGCCTTTCGACAAGTTTGCCTTGATTACGCGGATTTCACCCTGCATTCATCATACTTCGTTCCCGTATGGGTTTACAATCCGGATCGACATGAAAAAGGAGCGCCTAAATAACGCTTGCAAATTCGATGCCGAGCGTGTTCCGTTTTTTCCTCTCTCATAACAGAGGATTCCAAGGCCCCGTCTGCGCGCCCTTCCACTCGGTGCCGTCCTCCCACACTTCCTTCTTCCAGATCGGCACGATTTGCTTGAGGCGTTCGATGGCGTGGCGGCTCGCCTCGTAGCACACGTCGCGATGCGGAGCGGATACGGCGATGACGACGCTCGCTTCGCCGACATCGACGCGACCGATCCGATGCGTGATGGCGCAGCGGGCGCCCGGCCAGCGGGCCGCGATCTCCTGGCCGATCGCGGCCATCGCCTTCAGCGCCATCGGCGTATATGCTTCGTATTCGAGCAGGACGGTGCGCTTTCCGTGCGTCCACTCCCGCGTCGTGCCGATGAAGGCGAGCGTGGCGCCCTGCTCCGGCGCGATCGCCTTCGCGCTGACCCGAGCGACGTCGATCGGGCCTTCCGTGATTTCGAACATGGCGTCGTTCATTGGCGCATTCTCCTGTCGGGTTCGTTTCCCCTAATTATATCCTACTCGGCGTCGCCGGGCGAACCCGAGCGGGTGCCTTGGCGCTTCCCCGGTGTTCATGCCGGGCAAAGTGTGCTAGACTGATGGAAAACGAAACGGGCTATCCGCGTCGCGGCGGAAGGGGGAAGAACGATGTCGAAGCTGATCGATCGGTTCGGCAGAACGCACGATTATTTGCGCATCTCGGTGACGGACCAATGCAACCTGCGCTGCGTCTATTGCATGCCCGAGGAAGGGCTGGAGTTTCTGCCGAACGAGAAGATGATGACCGCGGAGGAAATCGTGAAGATCGTTCGCGTCGGGGCGAAGCTGGGCATTCGGAAAATTCGGATCACGGGCGGCGAGCCGCTCGTGCGGGCCGACATCGTCGACATCGTCGCCGGCGTCGCCGCGGTGGACGGCATCGAAGACATCGCGATGACGACGAACGGCATGCTGCTCGCGAAGAAGGCGGAAGCGCTGCGCCGCGCGGGACTGACGCGCGTGAATATATCGCTTGATACGCTCGACGCTTCGAAATTTCGCCTGATCGCGCGTCGGGGCGAGCTCGCCAAGGTGCAGGAAGGCATCGAGGCGGCGGCGGAAGCGGGCTTCGCGCCGATCAAGCTCAATTGCGTGCTGCTGAAGGGCATGAACGACGCGGAGATCGAAGCGTTCCTGCGTCTATCGTACGAGCGGCCGCTGCATGTGCGATTTATCGAATACATGCCGATCGGGCACGACGACGAGGGCTGGCGGAGCATGTACCTGCCGCTCGACCGCGTCCGCGAGGCGGCTTCGGGTTTGCCGTGGGCGGCCGAGCCGATTCCGGACGTGAAGGGCAACGGTCCTTCGGAGGACTGGCGCTTCGTCGGCGGGAAGGGCTCCTTCGGCCTCATTCATCCGATCAGCGACCAGTTTTGCGCGAAGTGCAATCGGCTGCGCCTGACGGCGGACGGTCAGCTGAAGCCATGCCTCTATTGGGTCGACGAGCTGAATCTGCGGCCATGGGTCGACGACGAGGCGGCGCTCGAGCGGATGTTCTTCCGGGCGCTGGACATCAAGCCGGAAAATCACGAGATGGCGGCGAGGCTGGCGCAAGAAGCGCAAAGCCATGTGCCGACGACAAGGCGCATGTCGCAAATCGGCGGTTGACAAGATCGCCGCGGGAGGGACGCATGACCGAAGGAAGCATCGAATTCGTTATATTGCACACGAACGATCTGCACAGCGTCTTCGAGACGATGCCGCGCATTCGTTCGTTTTTCTCGAGGGTTCAACGGGAGCAGCCGCCGGAGCGGCTGCTCCGTTTCGATATCGGCGACCATATGGACCGGGCGCGGCCGGAAACCGAAGGCACGATGGGCGCGGCGAACGTCGACGTGATGAACGCGACGGAGTATGACGCGGTCGCGCCGGGCAACAACGAGGGACTGACGCTGCCTCCGGAGGCGCTTGAACGGTTGTACGGGCGCCGAGCGACGTTTCCGACGCTGGTCGCCAACCTTCGTCCGTCGCGTGCTGCGGCGGAGCCGGTCGCGGCGTCTTGGATTCGCCCGCGTCTCGTTCTCGAGCGCGACGGCATGCGGATCGGCGTGTTCGGCTTAACCGCGGCATACCCACTCTTCTATGGCGAGCTGGGCTGGGACGTCCTGGATCCGTTCGCCGCGGCCGCGGAGCAGGTCGCCCTGCTGCGCGGCGAAGACCGCGCCGACGTGGTCATCGCGCTAAGCCACCTCGGCATCCGGGACGACCGCAGGCTGGCGGAGACGGTGCCCGGCATCGACCTGGTGCTGGGCGGACACACGCATCACGTGATCGAGAAGCTGGAACGCATCGGAGATACGTACCTCGGCGCCGCGGGCAAGTTCGGCTCGCACGTCGGCGTCGTCCGGCTCTCGGTCGACGCGCGGACGCGGCGCGTCATCCGCTGCGAGGGCGGCGCGGTCGAACTGCCGGCGGGGCCGGGCGACGAGACGATCGCGCAGCTGATCGCGGCTCATGCCGCGGCGGCGAATGCGGCGCTGGGCCGCGTCGTCGCGCGTCTGCCGCGCGGCCTGCCCGCCGACGCCGACCGGGAATCGCCGCTCGGCAATCTGCTGGCGATGGCGCTGCGGCGCTATTGCGACGCCGAGATCGGCGTCGTCAACGCGGGGCAGCTGCTGGACGGCTTGCCGGCGGGGCCGGTCACGGCGTCGGCGCTGCACGCCATCCTGCCGTCTCCGATCAATCCGTGCTCGATGCGGCTTCGCGGCGCCGCGCTGCGGCAGGCGATCGAGGAATCGATGGAGGAGGAGCGGCGCCGCTTCGCGTTCCGCGGCTTCGGCTTCCGCGGGAAGGTGCTCGGCGCCTTATGTCTCGACGGCATGACCGTGGTGACGGCTTCGCGCCCGGCGGGGCGCCGCGTCGTACAAATCCTCGCCGGCGGCGAGCCGCTCGACGACGAGCGATGGTACCGCGTCGCCACGATCGACATGTTTACGTTCCGCATTGGGTACGAGTCGCTCGCCAAGGGCGAGAAGATCGAGTACCGGCTGCCCGAGTTTCTTCGGGATTTGCTAGGCGAGGCGCTGTCGTCGCCGGACATCGCGGGGCGCATCGCCGAGGCGGAGACGCCGAGGTACGTAGACGCGCGCGAATCGTAAGGCGTTCGTTATTGCCAGAATGCGGATGATAGTTTACAGTATAGAAGGTTTACTCGGCGGATGGTTAAAGTCATGAACCGTTCGAGAGACGAACGATTCTGTGAAATAAGCGAGGGAATGGCATGCTGCTGCTGCCTCTTCATTTGTGCCGGCCGGGCATGCGCCTCGGTTCGGCCATATACAGCGACGACGGACTCGTGCTGCTCGGCGAGCGCAGGGAGCTGACCGTTACGATCTTGGACCGGCTCGAGCGGTTCGGCATTCAATATTTATATATCGAAGACGCCCGAACGGACGACCTCGTCTTCCAAGATATCGTCTCCCCCGAGACGCGCGCCCGCGCGGTCGGCGAAGTGAGAACGCAGTTTCGGCGCATGATGGACGACTCGTTAAGGAAGCGCTCGGTGAACGGAATGCATCTCGGCCGAGCGTTCAAGTCGGTCATCGATTCGATTCTGGACGATATTACTTCGAGTCGCGACGCGATGCTGATGTTGGTCAACATCCATGCGTCGGATCATTATTTATTCCAGCATTCGGTCAACGTATGCATCTATGCGACGATTCTCGGTCAGGCGTACGGCTATACCCGCGACGAGCTGTTCACGCTCGGTCTCGGCGCGCTGCTGCACGACATCGGCAAGACGCAGCTGCCGCAGGACGTGCTGCTGAAACCGTCGCGGCTGACGAACGAAGAGTTCGAGATCATCAAGTCGCATCCGGCGATCGGCTTTAAGATGCTGAAGGACGAACCGAACGTGCCGCTCCTCTCCGCGCATATTGCCCTGCAGCACCACGAGCGCGTCGACGGCTCCGGGTACCCGCGTTCGATCGTCGGCACGGACATTCACGAGTACGCACGCTGGGTCGGGTTGGTAGATTCCTACGACGCGATGACGACGCACCGGGTGTACCGGAACGCGATGTTGCCGCACGAGGCGATGGAGCGGCTGTACGCAGGCGCCGGTACGCTTTACGACCAGCACAAGATCGAGCTGTTCCGAGACAAGGTGGCGATCTATCCGCTCGGCATGCTCGTAGCGCTCGACACGGGGGAAGTCGGCGTCGTGGTGGACGTCAACGCGCTCTATCCGCAGCGTCCCGTCGTTCGCGTGCTGTACGACGCGGACGGACAAGAGATCGCCCCGTACGAGGTCGATTTATCGAAGTCGCTGACGTCTTATATTAAAGAAGCTAATGTGACGGTAGACGGCGTGAGCGCGTAAGGAGCGCTGCAACGGTTGTCTAACGCAGGCTGAGCGGTCCCAGGGGGCCGTTTTTTTTAACGAAGGCCCAAGCTAAGGACGTCCTGCAGGCGCAAGGCGACGCCTCGGAGACCGCGCCATAGGCGCCGAGCGTTATCGCGAGCGGCGGGCAGGCGGATATCGTATCGGGCAGGGTTGGCGTGCAGGCGGCGCCGAAGGCGTTCATGACGCGCGCCGAAGTCGCCGCGATCATCCAACGATTGTTGAGGGAATCGGATTTCATGTAAAACGGCAGATGACTCGAAGCGGTCTTCGTCCATGGACGGGGGCCGCTTTCCGCATGCCCGTAAAGACGGGGAGGCCGCTGCAGCTCGCTTGGCGCAGATTACGGCGGCGTAGTCGGAATCGCTCCGACAAAAAAGACGCCGACGGCCGGATTCGGACGTCGCAGTCGGAGTCGCTCCGACTGCAACGCCTGCCGCGCGAGTTCCGTCGATAGCCGTCGGAGGAATTCCGACCATCGCACCCTCGGGACCGGGTTCGGACAACGCCCGCACCCGACGATCCGGTTTCCCAAAGTCCGCCGTTTCAGGTACAATAGACCGAGAGGTGTGTTATGAACGTACAAATTTTGGACCCTTGGGACCCGATCCGCTCGTTGGAGCGATACGGCAGGCATGTACTGACGAGCGTGGAATTTACAGTTACGAACTTATGCAATATGCGCTGCGAGCACTGCGCGGTGGGCGACGCCCTCGTGCAGAAGGAAGGGCCTCGCATCCCGCTGCGCTCGTTGCTGGAGCGCCTCGACGAGGTCGAGCGGCTTACGACGATCAGCGTTACCGGCGGCGAGCCCTCGTACGACGCGGGCGCCTTGCGGGACTATATCGTGCCGTTGCTGCAATATGCGAAGCGGCGCGGCGTCAAGACGCAGATCAATACGAATTTAACGTTGGATTACGAGCGTTACGAGACGTTAGCCCCTTATATCGATGTGTTCCATATTTCTTATAACTACATGGGGCCGGAAGATTTCCATCGCATCGGCTTCGCGAACGCGGGGCGCCCCGTCGGCGCGGAGACGGCGAAGAAAATGTACGATCGGATGGTCGAGAACGCGCGCCGCCTCGCGGACGCGGGGGCGTTCGTCTCCGCCGAGTCGATGATCAATTACCGGACGCACGAGCGGATCGTCGACATCCACCGCGCCGTCGTCGAGATGGGCTGCCGGCGCCACGAGGTGCATCCGATGTATCCGAGCGCCTTCGCCTCGAACCTCCCCGTCCTGCCGAAGAACGATCTGCGCGCCGCGATCGAGCGTCTGCTGGACGGTCGAGATCGCTCGCTGTGGATGCTGTTCGGCACGCTGCCGTTCTTCGCTTGCTCCGACGAACCGCAGGACCGCGCGTTAGTCGCCAGGCTCGCGGGCGAGCCGAACGTCACCGTGCGGAACGACCCGGACGGGCGCAATCGGCTGAACGTCAATACATTCACCGGCGACGTCACCGTGACGGACTTCTCCGACGTCCCTCCTGTCGGCAACGTCGCGTCGGACCGTCTGGACGACTTGTTCGACCGGTGGACGGAGCATGAACTGCAGCGGAAGGTCGGCTGTCACTGTCCGGCCGCGGGGTGCTGCGGACCGAACTTGCTCGTGGCCGATATGTATTATCGAGACGTCGATTTCTTGAAGCGCAAGGCGATTCTTTGACGATCGAGGTGGAAGGGTGCTTAGGAACGTACTCATCATTGCATTAGGGTTGGCGTTTTTGTACGCGTTGTTTACCGTCGGATCCCCGTTTTTGTTGGCGTTGTTATTCGCGATTTTTCTAGAGCCGTTGAATACGATCATGGGTAAGTATTTGAAGATCAACCGGGTCGGCGCGGCGACGGTGACGAGCACGGCGCTGATCGTCGCGATTCTCGGGCTGGTGTACTTGCTGATCGCCAAGATCGTCTCCGAAATCATTTCGCTCATCCGCAACCTGGATTTCAATGAGCTGAACGCCTTCGTCCTGCAGCTGCTGGACCGGCTGGACGCGCTCACCGTCAATATGCCGCCGGACGTGGCGGCGAACGTTCGCGTCTACGCGATGGATCAGATTCAATCGCTGCAGGGCCTCGCGTCGCAGCTGTCCGGGTATACGTTCAACGTCTTGTTCGCGCTGCCGGGACTGCTCATTTTCTTCCTCGTGTTTGCCGTCGCGGTGTACTTGTTCAGCTTCAGTCTGCCGACGATCATGAATTCGTTCCTGTCGTTCTTCGAAGAGAAATCCCGCGACAAGATCGCCGAGGTGCTTCGGAACCTGCGCAGCGCGGTGTTCGGCTTCATTCGGGCGCAGTTCATGCTCAGCGCCTTGACGTATCTGATCGCCTTCGCGGGCTTGCTCATATTGGACGTGCGATACGCGGTCGCGATTTCGTTCCTGATCGTCCTGGTCGACATTCTGCCGATCCTCGGTACGGGGTCCGTGTTAGTTCCTTGGGCGGCCTATTCGTACTTCATGGGCGACCCGAGGCTCGCGGTCGGATTGTTCCTGCTTTTCATCCTGATCACCGTGTTCCGCCGCATCGTGGAGCCGAAGATTCTCGGCGAACAGATCGGCATCGGCGCGCTGCCGACGCTTATCTCCCTCTACGTCGGCTTCGAGCTGATCGGCGGCATCGGACTCATTCTCGGCCCGATCGTCGTCATTATTTATCAAGCGATGGTGAAGGTCGGCCTGCTGAAAATTAAAATTCGATTGGAGTAATGCACATGTCCTTCAACGAGAACGTGAACGACAAGGAAGGCTTGGCGTCGAAGCCGGAAGCGCTGATCTTCGATATGGACGGTACGCTGTTCATGACCGAGACGGTCATCGTCGCCGCCTACGAACGCGCCTACGCAAGGCTGAAGCAAGAAGGCCGCGTGCAGGGCGAGATGCCGCCCGCGTCGATCCTGCTCGGTTCGCTCGGGATGCTGCTGATGGACATCTGGGCGAGAGTGCTGCCGGATGCGGACGTCCCGACGCGCGAGCGAATGGATGCGCTGCTGCTCGAGGAGCAGTTGGCGCTGCTTACGGAGGGCGTCGGCGAGCTGTACCCCGGCGTCGACGAGACGCTGCGCGCGCTGCAGGAGGCGGGATACCGACTGTTCGTCGCCAGCAACGGGCTCGAGGCGTACGTAAAGGGCGTGGCGGAGCGGCTCGGCATCGCCGGGCGCTTCGAAGCGCTGTACTCCGCCGGAGAGCATCGGACGAGCTCGAAGGTCGATCTCGTCGGGCTGCTGCTGCGCGAGCGGAATGTGACGAGCGCGTGGATGGTCGGCGACCGTTCGTCGGACGTCGAAGCGGGGCGGAACAACGGCCTGCCGGTCATCGGCTGCGACTACGCCGAATTCGGCGTCTCCGCGGACGAGCTGCAAGGCTCGACGGTACGAATCCGATCGTTCGGCGAACTGCTGGGGCTGTTAGGCATCGCACCATAAAAAATGACGCGGGGGAGCGCTCCCTCGCGTCATTTTTCTTGTTTATAGAGCCAACGGGCGTATTCGACGGGACGAACGATCGCGCGGCGGTACACCTCTTGCTCCCCGATGCGGCGGAACACTTCCCTCGCCGGCTTCGGATTGATCTCGAGCAGCCAGACGCGGCCGCCCTTGTCGACGGCGAGGTCGAGCGCCAGCTCGCACATGTCGCGGAAGTGACTTTCGAGCCGGTCGACGACGCGCTGTCCGAGCGCATACATCTCGGCTTTCACCGACTCCGCCTTCGAGCCCGAAGGGAACGTGTGCTTCAGCAGCCGATCGACGGGAATCGCCTTGCCTCCGCCGTGCAGGTTGGACGTCACGCTCCGCGCGGCGCCGATGCGGCCGGCGCAGCCGGTCACCTCCCATCGTCCCTCGCCCGTCTTCTGCATCAGCAGCCGATAATCGTGCACGCGGCCGTTCGACAGCGTCAGCTCGATGCCTTGCTGCATGAGGCACTTCTCGGAGAGGCCGAGGCGGGCGAGCAGCCGTCCGACGCCTTCGAGCGAGAGGCGGCGCATCGGGATGATGCGGCGCTGCTTGTCGCGTCCGCGTACCGCGTACGCGCCGCCCCGGTCCTTCTCGATTCGTACGACGCCGCGGCCGCCGGTGCCGTTGATCGGCTTCACGAACGCGATGCCGTGCCTGCGCACGAAGTCCGCCAGCGCGCTCGCGCCCTTGTACATGACGGTGTCCGGCAAGTTCGGGCGAATGTCCTTATCTTTATGCAGAAGCTGATGGATCGCCCACTTGTTCGCGAGCGGGCGGTTCATGTACAGCAGGTCGCCGTATTTCGCGCGGAACTCCCGGAGCTTGCGGAAGCGCGGCGTGTTCTGATACCGGCAGCGGTCGAACACGACGTCGGGGAAGGCGGCCCAACGCCGCCTCCACCCGCGTCCGTCCTCGTACACATGCGCATAGATGCGCCGCTTGCCGTCGTCCACGTCCTCGGGCGTAAACAAATACGCTTCGATGTTCATGCGTTCTGCTTCCTGCAGCACCCGGCGGAAGAACGGAAGCTCCTCGATCTTATTGCCGTTCAAATACAACGCCATGATGCCAAGGGTGAACGTTCGCGCCATGTTATCCCTTCCTCCGTTTCGCATCCGACCGCTGGAGCTCGGTCCGTCGCGCGCGGCTGCGCGATTTCGCGACGCCCGCCCGCCCCCCGGGGGACGAGGCGACGAGGTATTTCCAGAACCGGACGAGGCGGTGCAGCGACTTCTTCCGAATGTGCGGTTCGTCGAACTTCATCGGCTTCGAGTTCGCTTCGAAGAACCACAGCTTCCCGGTCGTGTCGACGCCGAGGTCCATCGACATCTCCCCGAGCGTATGCCCGGAGCCCTTCTCGATCTGCGAAGCGAGCACGAGCGCGGTTTCTCTGGCTTGCCGCAGGATCGCCTTCCCGCCCGTCGGGCCGAAGACGGCGGCCAGCAGCTTCGTCGGATCGCCGATGGAGCCGCCGCGCGGCACATGCGTCGTAATGCTCGACGCGCCGGCGACGCGGGCGCCGATGCCGGAGACGCGCCATTCGCCGCGGTCGTTCTTCTGCACGAGCGCCCGCAGATCGAACGGCCGGCCGCCGGCGACCGCGAGCGTAATGCCCTGTTGCGCGATGTAATCCTTGCCGTCCATGTATTTCTTGACGGCGTCGTACATGGCGGTGACGGTGTCGTAGGTCGTCGCTTCGACGCCGTCGGCGCTTTGGCATGTCAGGCGATAGCCGGCGCTGGACGCGCGCCTCTTCCCGACAAGCTGTTGCACCTTCATAATGCCCTTGCCGGCCTTCCCTTTGACGGGCTTCAAATAGACGTTCCGATGCTTGCGGACCATGCGGGCGAAGTCGCCGAGGCCGGCGAGGCGGACGGTTTCCGGAATATGGCCTCGGGTCAGCTTCGATTCCCGCAGCCACTCGAACAAACTCCACTTGCTGAAGAACGCCGGGTTGAAGAAGCGGATCGTCGGATGCGCGAGGCATTCCCGAATGATCTCTTGGACCTCCGGCAGCTGCTCGAATTTCCGGTACGGAATGCGGTTATAGACGACGTCCGGGAAGGGGCGCTCGCCGAGCACCCACTTCTTCTTGGACGGACTATATACATACCCCTTCAGCTTGCGGGCGCGGAGGTTAAGATCGTCCTGCGCCACGATGTAGGCGGTGACGCCTTCCTCCTTCGCGGTGCGGAGCAGATCGATGAAGTTGTCGCGATTGCCTCGGAAGATGCGGGTGTCGTCCCGGTACGTCAGGATCGCGGCGACGGGAGAGGCGGTCTCTCTCCCCGACGCCGGGGAACGATGCGCGGGAAAGTCCATTACGCGTTCCCCCTCTTCCGGAACTTGGCGAGATACAGACAGTGCTGGAACACGAGAGACAACGTCTCGCGGCCTTCCTCCTTCAGCGCGGGATGCTTATAAATCGAGCGGCCCGGCTTCGAGTTCGCTTCGAACATCCAAATCGCTTCGTTCTGGTCGACGCCGAGGTCGAAGCCGAGCTCGCCGACATGATGGCGCGAGTTGCTTTGGATCGCGTCCGCGAGCTTAATCGAGACAGCTTTCATCCGATCGAGCACTTTGCCCGCGCTGTCGCCGAAGACCCGGCCGAGCGCCTGCTGCGGCGTCATCAGCGTGCCGCCGTTCTTAATATGCGTCGTGACGCTGCCGCGGCCCGCCATCTTGGCGCCGACGCCGGCGACGACCCAATCGTTCTCGTTGTTGCGCACGAGATGGAAGCGAAAGTCGATCGGGCAGCCGTCGATCTCGATCAAGCGAATGCCTTGCTGCGCGACGTAGCGGCGCAGACGGCCGTTCGAGGCGCCGAGCATCGAGACGAGGCTCGAGAATTTCTGGAATCGCAGCAGCACGTTCTTCCCGTTCCGGCGGAAGCGGGCGAAGTAACCCTTGCCCGGGGCGTACGTAATGCGGTAGATGCCCTTCCCGAGGCTGCCGCCGGTCGGCTTCAGGTAGATGAACTTATGGCGCTGGAGCATCTCCTTCAGGCGCTCGGGCGTCGGGTTAATCGTGGATTCCGGCACATGTTTGTAGGCGTCCGCTTCGTCCTCCAGCATGCGGTAGACGTCCCACTTGTTGTAGAAGCTCCAGTTGAACACGGGGATATTGCGGCGCAGAAAGCGCTGCTTCAGCTGCTCCATGCTGTACGAGACGTCCGCGGATCGGCTCGCGAGCCGATTGTAGACGACGTCCGGCAGCGGGACGGTCTTGCGCGACCAGCTGCCGTCCGCGTTCAGGAAGTAGCCGAACACGGTGTTTTGATCCCAACGGATGTCCCGAGGCGTAAAGGCGAAGAAGTACGCCTTCTCGTTGCCGGCGCGAAGAAATTCTTTAATCATATACGTTCTTGTGCCGAACGGGCGCTCGATTCCGCCGCCCCCGCTCGTCAAGATGCCGATTAACGGTCCGAGCCGCACCGTCGTGCCGCCGTCGCTCGTCGCGAGGTAGATGTTGCCCGTCTTCGGGGCGCGCAGCGATTCGCGGAGCAGGTAAGGCAAATATAGATGCTTCCCCTTGCGCCGCAGCGGCCGGACCTCGGCCGAGACGGTCTTGCCGCCGAGGCGGACGTCCACCGTACGTCCGCCGCGCAACCGCAGCTGCTTCGCGAGCGACGAGGTGACGTAGACGGCTCTCTCCGTTTTTTTCGTGAAATGGATCTTGCTTAACGTCAAACTCATTGATTCTGTCCTCCTAGTTGCCGGTCCAGGACGTACCGCGCGTATCGAATCGGACTTGTCACGGCCGCGATGCCGACGGGGTCGTCGCGTAGACGCGTGAATGACGTTCTTCCAGGTTTCGAGTTGACTTCAAGCACCCATACCTGCCCCCCGGCGTCGACGCCGAAGTCGATGCCGAGCTCGAGCAGCGGTCCGTGACCGCGCTCCAGTACGGGCGGGATGGCCAATGCGGCGCGGCGAATCCGGCGCAGGATGCGCTCCGCCGCCGCGCGGCCGAACCGCTCCGCAAGCGCGTCGGCCGCCGGACGAGGCGCGCCGCCGCCGTGCAGGTTCGACGTAACGCCTCCGGGGCGTCCGACGCGGGCGGCGGCGCCGGTGAACGTCCACCGGCCTTCGCCGTCCTTCTGCACGAGCGCCCGAACGTCGTACGGCGCGCCGTCCGGCATCGTCAGCTCGAGGTACGGCTGAAGCAGGAAGGGCCTGCCGCCGATCAGCCTCGCGTCCGCCCAACGAAGAAGCGCCTCGCGTCGCTCGAACCGAAGCGCGACCGAACGATTCGACGCGGTGCGACCCCGCGCTTCGTAGGCGCCTTCCGGCGTCTTCCGCAGCCGGAAGACGCCCTTGCCGTGCGTTCCGCCCTGCGGCTTGACGACGACGTCGCCGCGTTCGCGCAGGAATCGAGCGAGCGAGGCGGGACCGGCGTACGGCTCCGACGGCGGAAGCAGGGAGACAAGCGCGCGATCCTCGGCGAGCAGCCGGTAGACGTCGAGCTTGCCGCCGAGGCCGCGCCCGAGCAGCGAGACGCCCGGCTCCGCGGCGAGGCGCGAGACGCCGGCGCGAAGGCGCATCAGAGCGAGCATCGAGCGCGGGAACGCGCGGTCGTACACGAGCCGCGGCAGCGGGTACGTTCCTCGCGTCCAGCGTCCTGCCGCCTGATCGTAGGCGTAGCCCGTCACCCGACGGGAGGTCCAGTCGATCCAGTCGAGCGCGAAGACGTACACCGCGAGGCCGAGCGACTCCCCGGCCGCGGCGAGCTTCCGATAGAAGACGCTCGAGCCGAACGGAACGGGGCTCGCCTTCGGGCACACTAGAATGCCGAGATACGCTTGCTTTCCCGAGGAAGCGTCGTTACGGTTCATGGCAGGATGTCTCCTTCGCATCGAGCGCTACAGCTTCGCCAAATATCTGGCGTATTGCACGAGCGTCTTCACGGATGGCCGGATCTTGCCTTCGGTCAGCTGCGTGTTGTCGTTCTTGGACGGCTTCGAATTCACCTCGAGCAGCCAGACGCGGCCGGCCTTGTCGACAGCGAGGTCGACGCCGAGCTCGCCGAAGTGCGCGTCGATCGTCTTGTCGACCGCCTTCGCGATGTCGACCGCCGCCTTGCGAAGCGAAACCATCGCGGCGCCGCGGCGCGACGGCGACAGGTCGGAGCCGGAAAGCGCGTCCTTCATGCTCGCGATCGTGCCGCCCTTCGCCAGGTTCGAGACGAAGTGGTTCGCCCCCGCGATGCGGCCGACGATCGACGTTACGCCCCACTGGCCGGTCGCTCCCTTCTGCGTCAGCGCGCGGAAGTCGATCGGCCGGCCGCCGACGGACGCCAGCTGCAGCCCCTGCTGAATTTGGAACTTCTGCCGCTTCAGCCTTGGCGATACCGCCGCGTAAACCTTGGCGATCGACGGATAGTTGACGCGGCGCGTGCCGTTCGCTTCGCTGTACTGGCAGGCATAGACGCCGGTTTCGAGTCGGGCGACGCGAATGATGCCCTTCCCGAGCGAGCCTCGAATCGGCTTGAGGAACAAGATGCGGTGCTTCGCGGCCATCGCCTTCATGACGTCGTACCCGGTGAGCGCGTGCGACTCCGGCAGATGCTTCTGTACGGACGGCTCCTGCTTCAAGGCGGCGAATACTTCGGTTTTATCCAAATATTTTTCATTGAACACATGCGTGCCGTGGCGCGTCTTCGCTTCGTGGAACAGCCGCTGCACGCTCTCCAGGTTTTCGTACTTTCGGGAGGTCAAGCGATTGTGCAGCACGTCCGGCATCGGGAACGTCCCTCGCTTCCACCCCTTGTCGTACGTCCAGCCGTCGATCGTGCTGTGGCTGGCGCCGATATCCGCCGGCGTGAAGAAGTAGACGAAGCACCCTTCCTTCTTCGCCGCGGCGACCAGCTCCCGGCAAAACGTCGTCGTATCTCCGAACGGACGGTTCGTGTCCTGCGGCGAGGCGCGCGACATAATGACGCCGATGACCGGCCCGACGGAGATCGTCTGCGACGACGTCCGGAACGACGCCCGAAGCAAGGCGCCGCGGCCGAGTCCCATGCCCCGAGCGAGGCTGCCGCTGACGCGGACGAGGCCGGGCGTCTTCACCGGCATGATCTTTACGTAGCTGCGGAATGCGCCGAACCGGAGGTTGGCGGATTGCCGCGGGGCGATGCCCCACTTGCGCAGCAGCTTCGAGCTCACCCAGAGGGTGTGGCTGCCCTCCGGCGCATCCGATGGAAGCGACAACACCTTGACTTTGGTTTTTGACATACGGGCTCTCCTTCCGACTGCGAGGAGTGTGGCGACATAGACTAAGACCATCATATGAGGGCGTCTGTACGATGGTGAATCGCGGAGAAATTTGGGCTCGCCCGGGCGGGCGAGGTCGGACGGTCTATTCCGGCGGCCTGTCTCATACACATGAGATAAGGCTGGGAAAAAAGGAAGGGGAGCGACCGTGTTGAACAAGACGACGAAGCACATCTTGTATATGAGCGTCGCGCTCGGCATGTTAATCTATGCCGTGCCGCGGCTGTCGATCGGGGAAGGGTGGACGCTGCCGACGGTGTTCGCCGTCGCTTGGCTGCTGTTCGCGCTGGCCATCGTCGCGTCGCATCTGCACGCCATTCTGCGCGTGGACGAGGCGATGGACGCACAGCTCGACCGCGTCAAGAGGCATCGCCGCCGCCAGCTGGCGCAGCTGATCGAGCGCCGGATCGTCCGCCGCGGCGGGCAATAATAAAGAAGAGGCCGCCCGACGGCGGCCGCAACGAGAACGCCCTGCGGGGCGTTTTCGCCGTATATGGAGGTTACCAGGAGGGGGACGTTACAGCGTCCACCGCAGCAAGAGTCCCGCTTGCACGAGTCCGCCGCCGAAGCCGTACAGGAGCAGCTCGTCGCCCGCGCGCAACTTCCCTTCGCGGAAGGCGGCGTCGATCGCGAGCGGAATGGATGCGGCGGAGGTATTGCCGTAGGCGGGAAGGCAATGGAGCGTCTTCTCCATCGGGATGCCGGTCCGCTCGCATATCGCCTCCAGCATGCGTGCGTTCCCGTTATGCGGCGCGAACCAATCGAGCGCTTCGACCGTGCGTCCGCAGGCCGCAAGCAGCGTCGAGACCCCGGCGGACACCTCGGAGACGGCCCACTTGTACACCTCGCGCCCGTTCTGCACGATCTTCCCGCTCGCGGCGAGGGGGACGCCGTCCATCGAGGGCGACAGCGCGGTCCGGTAGAGGTGGCGGCCCGATTCGCCGGACGTCGCGACGCACGAGCCTAGGAACGCGCCGGGCTCGCCGTGCTCCGCAGCTTCGACGAGGAAGGCGGCCGCGCCGTCGCCGAACAAGATGCATGTCGTCCGGTCGGCGTAGTCCGTAATCTTCGACAGCGTCTCCGCGCCGATCACGAGTACCTTCCGGTGAAGCCCGCTCAGGATGAGGCCGTTCGCGAGCTGCAGCGCGCTCACGAAGCCGGCGCAGGCCGCCTGCACATCCGCCGCGCCGGCCGCTCGGATGCCGAGCGCCGCTTGCGCGCGGGCGGACATGCTCGGGAAGACGGTCTCCGGCGAAGACGTCGCCGTTAGAATATAGTCGACGTCGCTCAGGTCGACGGCGAAGCGGCGCGTCAAATCCCGCGCGGCGGCGATGCAGAGGTCGCTGCAATATTCGTCCTCGCGGGCGATGCGTCGCTCCCGGATGCCGGTGCGCTGGACGATCCATTCGTCGCTCGTATCCACGAGGCGTTCGAGCTCGGCATTGGTTAGCGCGCGTTCCGGCACGTACGATCCGATGGCCGTGACGACGGCGGAGGAATGCAAGGGTCCTGCTTGGAACATAAGCTCAGCTCCTTTGGATTATAGTCAGGGATTAATACCTAGTACTAATACCTAGTGATAATGGTAGGTTACAATATTACGAAAAGCAAGACCGAGAGCAAAAATTGTTAAAACCCGGACAGCCTCGGCTAAAGGCATTCGCCGAACGCTGCGATATAATCAGTCTGGAATAAGGGAAAAACTCAAAGTCGGGAGGCACATGCGCATGCTAGGACCGCTATCGAATCTCGCAAGGCTGCAAGATAAGGTGAAGACGAAACGAGTGTCGAGCTACGACCGGACGGGCAACAACAAGGACTTCGTTCGGCTGGCGCCCGGGGAGACGGCGGAGCTGGCGTCGATCGAAGGAGCCGGCATCGTCAAGCATATATGGATGACCTTGAACACCCAGGACGCGTTCATCCGCCGCAACGCCGTCATTCGCATGTACTGGGACGGCGAGCGGGAACCGAGCGTACAGGCGCCGCTCGGCGACTTCTTCGGCCAAGGCTGGGGCGAGGAATACAACTTCGCGTCGCTGCCGCTGGCCGCGGCGCCGGCCAAGGGGAGGGCGCTGAACTGCTACTTCCCGATGCCGTTCGGCGCCGGCGCCCGCATTACGCTGGAGAACGACTCGGAGCACGAGCTGGCCAGCTTGTACTATTACGTCGATTACGAGGAGCACGAGTCGATCCCCGACTCCCTCGGCCGCTTCCATGCCTGGTGGAACCGGGAGATCACCGGGGTGCAGCCGGAGGAGGGCGAGACGGAGTGGGGCGTGATCGGACCGCAAGGGAATAACGCGACCGACAAGCACAATTACGTGTTCGCGGATATCGAAGGGAAGGGTCACTTCGTCGGCTTGAATTATTATGTCGACAGTCCGGGGCCGATGTGGTACGGCGAAGGCGACGACATGTGGATGGTCGACGGGGAAGACTGGCCGGGCTCGCTGCACGGCACGGGGACGGAGGATTTCTTCAACAGCTCCTGGTGCCCGAACGAGGTGTACTTGCACCCGTATTTCGGGTATGCGCGCGTGCCGACGAACAAGCTCGGATGGATGGGCCGCACGCATTGCTATCGATTCCTGCTCGAGGATCCGGTCTACTTCGACAAGTCGCTGCGGGCGAGCATCGAGCACGGGCACGACAACGCGCTGACGCTCGATCTGAGCACGGTCGCGTACTGGTACCAAGCCGAGCCGCACAAGCCGTTCCCGGCGATCGCGAACCGGGAAGGCCGGGCGAACATGCCGGAGATTTCGTTCATCGACGTGCACCGCTGGCGGCATGAATGGCGCAAGGCGCTCGGCGGCGGCGCGACGCTGTGGGGCCACGAACGCAAGACGGAGGAATAAGAGGAACATGGGAAGGGGCCGCTCCGTTCGGAGCGGCCCTTGGGCTTGGCGGACAGGCTTGCCGGGAGGTTATGTGGATTCTCTGACGACAAGCTCCGCCTCCAGCACCGCCATGCTCGGGTGTAAGCGCGAGCCTCGCGCCTCGCCTTCGATCATCGATTGCAGCAAATCGACGGCGAGCGCGCCGGCTTCGTCGCGGGGATAGCGAAGGGAGGTCAACGGCGGCGCCGTCTGCGACGACATGAGAATGTCTTCGCTGCCGGCCACGGCCAGTCCGCCCGGCACCGATACGCCGGCGCGGCGGCATGCGTCGAGGCATCCCGCCGCCATCAGGTCGTTCCCGCCGACGACGGCTTCGAACCGGATGCCGCCGCGGAGCGCCTCCGTCAACCGGCGCGACGCCGATTCGAGTCGCCCGCCGCCGTCCAGCACGTCTTCCTCCCGAAGCTCCAGCGCTTCGAGGCGCGCAGCTTCTCTGAAGCAAGACAGCCGATAGCCGATGGGGGAATCGGGATGGCCGTTCGTCATATACCCGATCCGCTCGTGTCCGGCCTCCCGAAGATGGCGAATCAGTCGGCGATAGCCGTCCGTCCAGTCGATGTCGATATAGGGGAACTCGTTTTCGTCCCGGGCGGCCGGGCGCATGACGGACAGGACGGGAAGACCGGCGTCGCGGAGGTAAGCGGCGCTCTCGGCGCCGAGCGAATGCCCGAGGAGCAGCAGGCCGTCCGCGCGTCCGGCGAGCAGGTCTTCCAGCACGTCGTCGCCGTCCTTGCGGTACGTATGGAAAAACAGCGTGTACCCGTGCGCCTTCGCCCGGGACTCCATATGCAGCAGCACCCCCGCCTCGAACGGGTTGCCGAGGAAATGAACCAATACCGCGATCTGCCTCGTCCGCTTCGTCTTCAGACTTCGCGCCGTCGGGTTGGGGCGGTACCCCAGCTCCCGCACCGCCTCCAACACTTTGCGGCGGGTTTCCTCCTTCACCAGCTTCCGGTTATTCATCACGTAGGAGACCACCGCCTCGGAGACGCCCGCGCGATCGGCCACTTCTTTCCTGGAAACCATGCTTCCCGCTCCTTCGTTCGTTGCTGCCACTAAAATACCACACCGGGAAGCGTCGGGGGAAGGCTCGCCCGAATCGAATCGCCTACGGCATTCCCCTCGCTACGCCTCGTCGCCCAGCCACAGGCTTTTGAGCGGCACCATGCGTTCCTCCGGAACGTAATACTTGAAGCAATTGTCGCTGATCTCGCCCAGGAGCTGCCGACGGATCGGGTCCGCGCCTTCGAGCAGCGCGGGCGATGCGCGATGGTAATCGATCGGGCGCATCCATATCGGACTGTAGCCGATGAACAGCTGCCGCCGCGTAAACGCCGAACGATTCGGCGCTCCGGCGTGCCACAGGTTTTGCGGGAAGATGAACACGTCGCCAGGCTTCCCGCATACCTGCATCTCGCCGTCTACCGGAACGTCCACATTCGTCTGCGCCGGAGCATAATCCGGAAGCAGATGGCTTCCCGGGACGATCTTCGTATTGCCGCGGTTCGGCTCGCTCATGTCGCTTAGGATATAGCAGATCTTGATGTAATAGAGGGAGGTCAAGCCATGAATGCGCGGGAATTTCGGATGGGGACCGTCTTGGTGCCAATGGATGAAGCTGCTGGTCTTGGTGCTCCGATCGTTCGGATTCGGCTTTCGCACCGTGAGATGCGAGATATGGAGCTGGATGTTATAACCCATCAGGTTGACGATAAGCTTCAATAGCTGCGGGTGATCGATCAGCGACAGAATGGCGGGGGACCTCTCGACGCTGTGATAAATATTATAGGCGAGCGCCTCTTTCTCCTCTCCGACGATTCTGTCGATTTCCGCGTTCAGTTCGGCCACGCGCTCGGCCGGCAACACGTTCCGAAGAATCAGATATCCGTCTTTCTCGAACGCCTTCTTCAACGCCGGAATGTCTACATCGACTTGTCGAGTCATTCCATCCATCTCCTTTTTACACGTGTAAAATTTGTTGGATTAGAACCCTTGTCATCGGGAACCGTTCCCCGACGACGAGGATTAATTCCGATTTTACACGTGTAAAATCAAATGCGCAATATCATTTTTAGACTCGGGGGAAAACGGCCCGTCTTCGACGATGGCGATGTTCGCGCCGACGGCGAAGACGAGCCGAATGCTTATCGGTCCAATAGAACTAAGGACGGCCGCGCCGCTCCTTCACTCGATCGCTTGGAACGTCTGCGTCTCCGCGGATCGCTTCGCCTGGAGGCACAGGTAAGCGCTCGTCAGTCCGTCCTCCAGCGTGCTCAGCGACGACGCGCCGTTCTTCGCGATGTCGAGGAAGTTGGCCGCCAGCTTCTCGTCGCCGCCGAAGTGACCTTCGCCGTGCTCGAACTCGTAGCGGTCGACCCGCGCGGCATGGTGATGCACGACTTGGATTACGCCCGTCGTAAAGTCGAATTCGAGCGTGCCCTTGTAGCCCAGGAACCTCGCGCCCCTCGCGGCCGCCTTCCGGCGCGCGAAGAAGTTCTGGGAGTAAGAGGCATGCATGCCGCCTTCGTAACGAATCAAGGCGCTGCCGGAATCCTCGTTCCCGGTGTCTTCGGCGAAGGCGCAGTAGGGCCAGAGCTCCTCCCGATCCGTCCCGGCCGTGCTTTCCGCGCAGGTGCGCTTCTCCTCGCAATCGACGCATCTAAGACCCGCCGGCTTGTCTCCTCGGAACACCTGCTTCGACGTCATCGCCGCGACGGCCGCCGGCTTCCGCCCCGCCACGAAATTCAAATAGTCGAAGTCGTGCGTAGCCTTCTGGAGAAACATCCCGCCCGTCTCCTCTTCGTCCCGGTACCAGCTCTGATAGTACACGCCGCCGTACGGCACGTTATTGACCGCTTGGATATGCTCCACCGTTCCGATCGCGCCCGAGTCGATAATCGCCTTCGCCTGCTGCACGATCGTCGTCATGCGCAGCGGGTGGGAGACGACGACAGGCGTCGAGTACGTCAGAGACGCCTCCTTCAATCGATGCCAGTCCTCGAACGTCGTCGAGACCGGCTTCTCCAGGTACAGCGGAATGCCCGTAGGAAGCGCCTCCAGCGCATATCGCGTATGCAAGGAACATCGAGTTCCGATCAGGAGCCCGTCCGGAGCGACGCTCTGCACCAGCTCCTGTGTCGACGCGAACACGGGAGGCGCGTCGGGTTCGCCCGTTTTCCCGCTCGCCTCGTATCTCGGATCCACGACGCCCGCGACGCGCACGTTCGGATCCAACGTCCGCATGATGTCGATGACGGATTTGATTCTTCTCCCGTAACCGATGACTCCGAGTTTCATAGGTAATAACCTCCTGCGCGATTCACGCTTGTGTTGTATAGACCTCATTATAGAAAAGTACGCGCGGCGCCGTCTTACCGAATCGGCTGTATTTCTTGCGTAATCGGCTCGTCGACGCAAGCGCGCCGATGCAATACAATGGATAGCAGAAACCATTGCGGACGAAGGGAAGGTCCGATCTATCGTGGGGGAGAAGAACTTCAGACCGTATCTGGAAGGCCGGGTCGCGCTGGAGCGAGTGATCGGGATCGATCGGCTCGTGACGCTGTATTATTTCGAATTCGCGCGCGATTATCGGTTTCTGGGGGAATCTCATGATTTCTGGGAGATGGTCTACGTCGATCACGGCGAGGTGACGGTGACGGCGGACGAGTCGGTGATTCGGTTGACGCCCGGGATGATCATCTTCCATAAACCGGGGGAGTATCACAGCTTCTATGCGAGCGGAGGGACGGCGCCGAACATCGTCGTCGTCTCGTTCACCAGCTCGTCCGATGCGATGAGGGCGTTCGAACGGGCGGTATTTCGGCTCGACGACGCGGAGCGGGACTTGCTCTCGGGCGTCGTGAGGGAAGGGAAGGCCGCCTTCCGCTTCCCGTTCGCGTATCCGCTCGTTCGCCGGGAGGACGCGCCGCTCGGCAGCGAGCAGCGGCTGCGGACGTATCTCGATTCGTTCCTGCTGCAGCTGCTCTGCAAGGAGCCGCGCGACGCCGACGGGGCGACCTTGCGCACCTTGCCGCGGGAGAAGGAGTCCCGTTCGCTCGCGAAAGCGGCGATCGCGCTCATGGAGCGGCGGATCGGCGAGCCGCTGACCCTCGAGGAGATGTGCCTCGAGCTGCTCGTGACGAAGGCCCGTCTCAAGGAAGCGTTCAAGCGGCAGACGGGGCAGTCGGTCATGCGGTACTTCAGCCGGATGAAGATCGAGCGGGCCAAGCGAATGATCCGCGAGGAGGCGTGCAGCTTCTCGGAGGTAGCGGATCGGCTCGGGTACGCGACGCTCCAGCATTTCTCGAGCGCGTTCAAGAAGCTGACGGGCGTCAGCCCGTCGGCGTACGCTCGAAGCGTGAAGGCGCGGTCGGAGGGACATTAATCGTTCGCGAACGGAGAGGGTTCCATGCGATTACAGATCACTTACGAGCATCCGGCGGTCCCCGTGAACGCGTTCCTGTGGACGCCGCGTACGAGTCTCGAGCCGCTGCACGTGCATACGAGCCTTGAGCTGGGGCTTTGCGTCTCCGGCGGGGGCTGGTTCCACTTCGGCGCGAAGCGGTACCGCGCGGCAGCCGGCGACATCTTCGTCGTGAACAACCGGGAGCTGCATATCGCGCAGTCGGACGAGACGGACCCGAGCACTTATATCTTTCTGAATTTCGACCCGAACTACATCGCGGCGGAGGACGTGCAGCTGCTGCTGCCGTACGCGTACTACCCCGACCGGTTCGACAATCACATTCCGCGCGATACGCCGCTCGCCGGGCAGCTCGCTCCGCTCATTCGCTCGATCTGGGAAGAGCTGAAGGAGCGGCGGCAAGGATACGGCAGCATGGTCAAGAGCGCGCTGTTGCAGCTGTCCGTGCTGTTGCTGCGGCGCGACGCGGAGCCGCTCGCTTCCGCGCATTGGCGGCAGCTCGTTCAAGACTTCGAGAAGATTCAGCCCGTGCTGACGTTCCTCGAGGAACGCTTCCGCGAGCCGCTCGAGCTGAAGGCCGTCGTGGAGCGGCTGCGGCTCGGGATCAGCGCGTCGCGGCTCAGCCACGCCTTCAAGGAAGCGACGGGGAAGACGTATAAGGAATACGTCCGGCAGCTGCGGTTGAACGAAGCGAAGCGGCTGCTCATGACGACGGAGCAGGACATGCTCGACGTCTGCTTCGCGAGCGGCTTCCAGAGCGCGGCGACGTTCTATCGGGTGTTCCAGGCCGACGCGGGCATGTCGCCCGCGCAATATCGCGAGCGGCATCGGGTGCCCGCAATTATTGAGAATCCGGTGCCGTAATTTGGGAAGAAGCGACTGCCCGAACCTCTTATACTGAACACAGGACTAGTTCGCGAACCGGCGCGAAGGCGGCCGGACGAACACGAAGGGGTGGGAGAGATGGCGAAGTTTCCGATGTTGGCGTCGCTCGTGAAGGCGGAGCTGACGCAGCGGCGGGAGGAAGGCTGCGAGACGGAAGGGTTCGAAGCGAAGATCGAAGCGGCGGGAGAAGAAGAGGACGCGTTGCTGCGGGTCTACGAGGAGCTCATGGCGCTGCCTGTCGCGGAAGCGTTCCCGTTCCGCGAGCCGAACGAACTGGCGGCGATTCGGGCCGAACGGCCGGAAGGTCCGAGGCTGCTGCCGCGATCGATGACGGAGGCGGCATGGCGCGATAAGTTTGCGGGCGCTTGGCTCGGGCGCTGCGCGGGCTGCGCGCTCGGGAAGCCGCTGGAGCGCGGACCGTTCATGGGCGGCAGCGACGGCCGGCCCGGCTGGGACAATATTCGCCTCTGGTTCGAGGGCGCCGACGCCTGGCCGATCCGCGGCTATACGCCTCGCGAATCGCGCGCCGCGGCGCAGTACGGGCTGGCGGCGAATCCGAACAGCGGCAGCCTGCGGGAGACGATCCGCTACATGGAATCCGACGACGACATTCGCTATACGACGCTAGGGCTTCTGTTGCTCGAGCGCAAAGGGCTGAGCTTCACGTCCTGGGATATCGGCGAGCTGTGGTTCGAGCTGCTTCCCTTCGGCCAAGTGTATACGGCGGAGACGCAAGCGTATTTCAACTTCGCGTCGCTCTGGGGGCGTCAGTCGAGGTCCGCGGACGATTGGGAGGAGAAGCGGGAGTGGGTTCGTACCTATATGAACCCGTACCGGGAATGGATCGGCGCGCAGATTCGCGCGGACGGCTTCGCCTACGGGGCCGCCGGCCATCCGGAGCTGGCCGCCGAGCTCGCGTGGCGCGACGCGTCGTTCTCGCACGTGAAGAACGGCATCTACGGCGAGATGTTCGTCGCGGCGATGATCGCGGCGGCTTTCGTCGAGACGGATATGGAGCGCATCGTCGACATCGGCCTGAGCGAAATTCCGAAAGACAGCCGTCTCGCGCACGACGTTCGACAAGCCGTGGACATCGCCCGGTCTTCCCGTACGCAGCTCGAGCTCGTAGAGCGGGTGTGGAACGCGTTCCGGCATTATCATCCCGTGCATACGAACAATAACGCGGCGTTGGTCGCGGCTTCCTTGATCTTCGCCAAGGGCGACTTCGAGACGGGCATCGCGACCGCGGTGCTGGGCGGCTGGGACACGGATTGCAACGGCGCGACGGTTGGCTCGATCCTGGGCGCTTCGCTCGGGAGGTCCGCGCTGCCGGGCGGGTGGATTGATCCGCTGAACGACACGCTGTACGCGGAAGTGAACGGTTTCCATCAGATCGCGATATCCGAGTGCGCGGACCGCAGCTTCGAGGTGTTCCGCAAGCTCAATCCCGAGGCTGAGATTTTATAAATCGACGGGGCCGCCGACGCTGCGGCAAGAATGGGAAGGACCGGTCGCCCGATATTCGGCGGGGCCGGTCCTTCCGTATGGATAACGCCGGGGATCGAGACGGGCTTCGAGCGTTTCAACGATCATAGCTTTTTCCTATGATAACGATATGAAATGAGCAATTGATCCGATCCTCCCGATGCGATTAAATTACAGGTGTAGCGCTACATCATACGAATTTAATCGAAGGAGCGATTCCCCTATGATAAATGCTGTATTCTATCACGCCGGATGCCCGGTGTGCGTCGACGCGGAGCGAACGGTGCTCGACTATTTGGACGCTTCGAAGGTGAAGACGGAGATCGTGCATCTCGGCGAGGCCAAGCATCGGATCGAGGAAGCCGAGAGGGCGGGCGTCGCGTCCGTTCCTGCGCTCGTGATCGACGGGCGCGCGTATCACATCAACTTCGGAGCGGGCTTACAGGACGTAAAGCAAGCATAAGACGGCGGGAAGCGCGGCATTCGCGCTTCCCGTTCGCATGACGGGGATCGTCTACCGCTGGGGCGAGGGCGACCGCGAGAGGTGCGCGAGGAACGCGCGGCTGGCGGCGCATAGATGCTTGTTTTTTCGATAGACGACGCCGATGTCGAGGGCGAGGGAGGGGGAGCGGATCGGCACTGTCGCGAGACGCGGCCGATCGATGAAGCGAAGATAGGATTCGGGAAGCACGGCGACTCCGACGCCCTGCTCCACCATGGCGATCATCGATTCCATGGTCGTCATCTCGAGCGCCGGCTTCGGCGAGAACCCGAGCTCGGCGCAGCGGTCGTCGATCAGGCGCCGCAGGGCGTACGTCTTCGGGAGCAGCACGCAGGGGACGTCTCGCAGCGCATCGAGCCCGACATCCTGTCCGCTCGCGATCGGGTGGTCGACGGGCGCGGCGACGGCGAGCGATTCCTCGTACAGCGGGATCGATTCCATTTCCTCGCGTTCCGCCGGCAGATAGACGATGCCGAGGTCGAGCTCGTTGCGAATCAGACCGTCATAGATGTCGCCGGTGCGCATACCGAGGACGGAGAGCTCGAGCTGCGGATACATGCGATGGAACGAGGCGACGTTCGGGGGCAGCGCCGAGTGGACGACGGTGAGCAGGGCGCCGATTTTGAGCGTTCCGCGTCTCAACCCTTGCAGTTCGCCGATGGCGGCCCGGGCCTGACTCAGTTCGTGAAACACATTGTAGCAATGAGCTTGAAGGATGCGTCCCGCATCGGTGAGCGCCGTTCGCTTCCCGATCCGGTCGAACAACGGCGTACCGACCTCGTGCTCGAGCAAGCGGATTTGCTGACTCAGCGACGGCTGGGCGATACCCAGCGACTCGGCCGCGCGCGTAAAGTGCATCTCCTTGCACACAGCCATGAAGTATTCTAATTGCTTCAGCTCCATGCTCGTCCCTCCGGATGGACCATATCGATAGGTAATTCCAATGATAACATGAGTAACGATAGGCACGAAATGATAAAGGTGGAATGGCAGGATGAACGACAACGGTATCGTCTCATTAAATATCGGCCGTCCCGTAGAGGTCGATTGGAGCGGAAGGTCGATCCTCACCGGTCTCTTCAAGAAGCCTGCGGCGGGGAGACGCTTCTTATCGCGGTCGGGGCTCGAGGGCGACGGTCAGGCGGACCTGGCGCATCACGGCGGAGCGGAGAAGGCTGTGTGCGCGTACCCTTACGAGCATTATCCGTTCTGGGAGCGGGCGCTGCGGCGGGAGCTGGCGCCCGGCGCGTTCGGCGAAAACCTGACGCTGTGGGGCTTCGCGGAAGAGCGGGTTTGCATCGGCGACTCGTATCGCTGGGGCGAAGCGGTGCTGCAGGTCAGCCAGCCGCGGCAGCCCTGCTACAAGCTGTCCGCGGCGCACGGCGCTCCCGACTTACCGCTCCGCGTACAGGAGACGGGATACACGGGGTATTATTTCCGAGTACTGCAGGAAGGGTTCGTCTCCCCGGAGGACCCGCTCGAGAAGCTGGCGACGCATCCGGACGGCCTTACCGTGTCGTTCGCGAACCGGGTCATGCACCGAGACAAGACGGATTTGGCGGCGGTTCGGCGGCTACTGGCCGTGGCCGAGCTGTCGGCGAACTGGCGCAATACGCTGCTGAAGCGGTTGGACGGCGAAGAGCCGGATGATCGCGCTCGGCTGCGGGGCTGACCGTCGGGGAGGCTTTCGTGCGTTGAACGCCGGATCCGTTGAGGGTTTCTCTTTCCGAACGATTCTACGTCTCTCCATTCGTGCATCGGAGCCCCGCTCGCGATATAATACAGAGTAATACAGAACGCGGGAGCCGAGGTGCAACAGTCTATGGAATTTACGCCGCAAGACACGGTCACGAAGCATGAACAAATTTTGCGATACATTCAGGCGCTCGCGGTCGGCAGTAAAATTTCGGTTCGGAAGATCGCGAAGGACGTCGGCGTCAGCGAAGGCACGGCGTACCGCGCGATCAAGGAGGCGGAATCGTCCGGCCTCGTCGCGACGAAGGAGCGGATCGGCACGGTGCGGATCGAGCCGAAGGCGCGCAACAACATCGACAAGCTGACGTTCGCGGAGGTCGTCAACATCGTGGACGGCGCGGTGCTCGGCGGCGCGGAGGGGCTCGACAAGTCGCTCGGCAAATTCGTCATCGGCGCGATGCAGCTCGAGGCGATGGTGAAATACATCGACGCGGGGAGCCTGCTCATCGTCGGCAACCGCGAGCGGGCGCACGCGACGGCGCTCGAACAGGGCGCGGGCGTGCTGATCACCGGCGGCTTCGGCGCGAGCGCGGCGGTGCGGCGGCAAGCGGACGAGCTCAGCCTGCCGATCATCTCGAGCTCGTACGATACGTTCACGGTCGCATCGCTCATCAACCGGGCGATCTACGACCGCCTCATTAAGAAGAAGATTTTGCTCGTCGAGGACATTATGACGAGAAGCGGCGACACCGACGTGCTGAAGGGACAGATGACCGTCGCCGACTGGAACGCCACCGTCGAGCGGACCGGGCACAGCCGGTTCCCCGTCGTCGACGAGTATCAGCGTCTCATCGGCATGGTGACGTCGAAGGACGTCGTCGGCGCGTCGCCCGAGGAGCGCATCGACAAGGTCATGACGAAAAATCCGATCACGGTCGGCGCGCGCACGTCGGTCGCGTCCGCCGCGCACATGATGGTATGGGAAGGCATCGAGCAGCTGCCGGTGACGGACAGCTCGAGGAAACTCCTCGGCATTATCTCGAGGCAGGACGTGCTGAAGGGAATGCAGTTCATTCAGAAGCAGCCGCAGATCGGCGAGACGATCGAGGATTTGATTCTGGCGTCGTTCGAGGAGGATCGGGAGACGGACGGGGTCGCCTTCCGCGGCACGATCACGCCGCAGATGACGTCGTCGCTCGGCACGGTGTCCGAAGGCGTGCTGACGACGCTCATGTCGCAGGCGGCGTTCCGCGCGATCAAGCTCGTGAAGAAGGGCGACCTCGTGCTCGACAGCATGTCGACGTTCTTCCTTAAGCCGCTGCAGATCGATAACGAAATCGTCATCCGCCCGCAGCTGATCGAGCTGTCCCGGAAGTTCGGCAAGGTCGACGTCGAGGTGCACCTCGGCGCGTCGCTCGTCGCGAAGGCGATACTGACCGCTCAGCTGATCGATCAGATGTAGACGGCCGCTTCGTTCGGGAGGCGCCCCTTATTGCATCCGGGAGAAGCGGCCGTGGTTGCGCAGTCCCGCGAACAGGTTGAACAGGCCGAGCAGCAGGAACATCGCGCCGACGATAATGCGAACCGTGTCCGGCTCGAACAGGACGATCTGCACGAGGGCGGCGAGCAGGAGCAGCGCGCCCATCGAGATGTTCATCCGCGCGGCGTTCAGGCCGCGCACCCGCGGCTCGGTCGCCCGCCGGGAGCGGAAGCTGAAGAAGACGGAGAGCAAGCAAGCGGCGGCGATCGCCGCGTAGAATACGTATTCCATAACCGAACCTCCATTGACTTTCCCTTAGGAAAATGATTCCGCGAAAACACTGTACCCTTTTTCCCAAGCAAAATCAATTGCTCCGATCCGGCACGAACGACTCCGCCCGCACGTACACGACGAACTCGGATCCGACGACGGACAGCACCGTAACGCGGATTCGATAGTCCGTTCCGTTGACGTTGTAGTACACCTTGCCGTCGACGAGGCCGCGATACAGATCGTACATATCCGGTTGCACCTGCTTGCCGACGACCTTCAACAGATCGGCGGCGATGAGGCTCTCGAGCTCGCCGAACGTCGCCTTGCCGAGATCCTTCTGCTCGGCGTCCCAGCGAACGGCGGTGCGGTCGACGACGTTGCGGCGGTTTTTCCCTTTTTCGAACGCGGCGACCTGATCGGCTAACACCCGGTTCGACGCCTGCAAATCCTGGATCTCGTATTGCAGCTCTTGGACGGTGCGCGCCGAGATGCCCGTCATGATCGCGCAGCCGACGACGATGCCGCCGAGGGTCAAGCCGAGTCCTTGGAGGAAGGACGGGATATGCTCCATGCTCGGTACGCGCATGTCCGGCTACCTCGGGGAGACGATCCAGCGGATCAGCTCGGTGCCGGTATGGGCGCCGAGGAACGCGCAGAGGATCAGCAGGATTTGCTTCGCCGCCGGGGAGAAATAACCCGCCGACACCGAATGCTCGATGAACCGGATCGGGTCGATCGAACCTCCGATGGCCACGACGACGGCCCATATTTTTAGGTTTTCGGACAGCTGGCGCATCGTCTCGGCCGGACCGGGCGGCTGCATCGTCAGAATGGAGCTCATGCCGGCGAGCAGCGACGCGCCGAACACGACGCCGAACGCCACGAAGAAATCTTGAATCGCTTTCGACAGAAATTCCGTTGCCGCCATCGGCACCGGCCCCCTTTTTTTCGGACTCCCTTATATGTATGGGACAAGACGCGCGCGATATGATACAATATTTTCGACGATCAGAACGTATATTCCCATTCGTGCGTCTGAGGCGTCTTCGACGAACGGGGATTCGTCCGGAGCGGACGAACAAGCCGTTTCTCCTGAGGTGATGCGAACATGAGTTTCGGGAATGGATCTTTCGTGCACTTGCACGTGCACAGCGAATACAGCCTGCTCGACGGCGCCGCGCGGATTTCCGACTTGGCGAAGCGCGCCGCCGAGTTCGGCATGCCCGCATTGGCGCTTACGGATCACGGGGCGATGTACGGGGCGGTGCCGTTCTACAAGGCATGCCGGGAGGCGGGCGTGAAGCCGATCCTCGGCTGCGAGTTTTACGTTGCGGCGGTGTCGATGCGGGACAAGAGCGCGCGAGAAGACAATCCGACGTACCATCTGACGGTGCTCGCGAAGAATATGGAAGGCTACCGCAATCTGCTTCGGCTCAGCTCCGCCGCGCAGCTCGAAGGCTTCCACTATCGCCCGCGCATCGACTTCGCCCTTCTTCGACAGCATGCCGAAGGGCTGGTCGTGCTCAGCGGCTGCTTGAAGGGCGAGGTGGCGCAGCTGCTGCTCGCGGGCAAGGCGGACGAGGCGCGCGCGACGGCGGAGCGGTATCAGTCCGTCTTCGGGGACGATTATTATATAGAGCTTCAAGATCACGGGCTGTTGGAGCAGCGGAAGCTGCTGTCGCAGCTTGTCGATATTTCCCGGGAAAAGGGGATCGAGCTCGTCGCGACGAACGACGTCCATTACGTCGTCCGCGAGGACGCGGCCGTCCAGGATGTGCTCATGTGCATCGGCATGGGCAAGACGGTGGACGATCCGCAGCGGTTTAAATATACGACGGATCAGCTGTATTTGAAGAGCGCGGACGAGATGTCGGCGTTGTTCGCGTACGCGCCGGAGGCGGTCGCGAATTCCGTTGCGATCGCCGCGAAGTGCGACGTCGAGCTGGAGCTCGGGCGCACGGCGCTGCCCGCGTTCGAGCCGGTGCCGGACGGGATGGACAGTCCGGAATATTTGAAGACGCTGTGCGTCGAGGGCTTGAAGCGCCGTTACGCCGACCGGTGGGAGGACGAGGCGTTCAAGGACGAGCTCCGGAAGCGGCTGCGGTTCGAGCTCGATACGATTCATCGGATGGGGTATTCGGATTATTTCCTGATTACGTGGGATTTCATTCGATACGCGCATGAGCGCGGCATTATGACGGGGCCGGGGCGGGGCTCGTCCGCGGGCAGCCTGGTCGCGTACGCGCTCGGCATTACGGACGTCGACCCGATGAAGTACGGGTTGTTGTTCGAGCGGTTCCTCAATCCGGCGCGCGTGACGATGCCCGATATCGATATCGACTTCAACGACGAACGACGGGACGAGGTCATCGACTACGTCGTTCGGAAGTACGGACGCGACCGCGTCGCGCAGATCATTACGTTCGGCACGATGGCGGCGCGGGCCGCGGTGCGGGACGTCGGACGCGCGATGAACGTGCCGTTCGGCGACGTCGACCGGGTGGCGAAGCTCATCCCGAACTCGCTCGGCATGACGATCGCCGAGGCGCTGCGGCAGGTGCCGGAGCTGAAGGAATGGAGCGAACGCGACGCCCGCGTCGGCGCGCTCGTCGGCATGGCGTTGAAGGTCGAGGGTTTTCCTCGGCACGCCTCGACGCACGCGGCGGGCGTGGTCATCTCGCGGGAGCCGCTGACGGACGTCGTCGCGCTGCAGGAAGGTACGTCGCAGGCGGCGTTGACGCAGTATTCGATGGAGCATCTGGAAGCGCTGGGTCTGCTGAAGATGGACTTCTTGGGCCTCCGGACGCTGTCCATTATCGAGCGGACGCTCGGATGGCTGCGCGAGTCCCGCGGCGTCGTCGTCGATTGGCGCGAGGTGTCGGACGAGGATCCGCTGACCTATGAAGTGTTGGGGCGCGGCGAGACGACCGGCATGTTCCAGCTGGAGTCGACGGGCATGCGGCGCGTCCTGCGGGAGCTGAAGGCCACGCATTTCGAGGACATTATATCGGTTCTGGCCTTGTACCGTCCGGGGCCGATGGAGTTCATACCGAAATATATCGCCGGCAAGCACGGGAAGGCGCGGGTCGAATATCCGCATCCGTCGCTCGAGCCGATTCTTCGAGACACCTACGGCATTATCGTGTATCAGGAGCAAATCATGCAGATCGCCTCCCGGATGGCGGGCTTCAGCTTGGGCGAAGCGGACCTGCTGCGGCGCGCGGTCTCGAAGAAGAAGCGCGAGGTGCTCGACGAGCAGCGCGCGGCGTTCGTGGCGGGCGCCGTCCGGCAAGGGTACGGGGAAGCGGACGCGAACGCGGTGTACGACATGATCGTGCGGTTCGCCGATTACGGCTTCCCGCGCGCGCACGCGACGGCGTACGCGGTGCTCGCGTTCCAGACGGCCTATCTGAAGGCGCATTATCCGGTGGAGTTCATGGCGTCGATGCTGACGGCCAATATGGGCAACCATCGGAAGGTGGCGGAATATGTCGACGAATGTCGGCGCATGGGCATCCCGGTGCTGGCGCCGGACGTGAACGAGAGCGGCGTGCTGTTCACGCCGACGCCGGACGGCGCGGTGCGGTTCGGGCTCGCCGCGGTGAAGAACGTCGGCACGCAGGCGATCGAGTCGATTCTTGCGGCGCGGGCGTCGGGCGGGCCGTTCCGCGACTTCGTGGACCTGTGCCGGCGGGTCGATCTGCGCGTGTGCAACAAGCGCGTGCTGGAGTCGTTGGTGTCGGCCGGCGCGTGCGACGAGCTGCCGGGACACCGGGCGCAGCTGCTCGCGGTGCTGGACGAGGCGGTCGAGGCGGCGGCGAAGTGGAAGAAGGAGCGCGAGGATTTGCAGATCCAGCTGTTCGGCCTGTCCGAGAGCACGAATTGGACGATCGAGATGCCGGACATTCGGCCGATGCCGCGGATGGAGATGCTCGAGCAAGAGCGGGAGCTGCTGGGGCTGTACGTCACGGGGCACCCGCTGGATCAATACGCGGAGTGGCACGAGACGTACGACATGATGCCGATCCACCGGCTGCACGAACTGGAGGAAGGGACCGAGGTCGTCGTCTTCGGCATGATCCTGTCCGTGAAGCGCATCGTGACGCGCAAGGGACAGCAGATGGCGTTTCTTGAAGTGGAGGATCGCGTGCACAAGGTCGAAGTCGTGTTGTTCCCGGAGATGTGGAAGACGTATGGCGCGATGGCCGATAAGGGCATCGTCTGCGCGCTGCTCGCGAAGGTGCAGCACGGCGACGAAGACGTGAAGCTGATCGCGTCGCAGCTGTTCGCGATGGACGACGAGGCGCTGCTCGCGCGGCTTCGCGGCGGCGGCGCGGTGCGGCGGCCGCCGAGCGGCGGAAGGCCGCGGTACGAAGGGCGCGGCCGCCCGGGCGGCGACGGGGGCGCCGGCCGTTCCGGAGGGGCGGGAAGCGCTGCCCCCGCCTCGGGTGCGGCAGCGGCCGTTCCGCGAGGCGGCGAGACGCCCGATAAGCCGGGGGCGATTGCGGCCTCGCGCAGCGGGCAGGGGCCGAAGCCGACGCCTCCGCCGACGCGCACGGTGGACGAGGGGACGCTGTTCCTGAAGATCGCGCCGGACAAGGAGAAGCCGACGATACTCCACCGCCTGCAATCGATCCTGAAGAAGCATCCGGGCCGCTCCAGCGTGGCGCTGTTTTACGAGCGCGGCTCGCGGCTGCTGGAGCTCAACGTCGACTATCGCGTCGAAGTGACGACCGTTCTTACGAAGCAGCTCGAGCGGCTGCTCGGCGAAGGCACGGTGAAGCGGAAGTAATTATAAGGGGGCTAGATGGATTCGGATCCGTCTAGCCCCTTTTTAAGCATGCTTCCTGCGGGATTCGCGCCTCGGGTTCCACCGTCGAGCCGCCTCCGCCCAGGTTCCCGGTCCCACTGCCGCCCCCGCCGTTCGCCGCGAAATTTTCCTCATATCTCTCTCGTCGCGGCATATATTGGTATTCCAACCGGAATCGAGCTTGTCCCCTGGGAACGGGATCGTTCGACGGGCGACGGCTCGCCCGGGAACCCGGTTGCGGACGAAGGAGGAGATGGAATGCCGCCCGAATGGATTGTTAACGCGCTCGCCTCCCGCGGAATCGCCTTGGATCGCGTGGCCGATATCGTGCTGCAGATGCAGAAACCGTACAACCCGAAGCTGACGCAGTTGGATTGCTTGGAGAGCGTTCATGCGGTGCTCGAGAAGCGCGAGGTGCAATATGTGTTAATTACGGGCATTGCGCTTGACGTTCTGGCGGAGAAGAAGCAGCTGCCCGAACCGCTGCAAAGCTTGATGGAGAACGACGAGTCCCTATACGGCGTGGACGAGACGCTCGCGATGGGCATTACGAACGTATATGGCATGATCGGGCTGACGAGTTTCGGATATCTCGATAAGGTAAAGCCGGGCATTATCGGCGAGCTGAACGACCGAGCGCATGGCATTCACGTGTTCCTGGACGATCTCGTGTCCGGCCTCGCCGCGGCGGCTTCCGCGCGAATCGCGCACCAGGACCCGAACGCGAAGGAATACGGCGCGGGGGGATAATGAGCGAAGGCGAAGGAAAGAAGCGCCCGCGATCGACCGCGGGCTTCCTCTTCGCGGCGCGGCGTCGGACAAGCGAAAGAATCGAGATTCGCGCGCAGCCGTTTGTCGGGTTTTTAGGCCGCGCGACGAGTGTCGGTCGTCGGCGCTCGGTACGGAGCGAGCTCCGTTTTCCGGATGCTCTGCAGCGGCCGAAGGTCGCTCGGTTGCCTAGCCTTCGGGAGCTCGGCACGGAGCTAATGCTCCGTTCCTTGCATCGGCCCTCAGCCGGCCCAGCCGCGAGCATAGCTCGCTTGGTTGCCCGGAATTCTCCGATTATGCTATGATGTTTCTATTGCTTATGCTATTATTTAGCTTCGTACGGGCGAACGGTCGCTCGATCTTGGTACAGGCTTTAATACGCGTCAGGAGGTTGCCACGATGTGGACGGTCATCTATATCGCTCCCACGGCAAAAATCGCGGAACGGATTCGTCAGAGGCTGACGGACGAAGGGTTTCTGGTGCAGGTCCGGCCGATCAACTTGACGAAACAACAGTTTGAAATATTAGTCCCCGAAGGCGAAGTGGGCGATGTGCAGGAAGTGCTGACGACCCTTCTTCATATGTAACGGCGGGCCGACCGACCGCGTAGTACCGAATTCGCTTCTGTGAGGTGTGCTTGTGAACGTCAGAGATTGGTTTTCGCATAAACGGAAATACGCCACGATTCCCTCTCCGAATGCTAAGCATGACATACCCGAAGGTTTAATGAATAAATGTCCGAAATGCGGCCACATTCAATTCAGCAAAGAGGTCGAGAAAAACCTCAAGGTGTGCACTTCGTGCGGGCATCACCAGAAGCTGAACGCCTACGAGCGCGTCGAATTGACGATGGATGAGGGCCGTCTTTTTGAGTACGACGCCGACATGATTTCGGAAGATCCGCTCGAGTTCCCGGGTTATGCGAAGAAGCTGCAGCAGCAGCAGGAGAAGAGCGGACTTCGGGACGCGGTCGTGACCGGCGAAGGCACGATCGGCGGATTTCCGGTCGTGCTCGCGGTCATGAGCTTCGACTTCTTCAGCGGCAGCATGGGATCGGTCGTCGGGGAGAAAATTACGAGGGCGATCGAGACGGCCACGCAGAAGAAGTATCCGCTCATCATCTTCTCTACTTCGGGCGGCGCGAGAATGCAAGAGAGCATTCTCAGCCTTATGCAGATGGCGAAGACGTCGGCGGCGCTGGAGAAGCATAGCGAGCAAGGCGGGCTGTTCGTATCGGTGTTCACCGACCCGACGCTCGGCGGCGTCTCGGCGAGCTTCGCGATGCTCGGCGACATCGTGCTCGCGGAGCCCGGCGCGATCGTCGGCTTCACCGGACGGATCGTCATCGAGCAGACGATTCGCCAGAAGCTGCCGGACAACTTCCAGACGGCGGAGTTTAACTTGGCGCACGGACAGCTCGACAAAGTCGTGCATCGCAAGGATATGCGTCAGACGCTGATTCAGTTGCTCGACATGCACGCGGTGAAGGGAGGGACGTCCGATGCCGGGTGAGATGAATTTCGAGAAGCCGCTGGTGGAGCTTCGGCAGAAGATCGACGAGCTGAAGGCGTTCAGCGCCGAACGCGGCATCGACTTCGCGGACGAAATCGCTAGACTCGAAGAACGATACGCGAAGCTCGAGCAAGAGCTGTATACGGACATGAGGCCGGCGGAGCGCATGCAATTGGCGCGGCACGCGATGCGGCCGACGACGGTCGATTATGTCCAGCATATCTTCACGGATTTCATAGAGTTTCACGGGGATCGGATGTACGCCGACGATCTGGCGATCATCGGCGGCATCGCGAAGTTGAACGGCGTGCCGGTGACGGTCGTCGGGCATCAGAAGGGCAAGGATACGAAGGATAACATCGCCCGCCACTTCGGCATGCCGCATCCGGAAGGGTTCCGCAAGGCGCTTCGCCTC
>JAPSKX010000171.1 GCA_031181325.1 Paenibacillus sp.
TCGCTTGCGGTCACGAGCCGCGAGCGAGCGGTTCGCGGGCGAGCTGAAGAAGCGCTTCGCGGCGCTTCGGGGCGCCGGCGAAGAGCCGGAGCTGCTCGGGCCCGTGCCGTCGCCGATCCCGAAACTGAAAGATAGATATCGGTTTCAATGCATGGTAAAATATCGGGGAGATACGAACGTCCCCGGAGCGCTGCGCGCGTCTGCCGACGCGATGCAGGACGACGTTCGGAAGACGAAGTTGAGCATTCAGCTCGATGTGGATCCACAAGTGCTGTTATAAGGCGACTCGAGCGGAAACCATCGGAGTCGGCCGCCGGCTTGGCCCCGGCGAGGTAAAACAGTCGGAGCAACTCCGACTACTGAGGTCGAAACATCGAGGCCGGCCGGATGCCCGATTGGACGGTCCTTAGGATATAAATATAAAAGAGGCTTTTATTTCGAAAGGGGTACGATCCTATATGGCGATTCGCATCATCGTCAAGCATCCGGACCCGGTTCTCCGCGAAGTCGCGAAGCCGGTGCCGAAGGTAACGCCGAATATTCAAAAATTGCTGACCGATATGGCCGAGACGATGTACGACGCGCCGGGCGTCGGGCTCGCGGCGCCGCAAATCGGCATTTCGAAGCGCGTCATCGTCATCGACGTCGGCGACGATCACGGGCTTATCGAGATGGTCAACCCCGAAATCGTCGAAGCATCGGGCGAACAGCTCGGTCCGGAGGGCTGTCTCAGCATTCCCGGACTGCAAGGCGACGTGAAGCGCAAAGACCGCCTGAAGGTCAAGGGGTTAGATCGGAACGGCAACGAAATGATCGTCGAGGCGGACGGTTTCCTCTCCCGCGCGTTCCAGCACGAGATCGACCATCTCAACGGCGTGCTGTACATCGACATCGCCGAGCGCGTCTACGAACCGAAGCCGGACGAAGACGAAGAGGACGATGACGTCGTATGAGGAAGGACCAAGCGAATATCGTGTTTATGGGGACGCCGGACTTTGCCGTGCCGTCCCTTCGTGCGTTAATCGACGCGGGGTACGCCGTGAAGGCGGTCGTCACGCAGCCCGATCGGCCGGTCGGGCGCAAGAAGACGCTGACGCCGACGCCGGTGAAGAAAGAGGCGCTGCGGCTGGGCCTGCCCGTGCTGCAACCGCAGAAGCTGCGCGCGCCGGAGGCCGTCGCGGAGCTGGCGGCGTTCGAGCCGGACTTGATCGTGACGGCGGCGTACGGGCAAATCTTGCCGAAGTCGGTGCTGGCGATGCCGACATTCGGCTGCATCAACGTGCACGGCTCGCTGCTGCCCAAATACCGTGGCGGCGCGCCGATTCAGCGCGCGATCATGAACGGCGAGAAGATCACCGGCGTGACGATCATGTACATGGCCGAGGGGCTCGATACCGGCGACATGATCACGAAAGCCGAGCTCGCCATCGGCCCCGACGACGATGCGGGCACCGTCTTCGAACGGCTTAGCGTCGTCGGCGCCGAGCTATTGATGGACACGCTCCCGTCGATCTTCGACGGCACGGCGGCTCGCACGCCGCAAGACGAGACGGAGGCGACATACTCGCCGAACTTGTCGCGCGACGACGAGCGGATCGATTGGACGCGGCCGGCCTCGGCGATCTACGACCAGCTGCGCGGCTTGTCGCCGCGTCCGGGCGCGTTCACGTATTGGAACGGCGACGTGTTCAAGATTTGGAAGGCGGCTCGTCCGGAGGCGGGACGTAAAGCGGGAGCGGCGCCGGGCACGGTGCTCGGCCTCGGCGCGGACGGACTCGCCGTCGCGACCGGCGACGGCGTCTTCGTCGCGACGGAGGTGCAGCCGGCGGGCAAGAAGGCGCTGCCGGCGGCCGAGTTCGCGAAGAGCGGCCAGATGAAGAAGGGCGACGCGCTCGGCGAACCGCCCGCGGCGACGCAAGGGGAGGCGGCTCGATGACCGGAGCGAAGACGGGACCGGGGACCGGGAGCCGGACGGGGCAGCAATCGGAAAAACACTCGGAACGGCATTCGAACCGGAAAACGGGACCGTCGAAGCCTGCATCGAGTCACCAGAGCTCGGGGGCGAAGCCCGGCTCGAAGGCGGCGTCTCAGCGAAAGCCCCTAGGCGCCCGAGAGATCGCGCTCGAAGCGCTGACCGCCGTGGAGCAGGAAGGCGCCTACAGCAACTTGGCGCTGAACGCGGCGCTGCAGCGGTCGAAGCCCGACCCTCGGGAGGCGGGCCTCGCGACGGAGCTCGTATACGGCACGATACAGCGCCGCAATACGCTCGACGCGGTGCTCGACCTGCACCTGTCCAAGGGCGCCAAGAAGCTGCAGCCTTGGGTGCGAAGCCTGCTTCGGCTCAGCGCGTATCAGCTGCTCTTCCTCGATCGCGTGCCGTCGCATGCCGCGGTGAGCGAAGCGGTCGCGATCGCGAAGCGGCGCGGTCACCAAGGCGTATCCGGCCTTGTGAACGCCGTTCTGCGAAAGCTCGCGGCGCATCCGGGACGGCCGACGCCGCCGAGCGGCGCGCTGGCCGCGGAGCGCATCGCGTTCGAGCACTCGCACCCGGAGTGGCTCGTCGACGCATGGGTGCGCGCGTTCGGCGAGGCGAAGGCCGAGCGGATCGCCGCGGCGAACAACGAGCCGCCCAAGGCGAGCGCGCGGGTCAACCCGCTGCGGATCGACCGCGCCGGCCTGATCGCTAAGCTCGCGGAGGAGGGGTTCGAGGCCGTGCCGTCGGCGGCGACGCCGGACGGCATCGTCGCGACGAACGGCGGCAATCTGGCGTTCACCGAAGCGTACAAGGCCGGCCTCCTCACGGTGCAGGACGAGAGCTCGATGCTCGTCGCCGCGCTGCTGGATCCGAAGCCGGGCATGCGCGCGCTCGACTGCTGCGCCGCGCCGGGCGGCAAGACGACGCAGCTCGCGGAGCGGATGAACGACGAAGGCGAGATCGTCGCCTGCGACATCCATCCGCATAAGAAGGAGCTCATCGACGGCGCGGCGCGCCGTCTCGGACTCCGCAGCGTAGAGACGATCGTGGCGGACGCGCTGAAGCTGCACGAACGATTCGAGCCCGGCTCGTTCGACCGTATTTTGCTCGACGCGCCTTGCTCCGGCTTCGGCGTCATCCGCCGCAAGCCGGATATCAAGTGGACGAAGACGGAATCGGACGTCGCCGCGATCGCGGAGACGCAGCGCGCGATCCTCGCGTCCGTCGCGGGGCTCCTGAAGCCCGGCGGCGTCCTCGTCTACAGTACGTGCACGCTGGAGCCGCGCGAGAACGAAAGGCAGATCGACGCGTTCCTAGCGGCGAACCCGGACTACGCGGCGGATCCGAACGTGCCGGCCGGATTCCCCGTCGCGGCGGCCGAGCGATGCGCCGCCGGTCCCGGACGGCTGCTCGTGACGCCCGACGAATTCGGTTCGGACGGGTTCTTTATGGCTAGGCTCATTCGCTCATAATTCCGAATCGCCCTAGAACAATGTGTTAAAAAGGCGAACGAACGTTTACAATAGAAAGAAGAGTTTCGGCGGCGGGAGACGCCCGTCAGGGTTCCCGTCGAGGCCGAAACGGCAGAAAGCAGGGATTCTCGCATATGAAAAAAGAAATACAGCTTCCGGAGAAGCCGTTCATCTACGACCTGACGCTCGAGGCGCTGCAGGACTGGTTGAAGTCGCAGGACGAGCCGGCGTTTCGCGCGGGGCAAATTTTCGACTGGCTGTACGGCAAGAGGGTCGTCGACTTCGACGAAATGACGAATTTATCGAAGGAGCTTCGGGAGAAGCTGAAAGCGAGCTACATGTTCCCGATCTTAAGCGAAATCACGAAGCTGGAATCGAAGGACGGCACGATCAAGTTCCTCTTCGGCTTGTACGACAATCACGCGATCGAGACGGTCGTCATGCGTCATAATTACGGCATCAGCATCTGCGTGACGACGCAAGTCGGCTGCCGCATCGGCTGCACGTTCTGCGCGTCGACGCTCGGCGGGCTGAAGCGCAACCTGTACGCCGGCGAGATCGCGGCGCAAGTCGTCTACGCGCAGCGTCTGCTCGACGCGACGGACGAGCGCATCTCCAGCATCGTGATCATGGGCTCCGGCGAGCCGTTCGAAAATTACGAAGCGTCGAAGACGTTCATGACGCTTATGATGCACGAGAAAGGCATGAAGATCGGCCAACGGCACATTACCGTATCGACGAGCGGCATCGTGCCGCAAATCCGCGAATTCGCGGATTGGAATACGCAAATCAATCTGGCGATCTCGATCCACGCGCCGAACGACGCGCTGCGGTCGAAGCTGATGCCGGTCAATCGGCGGTTTCCGTTCGCGGACGTCATGGACGCCTGCCGCTATTATATCGAGAAGACGGGACGGCGCATCACGTTCGAATACGCGCTGATCAACGGCGTCAACGATCAGCCGGAGCACGCCGAAGAGCTCGGAACGCTCCTTAAGGGCATGCTGTGCCACGTCAATCTCATTCCGGTCAACTACGTGCCGGAGCGGGATTACGTCCGCACGCCGAAGGAGCATATTTTCGAGTTCAAGCGCATTCTGGAGTCGAAACAGGTGAATACGACGATCCGCAGGGAGCAGGGGCACGACATCGCCGCCGCCTGCGGCCAGCTGCGGGCGAAGCATATGGAGTCGACCGCGAGGTGAATCTGATGTTGAAAACAGCGTATAAAACCGACGTCGGCCGCGTGCGCTCGGTCAACGAGGATCGCGTCGTCGTGAAGGACGGGGTGGCGGGCGGCACGCTCGCCATCGTCGCCGACGGCATGGGCGGACATCAAGCCGGGGACACGGCCAGCCAAATTACGATCGAGCTCGTCGAGCGCTCCCTCCGGAACGCCGACGCCGAGCTGGACGACGAAGCGCGCAAAGCGCGCCTCGTCGAAGCGATTCGAGAAGCCAACGCCAAGGTGTTCGAGGTCGCTTCGGGGAAGGACCATTATCGGGGGATGGGCACGACGATCACGGCGGCCCTCGCCGACGCGTCCCGCGTGCTGATCGGCCATATCGGCGATTCCAGGGCCTATTACATCAATCATGAATCGTTCGCTCAAATTACGGAAGATCATACGCTCGTGAACGAGCTGGTCAAGACCGGTCAGCTGACGCCGGACGAGGCGGCGGTGCATCCGCGGCGCAACGTCATTACGCGCGCGCTCGGCACGGAGGCCGACGTGGATATCGACCTCGCGTACGTATCGTGGGCGCCCGGCGACATGCTGCTGCTGTGCAGCGACGGACTGTCCAACTTGGTTCCCGAGACGGAGCTGACGCGCACCGTGCGCGGCGAAGGAACGCTGCGCGATAAGGTGGACCGCCTCGTGGAATACGCGCTGAACGCGGGCGGAGACGACAATATATCGGTGGTGCTGATCCAAAATGTTCTATAACGCCAAGACGAAAAGGGGGGGCAGCGGATGAACGGAACGATATTATCGGGGCGGTACGAGTTGCTCGAGCGCGTCGGCGGCGGCGGTATGGCTCTGGTGTACAAGGCGAGAGACACGCTGCTGAACCGGCATGTAGCCGTCAAGGTGCTAAGGCAGCAGTACGTGCATGACGAGGAGTTCATCCGTCGATTCCGAAGGGAAGCGCAATCCGCCGCGTCGCTGTCGCATCCGAACGTCGTGAGCATCTATGACGTCGGACAAGAAGGGGAGACGCATTTCATCGTCATGGAATACGTCGAAGGCTCCAACCTGAACGACATCATCAAGGCGCAAGCTCCGCTGCAAACCGCGGAAGCCGTACATATCGCCACGCAAATTAGCGATGCGCTCGAACATGCGCACGCGAACGGCATCATTCATCGAGACATTAAACCTCATAACATCTTAATCGGCAAGAACGGCCGCGTGAAGGTGACCGACTTCGGCATCGCGCGGGCGATTACGACGTCGACGATTACGCAGACGGGCTCCGTCATCGGGTCGGTTCATTACTTCTCCCCGGAGCATGCCAAGGGCGTATCCGCGGGGGAGCAGTCGGATCTGTATTCGCTCGGCATTGTCTTGTACCAGATGCTGACGGCCCGGCTGCCGTTCATCGGGGAGAGCCCGATCAGCGTCGCGCTGAAGCATCTGCAGGAACCGGTCGAGGACCCGCGGGTCGTCAACCCGATGATTCCCCAGAGCGTGGAAAATGTGATCCTGAAGTCGCTGCGCAAGCGACCGGAGGAGCGATACGTGTCGGCCGGCGAGATGCTGCGCGACTTGGAGACGTGCCTCGCGCCGGAACGGCGGAACGAGACGAAATGGACGTATGCGAGCGATGCCGAGGACGACGCGGAGGCGACGCGGGTCATTCCGGCGATCCGGGGAGACATGCGGCCGTCCGGCGCCGACGGCGCGTCGCCGCAAGGCGCGGCCGGCGCGCCGGTATGGCGCGAGGGCAGCTACGAGGACGATGAGGAAGAGGAGAGCGGGAAGAACCCTTGGGTGAAGCCGCTCATCTGGTTCGGCGTGCTGCTCGTGCTGCTCGGCGGCGCGTGGTGGGGCGTGAACAAGGTGCAGGACATCTTCGTCATTCCGACCATCGAGGTGCCGACCGTCGAAAGACTGCCGCTCGATCGCGCGAGGGCCGAGATCGAAGCGGCCGGCCTGTCCGTCGAGGAGCCGATCGTCTACGAATTCAACCGAGAGGTGCCTGTCGACTACGTCATCTCGCAGACGAAGGCCGGCGAAAAGGTGAAAGGAACGGTGCCGATCCGGCTCTATGTCAGCAAGGGCATCGAGATGGTCGAGCTGCCGGCCTTGATCGGCTTGTCGGAAGCGGAGGCGATCGCCGATCTCGAAGAGCTCGGCATCCCGAAAGAGAAGATCGAAGTGGACCATGAATTCAGCGATAAGGAAAGCGCCGGCAACGTCTTCGAGCAGTCCCCGCCCGCCCTGCAGCCGATCGACCCGCTCAATGAGTCGGTGCGCATCGTCGTCAGCCAAGGCAGCGAGGAGGTCGATATGCCGAATCTGGTCGGCCTGACCGAGCAGGAAGCGCAGGCGATGCTGGAGCGCGAAGGACTCGAGCTGAAGGAAAAAAACATCGTTAAAGACAAAGCTTACTTCGAGAAGGGCCGCGTGTACGAGCAATTCCCTTATAAGCCGGGCGACCCGGTCAAGCCGCCGGGCGAGGGCATTATGATTTACGTCAGCGACGGCTTGCCGAGCGAAGCGCGGACGACGTCGTATACGGTCGTCATCGGTCCGAAGGAGCAGGGCGCCCAGAGCGCCGTCCGCATACTCGTGACCGACGCGATGGGCGAGCGCGTCGAAGCGGTCAACCAGAAGCTGTCCTCGGAGCAGTCGTTCACGTTCGAGGTCGTCACGTCGCCGAGCAAGAACGCTTCGATCGAGGTGTTCCTGGACGATGAGAAGCTCGATCAATACACATGGACGCACAGCCAAGCGGGCGACAGCGGGGGTTCGGCGAGCGCGCCGCGGCAAGAGGAGCCCGAGGCGCCCGGCGACGAGGAGCCGGAGAACGTGCCGGTCGACGCGCGGCAGCAGCAATCGAACGATGGCGGGAACGAAGCGCCGGGCGACGGCGAGATCGTCGAAGGTTTATAATTATTGAAGCAGCAGGGGGCAATCGGTTCGCATGCGGGATGGCTTAATTGTGAAGGCGCTCAGCGGATTTTATTATGTTCAGCCGGAAGACGGGGGCGACGTCGTCGCCTGCCGGGCGCGCGGGTTGTTCAAGCTTCAAGGGGTGTCGCCGCTCGTCGGCGACCGCGTCCGATACGAGGCGAAGGAAGACGGCTCCGGCGAAGGCACGGTCGTCGAGCTGCTGCCCCGTTCGACGGAGCTCGTGCGCCCGCCGATCGCCAACGTCGACACGGCGCTGATCGTCTTCGCGGTGACGCGGCCGGACATCAATCGGTCGCTGCTGGATAAGTTTCTGGCGTTGTCGGAGCTGGCCGGCCTGCGTTCGATCCTCTGCTTGACGAAGGCGGATTTATTGGAGAAACCCGAATCGACGGCGCTCAAGGCGGAAATCGAGGCATTGCGGGCGACATACGAGCGAATCGGCTATCCCGTCTACTTGACGAGCTCGCGCGGCGGCGAAGGGATCGATGCGCTGCTGCGCGAGTTGGAAGGCCGTATCGCGGTCATCGCGGGGCAATCGGGCGTCGGCAAGTCGTCGCTGCTCAATCGGCTGGCGCCGGGCCTTACGCTCGAGACGAACGAGATCAGCGAGAAGCTCGGCCGCGGCAAGCATACGACCCGCCATGTGGAGCTGTTCCGCGTCGGCGAGCGCGGTCTTCTCGCGGATACGCCCGGATTTTCGTCGCTCGAATTTCCCGAGATGGAAGCCGAGGACTTGACCGAGGCGTTCCCGGAGTTCGCGGAGCTGTCGAACGGCTGCAAATTTCGCGGCTGTCTGCATCTGAAGGAGCCGGGCTGCCGCGTCATCGAAGCGGTCGCTTCGGGCGAAGCGGATCGGCAGCGGTACGAGCATTACGCGGCGTTCGCGGTCGAGGTTCGGGATAGAAAACGGAGGTATTGATATGACGATCATCGCCCCCTCGCTGCTGGCGGCGAATTTCGCGACGCTCGCGGAGGAAGTGCGGGATATCGAGCAAGGCGGAGCGGACTGGCTGCACTTGGACGTCATGGACGGGAAATTCGTGCCGAACATTACGTTCGGCCCGCTCGTCGTCGAGGCACTTCGCCCGCGCACGTCGCTGTTCATGGACGTGCATCTGATGATAGAGAAGCCGGAAGCGTATGTAGACGCCTTCGTCGACGCCGGAGCGGACGGCGTCACCGTGCACGTCGAAGCGTGCGCGCATCTGCACCGAACGATCCAATCGATCAAGGCCCACGGCGTGAAGGCCGGCGTGGCGCTCAATCCGGCGACGCCGGCGGAATGGGTGCGCCCGGTGCTCGGCGACGTCGACCTCGTGCTCGTGATGACGGTGAATCCCGGCTTCGGCGGACAGGCGTTCATTCCGTCGACGCTGAAGAAGATCGCCGCGCTGCGCGAATGGATTCGTGCGGAGGATCTCGACGGCCGCGTCGCGATCCAGGTCGACGGCGGCATCGCGCAAGGCACGGCGCGGCAGGTTGCCGAGGCGGGCGCCACCGTGCTCGTGGCGGGCAGCTCCGTGTTCGGCGTGCGCGATCGCGCGAAGGCGATGGCCGAGCTGCGCGCCGACGCGCGGCTGTAACCAAAATATTGTCCCCGACCGAAGCGAAAATAGGCACATTTCCGAAATCCCTGAATACAATAAGGCTATAAGGCTTGTAGTGGGGAACGTACGGTAAGACGTGTGCGGCGGAAACTTTGCGAGGAGGGGTAGAGATGAAGTTTTATACAATCAAACTACCTAAATTCTTAGGCGGATTCGTGAAAACTTTGTTGAACGCATTTAACAAAAATTGACAAGGATTTCCGTTAGCGCCATTTGGGGAACATCGATGAAAGCACCTGAACGGTGCTTTTTGTCCTTTTTCCAAATCGGTCCACCCAGAATACATACGACAAGAAGAGGAGGATGCGGCAGCATCCTCCTCTTGTCAGCGGCGTGTAATGAAAAAACGATTCAGAACGTCTCGGTAAACGGATGCCGTCTTCCGAAGACGGCAAGACCGTTTCCCCTCGTTATACGCGGGTTACCAACCCGGATTTCAGCGCGCGAGTGCTTACGTACACGCGCTTCGGCTTCCCGTTCACGAGAATGCGAACCTTCTGGACGTTCACGCCCCACGACCGGCGGTTGCGGTTGTTCGCGTGCGATACGTGGTTGCCGGATCCCGGTTTCTTACCGGTAATATAGCATACTCTGGACATTGCAGACACCACCCTTCCGTGGCAAACATAGTTATTAATATAGCATAACGAATATGGGCCAGTCAACGCGAAGTTGTTGTGGGATTGCATTTATTTCTTCGGTCTTATATAGTACAATGAGGTTTAGTCCATAATATTACATACACGTTAGGAGTGGATATAGATGCCCATTCAATTGGACACGGAAAGAGGGAAAGTATACGTCACCGACGAAGTCATCGCGACGATCGCCGGCTCCGCGGCTTTGGAATGTTATGGACTCGTGGGTATGGCCTCCAAGAAAAAGCTGAAGGACGGCATCGCCGAGCTGCTTCGACGCGACAATCTCGGTCGGGGCGTCGATGTGCGCCGCGAGGCGGACATCGTCCATATCGACTTGTATATTATCGTCAGCTACGGCACGAAGATTTCCGAAGTGGCGCATAACATTCAATCGAAAGTGAAATACGTGTTGAACGATATCGTCGGGCTGCATGTCGACTTCGTCAACATTTTCGTTCAAGGAGTTCGCGTTTCATCATAAGGAAGGAGAATGTCGAATTGAGTAAGCGCTTTATTGACGGAGCGGAATTTACGTCCATGGCGTTGG
>JAPSKX010000172.1 GCA_031181325.1 Paenibacillus sp.
GACGCGGAGATCGGACGCGATCCGTGGACGAACAAGCCGATGTGCGTCGCCTATAAACTTTACAGAGGAGAGAATCGAAATGAATCCGTTACCGACCCTTCCGGCCCTCCGCAAGAAGACGCTCCTGCTTCCGCTCGCCCTTACGCTTACGCTGTTCGCTAGCGCGTGCGGCGGCGTCTCCCCCGCCTCGGAGTCCGGATCGGGCATGATCACCTACGCGTCCGAGAGCGGACCGGTCGAGGTGCCCGCCGATCCGCAGCGCGTCGTCGTCGTCTCCACGTTCGCCGGCAACGTGCTCGCGCTAGGCGTCCCCGTCGTCGGCGCGGACAAGTGGGCGATGGAAAATCCGAGCTACGCCGGGGGGCTGAAGGACGCGAAGGAAATATCCGACGAGAGCCTCGAGCAAATCGTCGAGCTGGATCCGGATCTCATCATCGGGTTGTCCCACATTAAAAATCTCGACAAGCTGAACCGAATCGCTCCTACGGTCACGTATACATACGGGAAGCTGGATTACTTGGCCCAGCACCTCGAGCTCGGGAAACTTCTGAACAAGGAAGCCGAGGCGCAGGCTTGGATCGACGACTTCAAGAAGCGAACGGCGGAAGCCGGAGACAAGATCCGGGCGAAGATCGGCGAGGACGCCACCGTGACCGTGATCGAAAACTACGAGAAGGATTTGTTCGTGTTCGGCGACAACTGGGGCCGCGGCACGGAGATTTTGTACCGCGAGATGAAGCTCAAGATGCCGAGGAAGGTGATCGACAACGCGCTGAAGCCGGGATATTTCGCCCTCTCGCTCGAAGCGCTGCCGGAGTTCGTCGGCGATTACCTCGTCGTCAGCAAGTACGCCGCCTCCGACTTGTCCTTCTTGCAATCGGAGACGTACAAGAACATTCCCGCGGTGAAGGAAGGCCGCGTATTCGAGACGGATTCCAAGGGCTTCTCCTTCAACGATCCGATCATGTTGGACTTTCAGCTGCAGTTTTTCCTAGATAGCTTCCTCGGCGAGTCATGAACGCAGCGACGCGCAACGCCGTGCCGTTCGTCGTCCCGTTCGTAATCGGCCTCGTCCTGCTCTTCGGCCTGTTCCTCGTCGCCATGACGACGGGCGCCGTCGACGTCAGTCTTCGGGACGTCTGGCTCGCCGCCGCCACGTCGTCCGACGGCGAGAAGCCGCTAATGCTCCGCGAAATCCGGCTGCCCCGCGAGCTGGGCGCCGCCGTCGTCGGCGCGGCGCTCGCCGTCTCCGGCGCGATCATGCAAGGCATGACGCGCAATCCGCTGGCGGACCCCGGCCTGCTCGGGGTGACCGCCGGGGCGAACGCGGCGCTCGCCGCGACGCTCGCCTTCTTGCCCGCGGCGGACTATTACGGCATTACGGTCGCCTGCTTCTTCGGCGCGGCGGCCGGCACGGCGCTCGTCTTCGGCATCGGCGCGCTGCGAAGGGGAGGCTTCTCGCCGGTCCGCATCGTGCTCGCCGGCTCGGCCGTGTCCGCCTTCTTGTACGCCGCGGCGGAAGGCATCGGTCTGCTGTTCCGGATTTCCAAGAACGTCTCGATGTGGACGGCCGGCGGCATCGTCGGCACGACTTGGAGCCAGCTGCAGCTCATCGTCCCGATCATTGCATGCGGCTTGCTCGGCGCGCTGCTGCTGTCCCGGCAGCTGACGCTGCTCAGCTTGAACGAGGACGTCGCGGCCGGCCTCGGACAGCGCATCGTCCTCGTGAAGACGGCGCTGCTCGGCATCGTCGCGCTGCTCGCCGGCGCCTCGGTGGCGCTCGTCGGCAGCCTCGCCTTCCTCGGGCTCGTCGTGCCGCACGTCGTCCGCGCGATCGTCGGCACGGATTACCGCTTCATCCTGCCCTTATCCGCCGTCGGCGGCGCGTCGCTCATGCTGCTCGCGGATACGCTCGCGAGAACCGTGAACGCGCCCTTCGAGACGCCGATCGCCGCGATCATCGCCATGATGGGCATACCTTTCTTCCTTGCGATCGTGCGCCGAGGAGGTCGAACGCCGTCATGATTCATCCCTCGGTCGTCAAGAAGCAGCGTCTGCTGCTCGGGTCGATGCTCGCGTTGATCGTTCTCGCCTCGGTCGCGAGCGCTGCTATCGGCTATTCGTCGCTGTCGTTCGACCGCCTCCTGCCGACGCTGCTCGGCGCGGGAGAGTTCAAGGAGGAGTTCGCGCTGTATTCGGTACGGTTGCCCCGCATCGCCGTTACGCTGCTCGCCGGCATGGCGCTCGCGCTGTCCGGCGCGGTGCTGCAGGGCATTACGCGCAACGAGCTCGCCGATCCCGGCGTCATCGGCGTCAATTCCGGCGCCGGGGCGGCGATCGCCGTCTTCTACTTGTTCCTGCCGATCGACGCCAAGACGTTCGCGTGGATGCTGCCGCTCGTCGCCTTCTGCGGGGCGATGCTGACCGCGACGCTCATCTACTCGCTCGCGTACCGGCGGAAGGGCGGTCTGCAGCCGACGAGCTTCGTCCTCATGGGCGTCGGCACCTCGTTCGCGCTCTCGGGCGCCATGGTCGTGCTTGTGTCTTCCGCCGGCCGCGAGAAGGTCGACTTCATCGCGAGATGGCTCGCCGGCGGCGTCTGGGGCGCGGATTGGCCGTTCATCGCCGCTATCGCCCCGTGGCTCGCGCTGCTCATTCCGTTCGTGCTCGCGAGATCGGCCCGACTGAACCTGCTCGGGCTGAGCGAGCCGGCCGCGATCGGCGTCGGCGTCCGCGTCGAGAAGGAGCGGCTCGTCCTGCTGCTCGCGGCGACGGCGCTCGCGGCGACGGCGGTATCGGTCGCGGGCGGCGTCGCCTTCGTCGGCTTGATGGCGCCGCACATCGCTAGAAGGCTGATCGGTCCGCGGCATCAGCTTATGCTGCCGCTCGCGCTCGCGATCGGCGGGCTCCTGCTGCTCGGCGCCGACACGATCGGGCGCAATCTCGTCGAGCCCGACGGCATCCCCGCCGGCATTATGGTGTCGCTGCTCGGCGCTCCATATTTCTTATATTTGATGCTGAAGAAGGCTCGATGACGGCGGAACCCGGTTCCGCCGTCGTTTTTTTGCCGCAGCCGCCTGTTCGCTCGTCGGAAAGCTTCAGCGGCGGCTCAGACCATTTTCAGCGAACGTTCAGACAGATGATGTATACTGCTTCTATAGTAACGGAAACGAACATCCCGGAGGCAGTCTCTTATGAATCACGAAAAAAACATCCGCATCCTGCTCGTGGACGACGAGCCTCATATCCTGCAATTTCTGTCGATGGGACTTGAAGGGGAAGGCTACCACATCCGCACCGCGCCGGACGGCATGTCCGCCGTGACGGCGGCCGCGGAATTCCAGCCTCACGTCGTCGTCTTGGACGTCATGATGCCGGGCATGGACGGCTTCGAGACATGCCGATTGCTTAAGAAGAAAAGCACGGACGTCGCGGTCATCATGCTGACCGCGAAGGACGAGATCGACGACCGCGTGAAGGGGCTGCGGCTCGGCGCCGACGATTATCTCGTCAAGCCGTTCAGCTTCGACGAGCTGCTCGCCCGCATCGAAGCGCGGCTGCGCAATCAGTTCCCGTCCTTGTTCGGGCGCGTGGCGCTCGGTCCGTTCGGGCTCGACGATCGACGCAGGGAAATTACGTTCGAGAACAGAGCCATGGAGCTGTCCCCCACGGAATACGACCTGCTGCGGTACTTGATCGTCAACCACGGCATCGTGCTGAGTAAGCCTAAGATCCTTGACGCGGTATGGGGCTATGACTTCGGCGGGGAAGAGAATATCGTGGAAGTGTATGTCCGATCGCTCCGGGACAAGCTGGGCGATAAGGAGCACAAGCTCATTCGCACGATTCGCGGGGCCGGCTACCGGGTCGACTTCGCATGAGGGCCCCCGGCAGACGATTCGCCTTCGGCATGAACCCTCGTTCGCTTCGCTTCCAGCTGCTTGCCCGCTCGCTCTTGATCTTAGCCGGGCTGCTGCTCTTGATCGGCTCGCTCCAGTACGTCTTTATGAAAGATTTCTTGTACCGGAACGAAGCGGATACGATCGAAGCGTCCGCGATGGGGCCGCTGCGAGGGCTCATGCCGGATCGCCCGCGCGGTCAAGTGTTTCTCCCGCCCGAGCTTTCCATCGCTTACATCGGGGACGACGGAACGCGCACCGACCTCTCCGGCGCGCTCGGCGGCGCCGCTTCGCCGGCGCTGCCGGATGCCGTGCTCGCTCGGCTCGCGGGCGCCCGCGGCAAGCGCTCCGCCCCGACGCCGTACGCGGTCGTCCGGAACGCAGACGGCGTGGAGATGCTCGTCGTGCTTCGCTTCGAGGGCGGCCCGTCCGGCCAGGGTTTCTTCCAGCTCGGTACGCCGACCGCGCCGCTGAAGAGCGTCGCGCTGCAGCAGCTGCTCATCTTCGCCGCCCTGTCGGTCGCGGCGCTCGCCGGCGGATTGGCGCTGTACGTTCCGGTGCTTCGCCGTACGCTGCGCCCGCTGCAGCAGATGGTCGAGACCGTCGAGCGCACCGACGCGGGCAATCTGGGCGAACGATTTCCCGCGCGGCAAGGCCAAGAGGAAATCGACCGGCTCGCGGAGTCGTTCAACGGCATGCTGGGCCGGCTCGAAGCCTCGTTCGAGGCCGAGCGCGAGGCGAAGGAGCGCATGCGGCGCTTCATCGCCGACGCCTCTCACGAGCTGCGGACGCCGCTTACGTCGATCCACGGCTTCCTGGAGGTGCTGCTTCGCGGCGCGGCCGACAAGCGGGAGCAGCTATACTCCGCGTTGAACAGCATGCTGGGCGAATCGATCCGCATTAAGAAGCTGGTGGAGGACCTGCTGCGTCTCGCGAAGCTCGACAGCGCGCCGAGGCTCGAGCTTCGCGAGACGCGGCTCGACGGCCTCGTCGACGAGATGGAGCCGCATCTGCGCATGCTCGCCGGGCGGCGGGAGCTCCGCTTCGTCGTCGTCCCCGAGCTCGTCGCCGCCGTCGACCCCGATCAGATCAAGCAGGTGATGCTGAACCTGTTCCACAACGCCGTCCAACACACCGATCCGGAGCGCGGCGCCATCGAGGTCGCGCTTCGCGCCGACGGCGGCGACGCACTCCTGACCGTCGCGGACAACGGCCCCGGCATCGCCGAGCCGCATCTGTCCCGGCTGTTCGACCGCTTCTATCGCGTCGACGAGTCCCGTACGCGGAAGCTGGGCGGCGCCGGGCTCGGACTGTCGATCTCGCAGTCGATCGCCGCGGCGCACGGCGGCCGCATCGACGTCGCGAGCGAGCTCGGCCGCGGCAGCGCGTTCGCGCTGCGGCTGCCGCTGCGGCGCGCGGCGGCGGGTACGTCGTCGCCGGAGTAGTCCCGCGAGCCGTTCACGCGCGAGCCATGCTTGCGGGGACGGCTCTAGTTTTTGGTCCGGCTGCCGCGGCATATAAGCGCGGATACGCGCTTCGACGGGCGGATTCGCCCCGCTGCGCGGCAGAGAAGCGCGATTTCGCGCTTCGACGGGCGGATTCGCCCCGCTGCGCGGCATATAGGCGCGATTTCGCGCTTCGACGGGCGGATTCGCCCCGCTGCGCGGCAGATAAGCGCGATTTCGCGCTTCGACGGGCGGATTCGCCCCGCTGCGCGGCATGTAAGCGCGATTTCGCGCTTCGACGGGCGGATTCGCCCCGCTGCGCGGCAGATAAGCGCGATTTCGCGCTTCGGTGCGAGGCTTTAGATGAGTAGGCGGACACACCGGAAGGATTCATATGGTATTATGCGGTAAGACAGCTAGTTGGAATGTCATAGGGAGGTTAGAAGTCATGTTCGTTCGGGATTTAAATGAACAAGATATTCAGCGGGTCATCGATATTTGGCTGGACGGGTCGAAAGAGGCTCACGATTTTATCGAATTTGATTACTGGGAATCGAAACAAAACGAAATGAGGGAGATTTACCTCCCGAATTCGGAAACCTTCGTTCTCGAAGTCGATGGCATCGTCGCGGGATTTATTTCTTTGGTCGGGAACTATTTAGCAGCCCTATTTATCGATGGAAAAGTTCAGAAGAGGGGTTATGGGAAAATACTCCTGGATTTTGCCAAAGAAAGACGGATACATATGGAGTTAAAAGTGTTCTCTAAAAATATTGGCGCGATGAAGTTTTATTTGAAGAATGAATTTATCGTTCAGCAAGAAATGCAAGACGAAGAAACACAAGAGCATGAGTATGTTATGGCGTGGTCGAAACGATAAGCGTCAATCGCGTGGGCGGCTTTGCCGGAATCCAACCGATATAACGAAAAGGAAGAGAGGCTAGGGGAAACGATCCCCTGGCCTCTTCGTCTTCGTTGCGCTCGTATTTCATCCATGCTTCACATGGTGCAGCGTCTGCGCGAAAATTTGCTCGATATGGACGTCGTCCAGGGAATAATAAACCGTCTTGCCCGCTTTCCGCCGCTTGACGATGCGCATATTGCGCAGCACCCGCAGCTGGTGCGACACCGCGGACTGCCCCATCTCCAGGACGACCGTCAAGTCGTGCACGCACAATTCCTTCTGCATCAGCGCATAGATGATGCGCACGCGAGTCGGGTCGCCCAACGCTTTGAAAATGTCCGCCAGCTCGTTCATCGTCGGCTCGTCGATCATGGCCGCCTTGACGGCTTGAAGGTCCGTCTCCGTCTCCGTTCCGCTGCACGCCTCTTCGCAGGTATCTATTATGACGCGTTCGATTGCGATCACCGCCTTACGTTCTTCCTCTTAGTATAGCTACTCCGCGGACCGAACGGAAGCCGAACGACTCGAAATGATGGCGACGGCATATTGCGAAGGACGGAGGCATGGAATATAATACATATGAATAATTGCTCATATATTAGGGGGATGTCCGATGACGCATACACATGCCAAACACGATCATTCCGGCGGGGACGATCGCGGGCTCGACTGCAAGCACGACCACAACCATGACCATGACCACTCTCATGGTCCCGGACACCATCACGGCCATAGTCACCATGGACATGGACATCATCATAGCCACGCGCCGAACAACAAAAAGGGACTTATCATCGCTCTTACCGTAACGACGGGCATCATGCTGCTCGAGTTTTTCGGCGGACTCGTCACCAACAGCCTGGCGCTGCTCTCCGACTCCGGCCATATGCTGAACGACGCCGCCTCGCTCGCGCTCAGCTTGTTCGCAATATGGCTGTCCGGCAAAGCGGCCACGTCCAGTAAATCCTACGGCTATCATCGGTTCGAAATATTAGCCGCGCTGCTGAACGGCGTCACGTTATTCGTCATCGCCTTCTTCATCGCGAAGGAAGCGTACGACCGATTCTTCGCGCCGCCCGAGGTGGCCAGCGGCTCGATGATGGCGATCGCGGTCATCGGATTGCTCGCCAATCTGCTCAGCGCATGGGCGCTCCTTCGGAAGAGCGACGTGAAGGACAACGTGAACGTCCGCAGCGCGTACCTGCACGTGCTCGGCGACGCGCTCGGATCGGTCGGCGCCATCGCCGCCGGCGCGCTTATGCTGGCGTTCGGCTGGTATATCGCCGACCCGATCATCAGCGTGCTCGTCGCTCTCCTGATCCTGCGCGGCGCCTGGGGCGTTATCGCGCACACCGTGCACATCCTGATGGAGGGCACTCCGCCCAGGATCGACATCGCGATGGTGAAGCGCACGCTCGAGGGGATCGAAGGCGTGAAGGACGTGCACGATCTGCACGTATGGACCATTACGTCGGGCTTGGATTCCTTAAGCGCCCATCTCCGGATCGAACAAGGGTTGGACGAACAGCTCGTCCTGCAGGAGGCCGTTCGGTTAATGGAGCGGAAGTTCGGCGTCGCGCATTGTACGATCCAGATCGAGACGTCGGAGGTGCGGCACGCGGATCTGAAGGTGTAGCGAATTCCTGTAGCAGAACGGCGGACGTACGCGCATGCGCACACCGAAGCGAAACGCCCCCGGCGCAGTTGGACCGGGGGCGTACCATTTTCCGAAGAAAAAAACTACTCCGTCGCCCGAGGGGGATATTCGAATTCGTAAACGTCGGTTGTCCTCTCGATAGCCGATTGCGCGGCAGCCCCGAAATCGACTATGATGACGGGATAGAGCTTCCGCGGGATGCGGCGTTGAGGAACAGGTCGTCCTCCATGACGCGAACCCGCGCGACGGGAACGACCTCTTCAGGGGATATATTCGCTAAGCTTCCCTTCGTAGACGAGCCGCAGCCGATCGGAGCTCCGGAAGTCGTCGGGCGTCACCAAGGCGGGCAGCTTGTTCCAGAGCCGGATGCCCGACCGTTGCAGCACTTCCGCCACGAACTGGGAGCAGAAGTACGAGTTGCTGAACTCGATCGGCTCTCCTAAGGCGACGCCGAAGACGCCGAGCAAGTTATATAGAAATTTCCCTTTCCGGCGGATGAAGAGATCGAGCACGCGTTTCATTTTCTCGAATTCCCGTTCGGTGACCTGCATCTCGTAGATGACGCACGTCGTGTTCGGATACTTGCTGTATGTTCCCGTCTTGATGTCTTCCTTCACGAATCCGCCGTTCAGCGGGTTGTTCGGGTGTTTCCTCCCGAAGCTGTACAGCTCCGTCAGCTCCCGGTCGAACGAGATCGAAGCGTGATTATACGGCGCTTTCGTGTAGCTCTGGATGGATTTCGTGAACAGCGTGCCGGTGTTGGTCAGCAATATATATACCGATCGATCGGAATGCATGGCAAATCTCCCTTGCTTCATCTCATGTATCTTATTATGCCGTATCCCGGAATCGATTCCTACATTCTTATTAATGAAGCATAGGTTGGTGTTCGCATATGGTCAGCGCGCTATGGATGCTCGGCGTCATCTGCGCAAGCTTGGTCGGGATTTCCCTGGCCTTCTATTTCGTTCGGAAAACCCAGCCGGATAAGGATTTCGACGCCATCTCGGCGCGAATCGGCACATGGTGGGGCATGTTCTTCATCTTCAGCCTGGCGACGCTGTTCAATCCGATCGTCTCGCTGCTCTCCCTCATGGTGCTGGCGTTCTTCGCGCTCAAAGAGTATTTCTCCATGATCAAGACGAGGAAAGCGGATCGCCGCATCTTCTTGTGGGCGTACTTGTCGATTCCCATCCAGTTCTATTGGATTTACACCGGCTGGTACGGCATGTTCATCGTCTTTATTCCGATCTACGTCTTCCTGTTCCTCCCGCTGCCGAGACTGCTGAATAAGGGCACGGTCGGGTTCCTTCGCTCGGTCAGCTCGACGCAGTGGGGACTGATGCTGATGGTGTTCGGTCTCAGCCATCTGGCCTACTATCAGATCGCTACGCCGGAATTCGGAGCCGAGCTCGTCCTGTATCTCGTCGTCCTGACGCAAGTGAACGACGTCGTCCACTCGCTCGTCTCGATCTACCTCGGCAAGCGAAGAATCGTGCCGACGGCGAATCCGAACCTGACGTGGGAGGGGTTCGCCGCGGCGCTGCTGGCGACGACCGGCGCCGCCGCGCTTCTCTACCCGTTGCTGACGCCGTTCGCCGCCGGGTTCGGACTGTTCTCCGGCGTCTTGATCAGCGTGAGCGGCTTCTTCGGCAGCTTGACGATCTCCGTGCTTAAGCGGGATCTGCTTATCGGCGACGACGGGAAGGGCGAACTCCCGAAGAAGGGGTACCTGAATCGTATCGATAGCTTGACGTATACGTCTCCGGTCTTCTTCCATGCGATTCGGTATTTCTTCGACTTTATGTAAATCCGGGCACTCCCCCGGTCGGCCGCCGTCATACTTTCGGATCCATGTCATATGATGTGGGAGACGAAGCCCGGAAAGAGGGGACCCGCCGTGGGCATGCCGGAAATCCCGAAAGGAACGAACCGACCGAGCCTGGACGAAACGTTGATCGATCTGCTCGAATCGATCGCGCTCGAAGAGATGGCGCTCGCCCATCTCATTAACGCCGAAGCCGAGGAGCTGCAGGCGTTCGTCGGCAAGCACCTCGACTTCCCGTCGAACCCGAGCAACGACGATATTCTGCGATTCAATGTAACGATCGCGCGGCTCATGGAGACGTTGATGTTCAAGGAATTGTTTCTGTTGCGGAAGCTGGAGACCGCTCTGCAGCTGCTGCGGACCCAGTCGTCGGACGAGGAATAGCCGATGCGCATGGAACGATTGCTGCGCGCCGACGAAGCGACGGAGCTCGGCGTCGCGACATTCCTAGAGCAATATGCGCGGATGCTGAGCGCACGCCGTCGCCGCGGCGCCTTCGGACCGGCCGACGCGTATTACGCCTCGCAGACGCTCTCGTCGGCCGCCGCGATCCTCCGGGTTCACCTGCGGAAGTATGCGCTCTACGCGGCCGCGGTCCGCGGCTCGCCGCAGGCCGGGCCCGACGAGCGGGATGCCGCCCGGAGA
>JAPSKX010000173.1 GCA_031181325.1 Paenibacillus sp.
CGACCGTTAAGCCTTCCAGCGCCGATGGTACTTGGACCGCAGGGTCCCGGGAGAGTAGGACGTCGCCAAGCCGACAAGAACGCCTCAGGATCGGATACTCGATCTTGAGGCGTTCTTTTTGGCGTTTTCGGGGATAGGGACACGGTCGTTTCGGAAACGCTAAAGCCTGACCGTATAAGCGCGATAGAAGAGAGGTGTATTCATCCATGGGAAAGGGAACGAATCGGAACGCCATCGATCGAAAAACGCAACGAACGGGCGCCGCTTGGTCGAAAACGCCGGTAAAGGTCGATGGGATGACGGAAGCGGAGACCCAAACGAATACGTTCGGGAAGCAGTAGAGCTGTCGGGCGAGCGGGTTACGGCTCGAGGATGAGAGTCAGCCCGCACGACGGGCATTCGCGTTCGTCGGAGCGGACTGGCGTATCGCAGCCGGGGCAGGCTTCCACGGATCCCTCATGCGCGTCGTGGAGCGGATTCTCCGATTCGCGTTCGGGGGATTCCAAGATGCGACGGTACCGATCGAGCGGGCGTCCGTCGACCTCGAGCACCGTGAGCTCCTCCGTCGGCAGGTGACGGATTGCGCCGGCAGCGTCGCATACGGCGGCGAGCGTCTCCGATGAGGCGCTGAGCCACATGTATTTCGATTCCGTCGGACGATGATATACGAGGATGATTGACATGGAAATCGCCTCCCTTTTTTCCATATAGTTTACTACAATATCATGGCCTTGGTGGTAAATGTTTCATAAGCGTCGGTTTTCGGGTACACTGGTAGAAATACTCTTAATCGATGGAATCGAGGAATAGATGTGACGAATCGTTTCGAAGCGTTGGGCGTACGCAGCCAGATCGCGGATGTATTAAAGAAGCAAGGAATCGTGACGCCGACCCCGGTGCAGGAGCAAGCCATTCCGGCGCTGCTGTCGGGGAATGACGCGATCGTGCAAGCGCAGACAGGAACGGGCAAGACGCTCGCCTTCGTGTTGCCGATCTTGGAAGTGATCGACCCGCGAAGGGCATCGGTGCAGGCGCTCATCTTGACCCCTACGCGGGAGCTTGCGATTCAAATTACGGCGGAGGCGAAGAAGCTGGCGTCCTCGATCGGCGCGGGCGTGTTGGCCGTATACGGGGGGCAGGACGTCACGGCTCAAGTGCATAAGCTCGGAGGCGACAGCCATATCGTCGTGGCGACGCCGGGACGACTGCTCGATCATCTCCGACGGGAGACGCTGCATCTCGGGCATATTTCGATGCTGGTGCTCGACGAAGCGGATCAGATGTTGACGATGGGCTTCCTCAACGAAGTGGAGGACGTGATCCGGCAGTGCGCGACGAAGCGGCAGACGATGCTGTTTTCGGCGACGATGCCGGGTCCGGTCAAGCAGCTGGCGGCGAATTACATGAAGAAGCCGGTCGATATTAAGATCAAGACGGCGCATGTGACGCTCGACGACATCCGGCAGATCGCGGTGGAGACGACGGATCGGGCGCGGCAGGCGACGCTGTTCCGGATGATCGAGACGTATCGGCCTTACCTCGCGGTCGTGTTCTGCCGGACGAAAATTCGGGCGAAGAAGCTCAACGAAGCGTTGGTCGCGAACGGCTTCGCGTCGGACGAGCTGCACGGCGATCTGACGCAGGCGAAGCGCGAGGCCGTGATGAAGCGGTTCCGGGACGCGAAGCTGCAGGTGCTCGTGGCGACGGACGTCGCCGCGCGCGGGCTCGACGTGGAGGGCGTCACGCACGTCTTCAACTACGACGTCCCGATCGATACGGAGACGTACATTCACCGCATCGGCCGCACGGGCCGGGCGGGGCAGTCGGGCGTCGCGGTGACGCTGGTGGCGGCGAAGGATCGCGGCTCGGTCGCGCGCATCGAGCAATCGATCGGGCAGCGGCTGGAGCGCCGCCGCATGGAGGAGTTCGGCGTCGGGGCGGAGGCGCTGCCGGGCTTCGACGTCGATCTGGACGATGACGACGACGAGACGGCGCCGCGTACGGCGAAGACGTACGGGTACACGGGCAGCCGCCCGGCACCGAAGCCGGGGACGGCGGCGCGGACCGCGGGTCGGCCGGGCGGTGCGGCCGGCGGACGGACTGGCGGGCGCGCCGGCGGGCGTCCCGGCGAGCGGCGCGGCCCTGTCGTGAAGGCGGGACCGGGCACGCGCGCGAAGGCGCCGGCATCGCTGCGCGAGGGCGCGGCTGCCGGCGAGGCGGGCGGCGCGGCCGAAGCGAGAGGCGGGGCCGCCGGGGCCGGGGGCGGCAAGCGACCGTTCGGCAAGCCGGGCGCATCCGCTGCGGGCGGCAAGAAGCCGTTCGGCGGGAAGGCGAAGGGCAATCCGTTCGGCAAGCCGGATCGGCGCAGCGACTGGGGCCGCGGCGGCAAGGGGCCGGGCGGCGGTCCCGCGGGGAAGAAGCGCGCGGCCGGGCGCGGACGATAGAGGGATACGCAGGAGGGAACGCCGAGAGGCGTTTCTTTTTTTGTCCGGAGACGTTAGCGCGGGCGTATAATAGAGTTATTTTCAAGAGGGGATGAAGCGAATGCAGGAGCAGCTGCAGCAATGGAAATATCCGATCGGACAGTACGAGATGCGCGAGAGCGTCATGGAGGCCGAACGGGAGGCTTGGATCGCGGATATCGCCGCGCTGCCGGAGCGGCTTGGCGAGGCGGTGCGGGGCTTGACGGAGGAGCAGCTCGACATGCCCTACCGTCCGGGGGGATGGACGGTTCGCCAGGTCGTGCATCACGTCGCGGACAGTCATATGAACAGCGTCGTTCGCCTGAAGCTGGCGCTGACCGAGGACGCGCCGACCGTCAAGCCTTACGAGGAGGCGCTGTGGGCGGAGCTGATCGACTCCCGCAAGATGGACGTAGACGTCTCGCTGCAGCTGCTGACGGCGCTGCATGCTCGCTGGACGACGCTGCTGCGCGGGCTGACCGAGACGCAATGGACGCGAACGTTCGTGCATCCCGTCTCCGGGCCGACGGATCTGTCCAATCATGCGGGTCTCTACGCTTGGCACGGGAACCATCATCTGGCGCATGTTACGCATTTGCGCCGACGCATGGGCTGGTAACGCTTCTTTTGACACCGAGCTCCGGCCTATGGAACAATGAAAAACGGAGGTGGACCGACGCATGAAGCCGGGTCGCATTCGCCATATGGCGATTTTTACGTTGAAGCATGCCGTGGACGCGCCGGAGACGGATCGTTTTCTTCGGGACGGGCAAGAAATTCTAAGCGGGATTCCTTCGGTGGAGAACTTCGAGGTGCTGCGTCAGGTGAGTCCGAAGACGTCGTTCCGCTTCGGCTTCTCGATGGAGTTCGCCGATCAAGCCGGGTACGACGCGTATAACGCGCATCCCGCGCATACGGATTTCGTCGAGCGCCGATGGAAGGTCGAGGTCGAATCGTTCCAGGAAATCGACTTCGTCGCTGCAGGCGGGGCGGAGTAACGCCGCGTCCCGGAGTCGTTCCCGGGGGAAGGGCGGATCAGAAGCAGGGGTTTTCCATCGGAGGCCCTCTTTCCTTATGTAAGCAGGTAGAAAGGGAGGGGGCTTACGTGGATACGCTCGTCCGGGCGGCCGCCGTCGAGCTGTGGGCGCTCGCTACGCCCGTGGTATCGTCGGACCGAGGCGGAATGGCGACGGGCCTCGCGGCGAGCGTTGTCGACGCTCGCCGTCGTCCTAGGAGCCGTCTTACGCGGCGGCGTCCGTCGCGCCGCGTAGGCGCGGGAACGGTCAGCGCCGCTTCGCGATCGTGAAGTTGTCTTCGAGCAGCAACCAGTTCTGCGGGAACGGGAGGCCGAGCTTCCAGTAGCTGATGCCGCGAAGGCCCAGTTCCTTGATCAGGTCGAATTTGGCCTGGATGGAGCGCGCGTCCTCGAACCACACCTCGTGCTGCCGGCCTTGCGCGTCCCAGTAATTGAAGTGCGGCGCCTGCGCGGTCATGTCGTATTCGATCGCGGAGTTCGTTCTGCGCGCGAGGTCGATGGCCGCTTGCGGGCTGAGCGCCCGAGCGTATTCCCCGCCGGGGACGAACGGCAGCGTCCAATCGTAGCCGTATAAATTTTGGCCCATCATGATTTTGTTCCCGGGCATCTCCGTCAGCGCGTACTCCAGCACGCGGCGCACCGGGCCGATCGGCGACACCGCCATCGGGGGACCGCCGCTGTAGCCCCACTCGTACGTCATGATGACGACGAAGTCGGCGTAGCGGCCGTGCGCGGCGTAATCATGCGCCTCGTACCACGCGCCTTCCTGCGTCGCGCTCGTCTTCGGCGCGAGCGCCGTCGACATGAGGAAGCCTTCGCGATGCAGCCGTTCCGACGCCCGCGCGAGGAAGCGGTTGTACGCCTCGCGATCCTCCGGCCGCAGAAACTCGAGGTCGAAGTGGATGTCCTGAAACCCCAGCTCGCGGGCGGTGCTTACGATGTTGTCGAGCAGCGCCGTCTGAACGGCTTGATCGTTCATGATGATGCGGCCGAGCTCCGCGCTGAATTGGTCGTTCTCGAGATTGGTGACGACCATCATGAGGGTAACGCGCTGCCCCGCCGCGATGCTCGCGAGGTCGCCGAGCGGCGGTCGCACGAGCGAGCCGTCGCGCTGGATGCGGAAGCTGAATGGCGCGAGATACGTGAGATACGGCGCCGCTTCGCGGGCGGAGGCGGAGAGCGCCGGAGCGACCGTCTCGCCGCGCGGCTCGACGTAGGCGTTCGACTCGACGCTGCGCTTCGACCGCGGCGGGATGTACAGCCGCAGCCCGACCGGCAGCGTCTGCGTCGGCGTCAGCCGGTTGACGGACGCGAGCGTGTCGATCGGGACGCCGTACCGGCGAGACACCGAATAGAGGCTCTCGCCCGGTTGCAGCCAATGATAAGAGCCGACGATCGGAATGACGACGGCTTGGCCGACGACGAGCGACTGATTCGCGTCCAGCTCGTTCGCGTCGGCTATCGTTTGTACCGGTACGCTGTACGCTTGAGACAGGCCGTACAACGATTGTCCCGGTTGAATGACATGAATTTGCATACCCCAATGGATCCTCCCGTAACATGACTTCATACCATCTTATTCGGGAGTGCCGGAGTGGGTGTTCGCGGAGCGCGAAAAAAGCAGAGTCGCGGACCTCGTCCGAGCTCCCGCGCGGTACGCCGGGGGAAAGCGGGGGTAGACGGCGTTATTTTCATGAAATTCCTTGTTGCGAAAAAACGCGTTCCATGGGATTCTGCAGTAGAGACTAAAACTACTTACAGAATGAAGGAACCTCCCGTGAAGCCTGTCTTCTCGTTTCAACCGCAGCCTCGTTTCGGTCTGCCGCTCGGGCCCGACGCATGGAACAACTTCCGCTGGGACTTCGGCGCGGCCCTCCTGTTCAGCTCGTTCAACGTCGTCTTTAACCAGTTCTACGTGCCGATGGCCATTCAGCAAGGAGCGACGAACGTGCAAGTCGGCTTGCTCGCGGCTGCGCCCGCGATCGGCCTGCTGTTCTCCCCGCTATGGGCGGCATGGATCGAACGGATGAACCCGAAGCCGTTCGTCATCTGGCCGAACCTGATCGGACGGGCGCTCATCCTGCTCCCGGCGTTGTTCGGCGTGCCTTGGGTATACGTCGCGACCGCGCTGGCGTTCCATCTCTTGATGGGCATTCAAGCGCCGGCCTACGCGTCGTTGATGACTCGCATCTATCCGGCTCCGCTGCGCGGCAGATTGATGGGATACGTCCGCGTCGCGATGGGCGTACTGATGATCCCGATCGCATACTTCATCGGATTGTGGACGGACCTCGGCGGGCCTTCCGGGCCGCTGCTGCTGGCGGCGGTGACCGGCGTCGTCTCGATCTCGATGTTCTTCGGCGTGCGCACCTCGGAGCCTGCGCCCGTCCGCCCGTCCGCCGCGAAGCGCGCTTCGTTGAAGGAGCAGTGGTCGGTCGTGAGGGAGAATCGTCCGCTGGCGATCTTCCTGATCGCGACGACGTTCTCGGGCTTCGGTAACATTCTCGTGCAGCCGTTGTACCAGATCACGCAGGTCGAGTTGCTGCAGTTGACCAACGTGGAGATCGGCTACGCCCGCATGATGTATTATGTATGTCTCATCGCCGCGCTGCTCGTCGTCGGCTGGGCGGTCGATCGATATCCGCCGGAGCGGACGCTGACGTACGGCATCGCCGCGTTCGGCGTGGCGCCCCTGCTTTACGGCGTGTTCGGCAACTACCCGGCCGTGCTCGCGGCCAGCGGCGTGCAGGGCATCGGCGACGCGATCTGGGATATCGGCATCTTGGCGTACGTGTTCCGCATCGCGCCCGGCCGGGAAGCGGTCGTCTTCGGTCTCCACCTGCTGCTGTTCGGCATTCGCGGCTCGATCGGGCCGATTCTCAGCACGGCGCTCGTCGACGTCGTCCCGATCTCGGCGCTGCTGTTGTTCGCCGCGGCTTGCGGGTTCATCGGCACGGCGGTGTTTTGGCGGGAGACGAGGAGGCGGCGCAGGGAAGATCCAGCGTAAGGCGAGCAATAGAGGATATTAATAAATAGGCTATGTTAAACTCTAATGCGATGAATGACTCCAAGAAACCGCTTTTCAGCCAAGGCGGTTTCTTGAGTTATCGTTCTCCGTTACTTCAACGAACGACACGGGGGGCACGGGTTCATCGGCGTTCCCGTTTCCAGCTTGGAGCATTCGTTCCGGACGGAGCGCAAGATCGTCACATTCCGTTCTATATCGCGACATAGGTATCTGTAGATTTTCCGATGTCCGGAACATAATAGGGGAGAATTACGATAGCGGAGAACGCTGCGAAACTTTCGGAGGGGAGCGTGATGATACTCGCGCCACGGAAACGAAACGGAAGCCGTCGTTCAGTCATGTTTGAAAGCGATTACAATTAGAGGAGGACCGCGATGTGGTCAATGGAAAATGGGTGCTGCCGATATGGTTGGGAGTCGTGTTTATGACGCTTTCCGCATGGGGAGACGACCAGCGCGCGGGGGCGTCCGGAACGCCGACGCCCTACGCGATCTTTGTCAGCCCGACAGGGGACGACAACGGAGCAGGGACAATGGAACAGCCTTTCGCAACATTGGAGCGGGCGCGCGACGCCGTTCGCGCGTTAAAGCAGACGGCGGGTCTCCCGGCAGGCGGGGCCGTCGTATACCTGCGTGGGGGCGAATATGCGCGGACGGCATCCTTCGAGCTGGATGAGCGGGATTCCGGAACGGCGGACCGCCCGATCGCGTACCGGGCATACGAAGGGGAAGAGGTTCGGCTGACCGGGGCGGTTAACCTGAATCCAGCGGATTTCGGGCCTGTACTAGATCCGGCCGTGCTGGCTCGCATTCCGGAGGAAGGAAGAGCGCATGCGCTGCAGATCGACTTGGCGGCCCTCGGTATTACGGAGTACGGCCAATACAAGCCTCACGGCTACCTGCGCGATATCGATCCGGCTCCGTTGGAGTTGTTTATTAACGATCGCGCGCTTACGCTGGCGCGTTGGCCGAATGAGGGCACGGTACCGATCGGGACCGTGATCGATGCGGGGTCGAATCCGCGGTCCGGCGATTACAGCAACCGGGGAGGCACGTTCACTTACAGCGGCGACAGGCCGGAACGCTGGGGCTCCGCACAAGAGTTGTACTTGGCTGGTTTCTTTAATGTAGGGTATGCGGACGATAATTTGAAGGTGTCCGCGATCGATACGGCGAACAAGCGGATCACGTTGGCTTCGGCCCATCTCTACGGGATCGGCAGCGGCGAGCCTTATGAAACTTATTACGCCTTCAACCTGTTGGAGGAGATCGATGCGGCCGGTGAATGGTTCCTGGACCGGCAGACCGGCAAGCTGTATCTGTATCCGCCGGAAGATTTCGACGCCGGCGCGAAGATACAGGCGTCCATGCTGGAGGATCCGTTGATCGTGCTGGAGAACGTCTCCCACGTCCGGATCGAGGGGCTGACTCTGGAAGCGTCCCGAGGGATGGGCGTATACATCGAGGGCGGCGACGCCAATAAGATCGCGGGCAATACGATTCGGAATATGGGGACGGTCGCCGTCTCGAACGGTCAGGGCGTAATAGGCCCCGTCGAGCTTATGCATGATTTCACCGGTACGCCGGAATCCAGGATGATCGGGAATCCGCAAGGTCACTTCTATCAAAATACGGAGTGGAACCGACTCGGCGGGACGAATCACGAAATTAGAAGCAACAATATGTACGGACTCGGCACCGGAGGGGTGTTTATCGGGGCGGGCGATCGCAAAACGTTGGTCCCCGGCGGCTTGCAAATCGTGAATAATCTGATACGCGATTACAACCGGCGGGATGTGTCCTATCGGCCGGCGATCTGGCTGACGGGCGTCGGGAACCGGGCGGCTCATAACTTGATCCACGACGCTCCGCAGATGGCGATCTATTTGTACGGCAACGATCACCTGATCGAATACAACGAGATCCATCATGTGAATCAGGGCGGCGACGATATGGGCGCCTTCTACATGGGTCGAAATCCGAGCGAACAGGGCAACGTCATTCGGTACAACTTCTTCCACCATATCGGGAAGGAGAGCACCTTGGGCCACGGAACGCCGGCGGTGTACCTGGACGATAAAACCAGCGGCGTATCGGTGTTTGGCAACGTATTTTATAAGGCGGGAAGCATCGCCAATCTAAAGCTGCACGGCGCTCAGGACAATCGGATCGAAAACAATATTTCCATCGACATCCCTTATATTTTGCAAATGCATGATATCACCCAGAGTACTTGGCTTGCCGAATTGGACGGGGCGTTTTTCAGGGAGAGGCTGCTGGAAGCGGTCGATATCACGCAGCCGCCATACAGCGTCAAGTACCCGATTGCCGCCTCTTATTACAACGAGGAACTGGAGCCTCAGGCTCGGCCTGCAGCCAGCAATCTGCTATCGGGCAACGTCGTGTATAACGGCGCGGAGGTGGTGTCGGGGACGGCAATGCTCCTCAATAACATGGTGACGAGTACCGATCCTGGCTTCGCGGACCCGATCGGCATGGATTTCAGCCTGAAGGAGGATGCGGCGGTATACGATGCGATATCTGATTTCCAACCGATCGCGTTCAATCAAATCGGATTGTACGAGGACGAGTATCGGACGCAAGTGGAAATCGAGCTCGGCGCCTTCGAGCTGCAGTCGCCTTCCGCTTCGCAGCCGGGCATCGACCCGAGAACCGTTCGTTTCGCTTGGGAACGGTCGGAGGGGGCGGAATTTTACAAGCTGGTCGTTGCAAGGGATGCTGCCTTTACTGATATTGTCTACGAAAATCGGGTGGACGGAACGGAAACGTCGGTAAGCCGACTGTTCGAGTATAACGAGACGTACTATTGGAAGGTAGCGGCGTTGCCGTACTCCAGGTCGTTCCGTTCGGAGCGTTGGAACGAAGGCGGAGCGGGAAGCTTCGCCACCTTGCCGATGCTTGCGGCGCCGGATGCGCCTGTTATCGAGGTAGACGACTCGTTGACCGGGGCCGTGCGGCTGCAATGGGAAGACGTATTATACGCGCAAAGCTATAATGTATATCGAGCCGACGATTCGGGCGGAGCTTACATGTTACTTGCCGAGGGCATACAGGATACCGTCTATCGGGATATAGCAGTCCCTTATTTCGAGCCCTATCATTACGTCGTGAAGGCTGTGAATGCATTCGGCGAAAGTCAACCGTCGAACGCGGTTCAGGCGATGCTGGATCGCATGCTGCTCGAAGCAGAGAGCTACGACGAGATGTCCGGGATCATCAATAACATCAGTTATGTCGGCAGCTTCGATGCCGGAGATTGGCTAAAATTTCAGGACATCGATTTCGGTTCCGGCGAGAACGGCCGATTTAACGCAATGAAGGTGCGGATCGGCGTACCGGAGGCCTACAGTCGGAATCTCCTAGAGGTGAGGCTCGACTCCGTAACCGGTCCATTGCTAGGGACGCTGCGTCCGGAGCCGACGCCAAGCTTTCATGTGTACGAGGTGCAGTATACGTCCCTTCAGCCGGCGACAGGGGTTCGCGACGTCTACCTCGTAGCGAAGAACGGGGTCGTCGGCAATGTGGATTGGCTGGAATGGTTTACTACCGCGCGCGCCGGTCAAGCGCCGGAAGCGCCGCAGCTGTCGCTGGATAACCTGCTACATAACGGGATCAAGCTTTCCTGGCCGCAGGCGTGGTACGCGCAGCAGTACGAAATCTATCGTTCGGAGCAACAGGGGCAATTCGGCGCGAAGATTGCGACAGTGACCGCATCGACCTACAGCGAT
>JAPSKX010000022.1 GCA_031181325.1 Paenibacillus sp.
AATCGAGGGTATTTGGTATTTTTGTCGATCATGTCGGGCGTGCTGCTCGGCGGCGCGACGTCCATCGGAGGCTTGCTGCTTTCCGTGGGCATCTCGATGGGGTATATGCTCTTATTCTTCTTCATCGCGAGGAAAGGGACGCCGCTGCTCAATAAGCTGCTCAATATTTCTTCGAATGAAATATTCATTGTCGTCGTTTTCGCGTTGCTGTTTTTTATCGCCGGGTTTTCGGAGAAGCTGCACGTCGCGGAGGCGATCGGGGCGCTGCTGTTCGGCCTCGCGCTGTCGGAGACGGAGCACAGTAAGCGAATCGAGCATCTCGTGGTGCCGTTCCGGGATTTCTTCGGCGCGATCTTCTTCTTTAGCTTCGGTCTCGGCATCGATCCGCTCACGCTAGGCGACGCCGCATGGCTTGCGGTAGGGGCGGTCGCGTTGACCATCGTCGGGAATATCGTCTCCGGCATGATCGCGGGACGGAAGGCGGGGTTGACCCACAAGGCGTCCACGAACATCGGACTGACGGTCATGGCGCGGGGCGAGTTTACGATCATCGTCGCGAACTTGGGCTTGTCGGCCGGATTGATGCCGCTGTTGAAGCCGTTTTCCGCGTTATACGTCTTAATTCTTGCCATCTTAGGACCGTTACTGGCAAAAGAATCGAAGCCTATATATAATGGCTTAAACAAAATGTTCCGATGGAGCAAGAAGCCGCAGGACAAGGCGAACGCTTCGAGCTAAGTCGGGAATGGAGGATGAAAGGAAACATGAGTACGATTCGGGAATCGGATCTGCCGGGCATCGGGAAGAAATTCCAGGTGGAAACCAGATCGGGCGATAAAATCGTGATCGTCATTCACGACGACGGGAGAAGAGAAATCTATCACTACGAGCATGATGATCCGGACGAGACGATCTCGCAGGTAACTCTGGACGACGACGAAGCGAGACAGATGGCCGCGATCATCGGCGGCATGAACTATAAGCCGAAGATGCTGGAGACGATCGAGGTGTCGCTCGAGGAATTGGTTATCGAATGGAGCAAGATGGAACCGCACTTCAAGAGCATCGGCAAGACGATCGCCGAGCTGCAGGTGCGGCAGCGGACAGGCGCTACCATTCTCGCGATCGTGGAGAAGGCCAACCAGAAGATCAATCCCGGACCGGACGACCGCATCGCGGCCGAATCGACGATCGTCATCGCGGGGGAGCGGAAGCAGATCAAGCTGCTGAAGGAACTGTTGGCGAACGGGTAATACGTTGAAATCGAACCACATGGAAGGCCCCTCGGGGAGCTGCCTCGAGGGCGGCTCCCTCTTGCGCGTTCATGGGGGGCCGGAGGAGGGATGGAATGCTGCTTCGCAAGACGAGTTCCATCATGCTGTCGATCGCCGGCTGCTTCCTCATCGCCGCCGGACTGGAGCTGTTCCTGCTGCCGAATCGCGTCGCGCCCGGGGGCATCGCGGGGGTGTCCGTCCTCGTGTCCCATATGACGGAAATGAAAGTAAGCCTATGGCTGTTTTGCTTGAATTTGCCGTTCATCCTGTACCGGCGCAAGTTCGTCGTCCGCACGCCGCTGTCGATCGCGCTGCCGCTTCTCGGCGTCGGCGCGTTCGCGTACGCGCTGCATCCCGTCTCGGCCTTGGTGGAGGAGCCGCTGCTTGCGGCGCTCGGGGGCGGCATCTGCTTAGGAACCGGCGTCGGCATGATATTGCGGCAGGGCGGGCGGTTCGACGAGGCGGAGACGGCCGTGCAGCGTCTCCCGTTCCTGCGCAATCCGGACGCCGTCCTCTTCCTCGCGAATTTAGCCGTCTTGACGGCGGCGGGGTTCATCTTCGGCGCGGAGCAAGCGATCTATTCGCTGCTGGCGCACGCGCTGGCGTACCTGACGGTCGAGATCGGCTTCTCGGGCTTGTCGCCGTATCGCCGCATCCTCGTGCGAAGCCGGGACATTCCGTCGATCCAACGGGCTACGAAGTCCGCCTACTATGTACAGTGGTTTCCGACGGACGAGGCGAATCAGGCGATGTGCGTCGTGCACCGTTCGGAAGCGGCGCAGGTGAGACGGCTGCTGAAGGAGCTCGACGCCGAGGCGCGGACGGTCAGCAGCCTGGAGCATGCCAGAGAGACGATCTTGTGAATAAGAAAACGGGCCGCTCCGCCGCTTCGATCCTTCGAAGCGGCGGAGACGGCCCGTTGCCGTATACGGGGCGGTCAGGAAGGCGGGCGAGTGGATCTCAAATATACATACGCCTCGTTCAGCAACGCAGCCAGCTGTTCGCTTCGATCCGCGCCCAAGTGCTCATAGAGCCCTCCGAAGATGGCGTGGATGTCCGCGGCCGCTTGGCGGGCGAGCCGGTCGCCTTGCTCCGTCAGCGTGATCTCCGATATTCTGCGATCCTCCGGATGGACGGAGCGGCGGAGGTATCCGCCCTTGATCAAGCCGTTAATAATCTGCGTGACGGTCGGGGAAGTCACCTGAAGGGACTTGCTCAGCTCGGATACCGTCACGACCTTGTCGGGATTACGATCGTACAGTTCCCGAATCGTCAGGAGCGTCCGAATTTCGCTCGACTTCACGCCCCATCGCGTCGTCTTCCGCCAATCCGCCTTGGACAAGTTGCCGAACGCCTGAACCAATGATTGAATCGGATCGTGTGAAGGTGGTTTCATTGCTCCGTCTCACCGCCGCTGCGTGTTCCGCAAGATGAGACTAATAATAATGAAAGCTGATGTAAACGTCAATGCGTACTTTCCCGATGCAATACCGAAAATTTAGGTCTTGATAACTCGGCGTCGAAGGCCTATATTATAATAATATGTAGGTTGCCTACCTAAATAATTAGGACAGAGAGTAGAAAAGAGGTATCGGATCGGATGGAAAATCTGTCTCAAAAACAAAAGGTGACGATCATGATCGCGCTGATGGCGTCGATGTTCTTCGCGGCCATCAACCAGACGCTCGTCAGCACCGCGATGCCGCGAATCATCGCCATGCTCGGCGGCATGGAGTATTATTCTTGGGTCGTCATGATTTACTTGCTCGTCTCGACGGTCGCGACGATTCTCGTCGGGAAGCTGTCTGATCTCTACGGGCGGAAGCCGTTCCTTCTATCCGGTATCGTCGTGTTCATGGTCGGTTCCTTCCTTACGGGCTTATCCGCGGATATATTTCAGATGATCGCGTTCCGCGGCATCCAAGGTCTAGGCGGCGGGATGCTGATGGCGGTCACGACGATGGCCGTCGGCGACTTGTTCGCCCCGCGCGAGCGGGCGAAGTGGACCGGGCTCATGATGGGGATCTTCGGTCTGTCGAGCGTCATCGGGCCGACCCTCGGCGGCGTCATGATCGACCATATGGATTGGCATTGGCTGTTCTGGATTTTCCTCCCGCTCGGCATCGTCGCGTTCGTCATGATCTGGCGCATGTTCCCGAAGAAGACGGACGTCGTGCGCGTGTCGATCGACTACGCGGGCTCGGCGGCGCTCTCGCTCTGCATCATCGCGTTATTGCTCGGCTTCTCTTGGGCGGGTACGAAATACGAATGGGGCTCGTTCGAAATTATCGGCTTGTTCGCCGCGGCGATCGTGCTCGCCGTCATTCTCGTCTTCATTGAACGGAAGGCGGAAAATCCCGTCATGCCGCTGTCGTTGTTCAAGAACGGCATCGTGAACATCTCGAACGGGGTAGGCTTCCTCATGAACGCGGGCATGATGGGCGCGATGATGTATATTCCGTTCTTCGTGCAAGGCGTCGAAGGCTACACGCCGACGCAATCCGGCTTCGTCAACATGCCGATGACGATTATGATGATCGTTATGAGCGCGCTCGTCGGGCGTTGGATGTCGAAGACGGGCAAATATAAGCTGTATGCGACCGGCGGAGTGGTTCTCATGATCGCCGGCATGACGTTGATGGCGTATATGGACAACATCGCGATGGCCTTGGCGAGCATGTGCGTCTTCGGTCTCGGTCTCGGCTTATGTATGCCGGTGTTCACGCTCGTCGTACAGAATGCGGTGCCGATGACGCAGCTCGGCGTCGCCACGGCGTCCGCCACGTTGTTCCGGAACCTCGGCGGTACGATCGGCATCGCCGTGCTCGGCTCGGTGATGAACAGCGCGATGACGCGCAACTTGAAGGAAGCGATGTCGTCGCAGGACGGCGTCGACTTGACGAAGCTGGATCCGCAGACGCTCGAGAGCGCGACGTCGTTCCTCAATCCGCAAATTTTGCTCGATCAGCCGAAGCTGAAGTCGATCCTGGCCTCCCTGCCGGCGGAGACGCAGCCGTTGTTCGAGCAGCTGACCGCGATGCTGCGGAGCGTACTGTCGGATACGTTATCCACCGTATTCCTGTGCGGAACCGCGTTGCTGCTCGTCGCGCTGCTGCTCGTCGTCTTCCTGAAGGAGATTCCGCTGCGTTCGGCGCAGAAGGGGCCGGAAGAGGCGAATGCCGCGAAGGGCGTCCAGCTGGCGGCGCAAGAATAAAGGGAAGGGGCCGATCCCGGCAAGCAGAGGAATCTGCTTGCGGGATCGGCCCTTTTTCCGCGTTACGCGTCTTCGTAAGCCCGCCGCAACGCCGCGGTATCATGAATCGCGGCGCTCATTTTGTACCTCCTTGGAATGGGGTGCTCATGATTTCGCTTGGATGATGCATAGCATCGTTCCATTCGTGCGGCGCCGGATTCGGACGATTCCGAATAATTTCCATCGCTAGGCAAATAATAGCCCATTGAAGCCCTACGTGCGAGGTGGAACGTGGATAATTTTCGAAACAACTACCGGAATCGCCGCTTCCTGGCCCATATCGGCTCCCTTGGCTCGTCGCAGCTGCATGCGAGGAACCCGCTCGTGGTCGCGCTCTGGTCCGTGGCCTTCCCCGGCTTCGGGCACTTCTTGTTGAACAAATACATTCGCGGGTCCGCCTTGTTCCTCTGGGAGCTGTACATTAACCAGAAGACGATGCTCAACACGGCGATGATGCACACGTTCAACGGCGAGTTTCACTTGGCCAAGTCGGCGCTGAACGAGAAGTTCATCTATCTCTACATCCCGGTCTATTTATTCGCGGTGTGGGACAGCTACCGGACGACCGTGGACGAGAACAAGATGTATGTGCTCGCGAAGCGGGAGAACGCCCCGATTCAGACCTTCGCCATGAACGCGTTCGAAACGAATTATTTGGACAAGAAGAAGCCTTGGCTCGCGCTCGTGTGGGCTATGGGGATTCCGAGCATGGGGCAGCTGTACTTGCATCGGATGTTCTCCGCCGCGTTCACGCTGGTCGTCACGCTCCTCATCATTACGCGATCGAACCTACTCGAAGGCCTTCATTATTTCTTCTTAGGCGAGATCGCGAAATCGAAGGAAGCGATCGATATGCAGTGGGTTCTCTATATGCCCTCTCTCTATTTCTTCGGGATCTTCGACTCCTATATGAACACGGTCGAGCACAACAAGCTGTTCGATCGGGAGCAAGCGAACTTCTTGAGGCAGAACTACCAGTCCGAGCACTTCGTCGTGTATAGAGGGGGGAGCGAGCGATGATCCAATTTTTCGCGACGTTCGATCACTCCGAATATGTCGAGCTGGCGATCACGAAGCTGGAGGAGCACGAGATTCGCGATATTTACGCGGTGCCGCTCGACAACCGGCCGACGGGCGAGCATGTCATCGATACGATGCACGGCACCGACGGGACGTCCTTGGTCGATCTGGGTTTGATCTTGGCGATGATGTTCGGCACGATCGGCATCTCGAGAGGTTACGCTTTGGCATGGGGGCCCGTCTTATGGGGTTTGATCGGTGCCGCCGGCGGCTTCGCGTTCGGGTTCGTCATCGATCTGATCGTCAACCGAAGGAAGCGGAGTCGGACTTCCAGGGGGAAACGTTCGGAGGTCGTGATCGTCGTCCAATGCGGACCGGAGCAAGCGTCCTTCGTCGAGAAGCTTCTGTGGGGCCATCGAGCGCTCGGGGTGGCGAAGACGCGGATTCCGGCGCGCACGGGCTTGAATACGCCGGCGCCGTGATCGCCGCGATGCTTCGACCGCAAATCCGAATTCCATGTTACAATAGAACAAACCCAACGATAACTCAGGGCATCGGGAGGCGCGGAGGAAACATGGAAACCAGGATTTTGCAGAAGGTAACGATCGTCGATATGAACAACGAGATCTTGACGGAGACGTTGTTCGAGCACGGAACGGTGAAATCCTCGTCGCTGTCGATCGGGTGGTCGGTGACTGCCTTCCCGCTCGGTTTGCGGGAGTTCAGCGTCGTATTCGACAAGCGGGAGCAACGAACGGTACAGTACAAGGTTATCGATCTGGAGCTCGATCTGACGGGAGACGCGGAGTCGATCAAGGCGTATCTGGAGCCCCAGAAGCTCATTATCGGCCAACATGACGTCGGATTGTCCGGCTGAATCGAACGATATATCGGAACATGAAACCGGAAACCCGCCTCGCGCAGGTTTTCGGTTTTTTTCTTATCCCCGGAACGACGAATTTCATAGGGATTGACAGTGCCCGCAGTTGAACGCGGCTCCCCGGGGCGCGTCGCGATCGAATAACGGCCGGCGGGGGAGCCGCCGCCGATCGCGCGGTGTGACATTTCTCACAACCTCGTCCGCTTCTGCATGATAGACTTGGATCTATCCGTAGAACGGAGGAGGTATCCGAGCATGCGCTTTACGCTTGCGCGCAAGATCGCGATAGGCATATCCCTTGTCGCCTGCATGACTTACGGGACGAGCGCGATCTTCATCTTCGTGTTGAAATCATGGATCGCGCCTCAGATGAATACCTGGCTATATTACTCCATTATCTTAGCGCTCGGCGTCTTCTGGACGGCCGCCTTGGGATGGCTCGCGGCCAAGTGGCTGACCGGACCGCTGCTGGCGCTTTCCGGCGCGGCGCAAGAAGCCGCCGACGGCAACCTGCGGGTCGAGGTGTCCGTGCGCGATTCGAAGGACGAGCTTCAAGTTCTGGGCCGTTCGTTCCAAGGAATGGTAAGGAGCTTGAAAGAGATGATCGAGGGGATCTCGAGCGGCGCGCAGACGACGTCCGCAGGCGCGGAGACGCTGTCTCAAGCGCTGCTTCAGGCGACGGAACAGATCGAACGGATGTCCGCCGCCGTCGCGGACATCTATGCAGGCGTGCAAGCGCAGGAACGCTCCGTCGGCGATGCGAGAGCCGCGGCGGAACGGATGCGCGGGGAGTCCGAGAAGATGCGGGAGGATTCCCGCCGCATGCGGACGATGTCCGTCGTCATGGAGCGGACGATGGAAGGCAGTATAGAAACCGCGGAGCAGCTGATCGAAGGCATGGAGCGCTTCGCTCGGTCGGGAGAGGCGACGTACGGGATGGTGAAGCGGCTCGAAGCCGACGCGGCGGAGATCGAATCGATCACGTCCACGGTGCGCGAGATCGCGGAACAGACGCATCTGCTCGCGCTGAACGCTTCCATCGAGTCGGCGCGCGCCGGGGAAGCCGGGGCCGGGTTCTCGATCGTGGCCGCGGAAATTCGGAAGCTCGCCGAGCGCAGCGAACAGTCCGTGCAGCAAATCAATCGTATCATCAATCTCGTTCAAGACGAGGTCCGGCATACGGCGGAGCTGCTCGAAGCGCAGTCCTTAGCGATCCGGGAAGAAGCGGCGCGGCGGGAAAGCGTGCAGGCAGCCACGCGGGAGATGTCGGCCGGCGTCGCGAATTCGGTCGAGGTCATGCTGCAGATCGACCGGTCGATCGCGGCGCAGGCGGCGGAAGCGGAGCGAATCCATTCGCTCGTCTCGGGCATCTCCGACATGGCGGGCCGAATCACGGCGAGCGCGAAGCGAATCGCCGACGCTTCGATGCAAGAGACGGCCATCATGCAAGAGATCTCTTCGTCTTCCGATCTGTTGCAAGCGCAGGCGTCTCAGGTGCTGGAACGGACGCGAAGGTTTAAAGTGTAAGCGAACGATCAGGGGCTCCCCCGCGCGGATGAAGTTGTCCGCCGGGGGAGCTTTCGCATGCAGGCGATAATTTTTTCGGCGGAGGAAGGATTTGGGATACAGGTAGCGAATATGTATTCGCATCGGGAGGTTCATTTTCCAAATTCAGTGATGGATGCGCAGGGCGAAGGGATCACGATTCGGATTATGCGAGAGGAGCGAATCGCTATTGACTAACGCAACGGGAATAGTAGGGGCGAAGGTCGTCTGGAAGGACGCCTTCACGATTGTCGGGGAACGAATTCGGTTCGACCCGTCGGAGGGGACGCCGCCGTCGGGGAACGCGATCGCGAAGCTGTGGCCGAGGTTCAACGAGCGGGTCGGCGAGATCGAGCACGCCGCGGGAGGCGCTTACGGTTTATGCGTATTCGACGAAGGAGGCGCTCCGGGCGCTCCGTTCGATTACATCGCCGGCGTCCGCGCGACCCGCTCCGGGCGCGTGCCGGAAGGAATGACGTCCTATACGGTTCCGGGCGGACTCTATTGCGTCGTGACCCGACAAGGCGCGATCGACGAGATCGGCGCGACGTTCGACTATTATCGGAAGGAATGGCTGCCGAATTCCGGTTACGTCTGCGCCCCCTTGGAATTCGAGTATTACGACGAACGGTATCGAGGCAACGACGACCCGGCGTCGGTCATGGAGGTCTGGTTTTCGATTCGGCCAGCCCGGCCCGTTCCGCTCGAGAATCGCATCGCGAGCGTCTTTATCCACGTGACCGACCTGCGCAGGTCCGCGGAATGGTACAGCCGATTGCTGGGGCTGCCGGTGCTCGAGGACCGGTTGAACGGAGGACCGGTGTATTGGTTCGATCTAGGGGATACGGGACTCGTCTTGGACAACGACGCGAACAACCGGAAGGATCCCGACTGGAGCGGAGAGATGCCGCGAATCATGTTCCCGGCCAAGGACATCGACGAGGCGTACGCTTACGTGAAGGAGCGGGCGACGCCGTTCTCGGAGCCGCGGCGGCACGGTTCGATGGCGTATTTCAACTTCGCGGATCCGGAGGGCAACGCGCAGATGGCTTGCTGGACCGCGGCGGAATCGACGGCGCCGGCGCCCGCGACGCGGAGTCCGATTCGGCCGCGGATCGGCGGCGCGTTCGTGGACGCGAAGGAGATGCGAAGGATGGCTGCCTGGTATGCCGACCTGCTCGGACTGCCGCTCGACGAGGAACAGGCGAAGCGAACGATCTATTCCATCCCCGTGACGCGCGGCGCCGCCTTGCTGCTGGACGGCAACCGGCACGCGAACGGGGAGAGCTTCACGGAAATCTGTTATTTCGAGACGGACGATTTCGATGCGGCGCTCGCCCACGCGCGGGAGCAAGGCTTCGCGCTTGCGGCGGAGCCGGCGTACTTCCCGGACTTGTCGGAGTTCGCGCTGCTCGACCCGGACGGCAACCGCATCGTCGTCGCGCAGCTGCTCGAATCGGAGACGGAGGCGAACGCATGAGCATCGACGTAGAGATCGTGTCGCGGCCCCCGCTGTTAGCGGCCGCGATTCGCGTGCCGCGGGACGGCGCTCGCGTGCGAGAAGCTTGGAGCAAGCTCGAGTCGCTGCTGGAAGACCACCCCGCCGTGCTGGAGCGCGACTTCGGGTATGTGTTCGTCCCGGAATGGCAATGGGCGACGGAGGTGACGATGCTGTGGGTGGGCGTATCGGTGAACGGCTTCGAAGGACTGCCGGCGGGCTTGGAGACGTTGACGATCCCCGCTCGGCAGTTCGCGAGAACGCGGGTTATCGGCGACGCAGCCATGATGCGTCAGACGTACGACGGGCTCGCGGAATGGTTCCGAAGCGGCCCGTACGAACGCGACGTCGACGAAGGCGTCTTGGGTTTCGAGCGGAACGCCCTGACGCCGGTCAACCCGTTCCATATTCCGGCGAACGTCATCGATACGTTCGATTTCGAAATATACGCGCCGATCAAGGGGTTGAAGGCAATCGGCAGCGAGGCGTTCCCCGGCATTCTCGGCGCGGAAGTGCGCAAGGGCCGCACGCGCCGCATCGTCGGTATCGAGCTGGCCGTCGTCGATCGGAAGAAGAACGGGGTTAGACCGGAACAGGACATCCCGCGATTCTGGCAGAGCGTCATGCCTCGCTTGAGCGAGATTCGCGACCGCATGCCTCCGTACGGGACGATCGGGTTGTATTCGTACGAGCCGCCCTTCGGACCGGGGCAAGATTTCCGTTACTTCGCCGGCGCGGAGGTCGAGTCCGACTCCGAAGCGCCGTTGCCGGAAGGGATGTCGGAGCGAACGATCCCGGCCGACGACACGCTCGTTGTCACGTATCGGGGGAAGGCCGACGGCTTCGGACGGGCCTGGGACTTCTTCCATGGATACTGGTATCCGCAGCAAGCGGATTTCGATGCGATCCACGACTATGAGTTCGAGCGGCACGACGAGCGATTCCTCGGCCCGGATCGGGAGGCGTCCGTCTTCGAGCTTCATTTTCCGATTCGGCCCAGAGTTCGAGATACGCGCCTCACCGAGAAGATCGTCGTCGACGAGAAGGGCGGACACGCGCTGCAGGATTTGCGGGGAGAACGGCTGAGGATGGTCAGCTTCCAAGGGGCGGACTTCCTCGGGATCGATATGCGGCAGGCGAAGCTGCGGCACGTCAACTTCGTAGGGGCGGAGCTGGAGCATATTTACTTCGCTGACGTGCGCATCGACCAGATGCAGATGGGCGGTACCGTATTCGAGCGCATCCGTCGTCCGGCATCGGCGAAAAGCCGCCTCGACGGAGAGCCGGGGACCGACGGATGGGTGAACGTCGAGCCGGTCGTCTTCCGCGACAGCGACCTCGGCGAGGCCCGCTTCGAAAGCTGCGACCTCCGGAACGCGACGTTCGACGGCTGCCGTCTCGATGGTGCGCGCATCGACGGCATCCTCGTCACCGAGCTGCTGGAGGCCTATCGGAAGACCACATAGGGATGGCCTTCGGACGGCAGGCGATCCGCCGGCATCTACTTCGGCAGCTCGATCTCGACGAAGCCGGCCAGCTTGCGCGCTTGGAACCGAATCGGCGCGGAGCCGCCGACGAGGAGCACGTTGCGCGTCTCCGCGGGGCTCGACGACGACGGGGCGAACGCCTTCGCGTATGCGAATTCGCGCTGCAACGACGCATATACGGCTCGCCTCCCCCGCTAAGCCATGCTTCCGATATTGCGAGAATACCATCATCTATACCATGGTTGGATCCGGCCGGACAAGCTTTCTTAGCCGCCCCGGACATCGAGAAGAGGCGGCCTTCCGCAATGCCGGAGGACCGCCTCTACTCTGTGTTCAGGCTGCGCTTTAAGCTGCTCGGCAAGCTTCAGCGCGACCTCCGATGCTTTCAGGTCGACCTTAAGCTGTTCCTTCGGATCGAACGGGTGGTAATACCCCTTCTTCACCATATACGCCGTGATCGATTCGTGCGTCAGCGTCGCTTCGTCGAGTTGCTTCTTCAAGATGCCGCGCACTTCCGGATGCGTCGCTTCCGAGATCGCGACCGCGTACGTCTTCAGCGCCGACTTGGCGGCGAGCAGGAAGTCCGTTGCGATGATTTGATCGGACATCGTGTCGATGCCCGTTAAGTTTTCCATTAACGCGTTCACCCGCTTCGCTTCCCCCTGAAATTAATGAGTTTTTTGGGGCAGATTGCGCAGCTCCATGATGTCTTTCGCGGAGTTCTTTACGTCCGCTTGGAGAATCGTCTTCCATTCGTCGTCCTGCGCGAAAGCCTGCATCGCCTTGGATTTCGTCAAGCTCGGAGCCCTTATATGCGTTGGCCGCGAGGCTAATATGAATTGACAGGAATATTCCTGTAAGGGTATATTATAGACATGAACACATGGAGCGCTCTTGCGGAGCCGAATCGATTGCGCATCGTCGAACTATTGGGGGGCGGTCCTCTCACCGTGGGGGAGATCGCCGACCGACTGGGGCTGCAGCAGCCGCAAGCATCCAAGCATCTCCGGGTTCTCGCCGAAGCGGGTATCGTCGAGGCGCGAGCGGCGGGGAATCGGAGGCTGTACCGACTGCGGCTGGAACCGTTCCAGGCGCTGGACGCGTGGCTGGAGTCGTTCCGCCATCTTACGAATCAGCGGCTCGATCATCTAGAGAGGTATCTGCGCGCGCTGCAAGGCATCGAAGCGGCACGGAACGAGGATGGATCAATCCGATGAAGGAAGGATGTGCCGGAAGGCGGCCGGCGAAGAGGAATTCGATCGTACGGGGAAAAGGAACAAGGCGGACCGGGAGCGCAAAATCCCGGTCCGCCTTCTTTGTATGTTATAGAATTTATAAGTTTTTGGCGGGAAGGCCGAAACGAGTAAATTCTATACCAAGAAAAACTTCCGCTATTAGACGTACCTGCTTCCTTGGAAGTACTTCGTTAGAAGTTTCTCTTATCGTTCCTTCAGCCGCCCGGCGGCGGGAAGGAAATACAGCAGGAACGCGGCGCAGACGACCGCGAGGAACCCGTACCCGCCGAAGACGTCCCAACGCGCCGCGCTCCAGCCGAAGCCCAAGCCGATCGCCGTCGCGACCCCGTTGTCGGCGAGCGAGCGGAACGAGTCGATCGTCGCCCGCATCGGACCTTCGATCCGATGGTGAAGGTATCCGGCCGACAACGGCTCGACGAGACCGGCCGCGAGGCAGGCGCCCAGCAAGGCTGCCGCTCCTCCGAGGCCGGGCGCGAAGCCGGCGACGCCGAGGCAGACGGCGACGGCGGCGAGAGAGACCGCGAGCGGCGAAGCATAGCGGAAGCGGCGCCGCATCGCGTCCGCGAGCAGGCCGCCCGGCATCCGCAGCGCGAGCAGCGCCGCCGAGAACGGGCCGAACCAGGCGAGCGGCACGTCGAACCGATCGAGGTACAGCTGCCAGAACTCGTCGACGAAGTCGATCGCCGCGCCCGTCAGCATGGCGGCGGCCAGGATGAGCCGCACGTCGCTCCGGCTGCGGAAGAAGCGCAGCGATTCCGCGACGTAACGGCGGATCGGGATCGTCTCGTCCCTCGCTTCGGCGGGCGCCGAGGGCTCGACGAGCAGGAGCGCGAAGCCGAGGCCTGCGGCGGCTCCGAGCAAGGAGAGCCAGTAATTCAGCTCGAGCTCGTACCGGCCCGCCAGCCAGCCGCCGGACAGCGCGGCGAGCACGGCCGCGCCGAAGTCGAGCGCGTACAGCCGCCCGAGCTTGCGCTCGAACAGCGCCTCTTGCCCGTGCCGGCGCAAGGAATCGTAGAGCAACGCGTTCTCCGCCCCGCTGCTCGCGGCGGCGGCGACGCCGGCCAAGACGACGACGGTCGCGAAGTGCCAGAACGTCTGCGCGTAGATCAGAATCAGAAATTCAAGGCAGCCGAGCGCGGCCGCGAGAACGATCAGCTTCTTCCGGCCGTACCGGTCCGCGAGAATGCCGGTCGGCACCTCGAGGAGCACGATCGTAGCGGCGTACAAGATTTCCGTATACACGACCTGCTGAATCGTCATGCCTCTCGCTTCCCAGAACAATCGCTCGATGACATAAGCCGGGATGAGGCTCTGGAAGAAGCGGGCGGCATACAGCTTCCATACATTGTTCATTGCGTTCATCTCGATGCGGCGTCCCCTCTCGTAACGTTCGATTCGCTTGCAGTTCGCGGCGAATGCGAATCGTTCGGGGGAGGACGGGGGCATCGATGCGGAAGCGCAACCGCGGATTAACTAGGGGGTCTGGCAAGCGTCATGTCGCGTGCTTCTCCTCTCCGGAAAGCCGATTTTCGTGGTTCGTACTCCCATCGTAAAGTACATGAGTGCGCGTTTCAACCTTCGGTTTTTCCGGCAGTCGCCGCGGGAGCGGAAATCGCCCTTCTCTCGTCTAATCATGTAGGAGGCGGTGAAGCGGGTGAACGGAACGATCGATGACGAGGAACCGGGTCGCGCGGGGGAGCGGCGAGCCGCAGCGGAGCTGGAGCGGCTGATGGACACGTACGGACAGGACGTACTGCGGCTGGCATACGCTTATTTGCGCAATCGCGCATCGGCCGAGGACGCGTATCAAGAGACGTTCCTTCGGGCGCATCGGCATCGAAGGTCCTTCGAAGGCCGATCCAGCGAGAAGACGTGGATGATGCGCATCGCGATGAACGTCTGCCGCGATATGCGCCGCAGCGCCTGGTGGCGGCGCGTGCGGCTGCCCGGAACCGAGCGGGAGGCGGAGGCGCGTGGGGGCGGCGCTCTTGCGGATGCGGACGAGCTGCCGGAGGAGGCTGCGGTCCGGGCGGAACGGAACGATTCCCTGCTTCGCTGCGTGGGGGCGCTGCCGGAGCCTCAGCGAGCCGTCGTCCTGCTTCATTATTATCAAGAGATGAGCGTAACGGACGTGGCCGAGGCGCTCGGCGTGGCCGAAGGGACGGTGCGAAGCCGACTGCATCGGGCGCGGGAGCGGCTGAGGCGGTCATGGCAGCGGGAAGAGGAGGGGGTGCCGGCATGGATCGAATAGGCGAGAGGCTTAGGGAAGCGTTGGAGATCGTCGAGGTATCCGAGGAGCTGCGCAGCCGCACGCTGCGGCGAGCGCTGGAAGCCGAGCGAACGATGTCGCGTCGGCCGACGGGGTGGCTGAAGCTCGGGGCGACGGCGGTCGCGAGCAGCGTAGCGACGATTACGGTGTTCCTCGGCGTCGTACACGGCTTGCCCGGACGCAATTCGCCGGAGCCGCAGCAGCGGTCCGAACCGCCGGCGGCCGCCGCGGTCGCCTTCGTGCCGCAGTACGTGCCGGACCGGTTCGATCTGTCGCACATCGTCGCGGAGCCGGGCGCCGGCGAAGCGTCGCCGACGGTGACGATCCGGTACGCTTCGCCGGACGGCGGACTCGACGTCTCGCAGACGACCTTGAAGGAGCTCGAAGCGGGGGCCCCGGATTACCAGCCGATCGAGATCGAAGGGCGCCAGGGATGGATCAAGCTGGAAGCGGACGGCTCGCTCGTGCTCGTCTGGTCGGACGAGACGAATCAGTACCGGATGAAGGGCACCCTCACCGAAGGAGAAGCGCTCCGGATCGCGGGCTCGATCGAGGTGCATAAGAAGGAGGCGACGAAAGCGAATGAAGGCTTGGAAGAGAAGTAAGCTCGTTGCGGCAAGCGCAATGCTGCTGGCGCTCGCCGCAGGCTGCGAATCGCCGAGGGGGGCGCTGCAGGACGCCGTCGGAGGCGGCGCAGGCTCGCCGAAGCCGGCGAACGACGCGCCGAACGCGGAACCATGGAAGTCGCTCGACCCGGCAGCGGCGGAAGAGATAACGCTCAAGGTGATGTACGCGAGCGAGCCGGCGTTCTATGAGGATTACGGCAATCTGTTTCTGTCCAAATACCCGAAGGTGGAATTTCAAGTCATCGCATTGTCGGAGACGCGGGGCGAGGGCGACCAGCTGGAGGAGTTCCGGCGCGTCGTACGGGAGCGGCAGCCGGACGTGCTGCTCATGAACGAGACGGTATACGCCGCGTTGGCGGCGGACGGAGCGTTGTACGATCTGGAGATGCCGATTCGTTCGGGCGACTTCGACGAGGAAGGGCTGTTCCCGGGCGTGACCGACATGCTGCGGGCGAAGGGCGGGGGGAAGCTGTACGGTCTCTCGGATACGTTCCGGAGCAAAGCGCTTTACTACAATCGCACTTTATTCGAGACGTATGGCGTGCCGACCCCGACGGAAGGCATGACGTGGGAGGACGTGCTTGCGCTATCGAACCGATTCCCTTCGGCGAACGACGCCGGCGAACCCCTCCACGGCTTATCGCTCGGCACGGCGGCGCGAGGCGCCTTCGAGCTTCCGTACGCGCTCGGGAGAGCGCGGCAGCTGACGATGTTCGCCCCGGACGCCTCGGCGACGCTGCTCGATGCGCCCGCATGGCTCGAGACGTATGAGGAGGCGATCGCGGCGTACCGTGACGGAACGGCGGCCGTGCCGGTCAGTCCGTTCGCGGCGAACGGGGACGGAACTTACTCGGTAAGCCTCGGCGACAACAACGCTTTCGTCGCCGGGCGCGCGGCCATGGCGCTCGACGATCTAAGCATGATGCATACGCTCGACGCGATGGAGCGCATCCGGAAGGAACGGGGGAAGTCGTTCGATTGGGACCTGACGACGTATCCGGCGCAGCCGGAACGGCCCGGAACCGCGACCGAATTCGAGTTGGCGTCCATATTCGGCATCCGCGCCGACTCGCCGAACGCCGCCGCGGCTTGGGCGTTCCTCCGCCATGTGCACGAAGAGGAGACGATGCGATCGCGCGCCCGGTCGACGTTCGAGCTGCTGTCGCGGGAATCGCTCTCGATCGGCAGGGGAGGACGGGATTTGTCGGCGTTCTACCGGTTGACGCCCGATCCGACGGCCGCGCCGCCGCTCGTGCCCAAGGGGTTCACGACAGCGTTCGAAGCGATGGCCGAAGCGGAGACGGCGGCGGCGATCGCCGGCGATACCGCGCCGGAGGAGGCGGTGAAGCGCTTGCAGAAAGCCGCCTCAGATCTCCTTCGAGAGCTGGGCGGCAGCGGGCGATTCGAGGAATTCGCGCTCGGGCGCGACATGTACTTGTGATTGCTAACGGATGGCGCTTCCGCCGAAGCGGAACCGGTGCTCCCAGTGCGTGCCGTCGATCTTGCTGACCGTCACGCCCTCGTCCTCGGAGTAAGTGTGCAAGACTTTGCCGTCCCCCATATAGATGCCGACGTGCGTAATGCGGCGATCGTCGCCGTCGAGGCCGCGATAGTCGTCGGCATCCGTACCGCGGTACGACATGAAGAACATTAAGTCGCCTTTCTTGAGCTTTTTCCAATTCTTCGAGACGTCCCCGATGTTCTTGACATACTTCGCTTGTCCCCGGGAGTCGCTCGGAAGCGTAATGCCGGCGCCTTCGCGGAACGCTTGGCGCGTGAAGTCCGAGCAATCGAACGTCTTCGTGCTGCTGCGGCTGGATCCGAATTCGTAAGGGGTTCCGAGATAATCGAGTCCCTCGTTGACGACGGCTTTCGCGACGCCGTGAGACGCTTCCGCTGCGCTCGGCAACGAGGGGAGAGCACCAAGGACGATCGTGGCGGCTAGGGACACTGCAAGCGCTTTCCGGATTTTCATGGGTACTCCTCCTTTGGATGTTGTGGCCGGCGAGAGCTGAAGCGTTTTCAAAGTCGACAGCGTCATTGCGCGCTGACTCCCGATCAGCGATTTCCGAACTGACTCAGCAATCTCGCTATACTCTCCGTATATCATTTCGTATGGAAAAATCGGCTACAAATCAACAGTAACAAAAATGTTGCACCTGTGTAATAGGGGGTTGAAGGGAAAGGAGGGGACGATTGGAAGCCGGGAGTTTCGCATGACTCGCATGATTCGCATGATTTGGAAAGGAAGGGGGCAATCTATAAAAAATTACGGACGAAAGGCGCGAACGAACATGATGAACGACCTGCTGAAGCGAGCGCTTTCCTTAGGCGTAGGCATTACGACGGCCGGCAAGGAGAAAGTCGAAAAATACGTCGACGAGCTCGTACGAACCGGAGAGCTCGCACCTTCCGAATCGAAGGAGCTCGTCGCGCGGCTCGTCCGCAAGGGCGAGGAGCAGCAGCACGAGCTGAAGCAGTTCGTGAAGGAGCAGCTGCGACAAATGTTAAGCGAGCTGCGCGTCGCGACGAAGGACGACGTGGAGCGGCTGGAGCGCCGGTTGGCCGCCCTCGAGAGCCGCGCGCCGGAGGGCGCGGAGCCCGATTCGCCTGCAACGCCGTAACGCGTTCGGCTTCATCTTACGACCGAACGAGAGGGTGGCGGCATGTTAATCGGCAGACAAATTCGCCATATGAACCGGTATCGGGAGATCGCGTCGGCGCTCATCCGGCACGGCTTCGGCTTCATCGTGGAAGGAACGGAGCTGTTCCAGGCGCTGTCGCTGCCGGCCCGGCTGTTCCGGGGCGTTCGCGAGATCGAACGCAAGTCGGTGGGAGAACGGCTGCGGTACGTCATTCAGGAGTTAGGGCCGACGTTCGTGAAGCTGGGGCAGATCGCGAGCACGCGATCGGACATGCTGCCCGCGGACATCGTCGCGGAGCTGGCGAAGCTGCAGGACCAAGTCGAGCCGTTCCCGTACGCGGTCGTCGAACAGATCGTCGCTTCGGAGCTGGGCGCGCGAATCGGCGATCTGTTCGACGAATTCGAGCCGCGGCCGCTCGCCGCGGCCTCCATCGGCCAGGTCCACCGGGCCCGGCTGCTCACGGGAGAGCGGGTCGCGGTGAAAATTCAGCGCCCCGGCATCGCGCCGGCGATTCGGACGGACCTCGAGATTTTACGCAATCTAGCGAGCATCGCGGAGGCGCGGTTCGAGTGGGCTCGGCGCTATCAGCTGCAGGCGATGATCGCCGAGCTGAGCCGGGCGTTGCTGCAGGAGCTCGATTATCAGATCGAAGGGCGCAATACCGACCAGATCGCGAGGCAGTTCCAGCGCGCTCGGAGCGTACGCGTGCCGGCCATCCACTGGAAGCAGACGTCGAAGCGCGTCCTCGTCATGGAATATCTCGAAGGCGTGAAGGTGAACGAGCGGGAGCGGCTCGTTCGAGACGGGGTCGACCTGAAGGCGCTGGCGGAGCGCATTCTGAACGCGCTCTTCCGCCAGATGTTCGTGGAAGGGTTCTTCCATGCGGATCCGCATCCGGGCAATCTGCTCGTCATGCCGGACGGCGCGGTGGCGTTCATCGACTTCGGCATGGTCGGGCGCATGTCGGAGACGATGAAGGAGAGCTTCTCCGACCTGATCATCGCGCTGATGCGGCAGAGCACCGACGGCATTCTCCGGGCGGTGCTGCGCATGGGCCTCGTTCCGGACGACATGCCGATGGACGAGCTGCGCCGGGATGTCGAGGATCTCCGGACGAAATATTACGGCGTGCCGTTCAGCGAGATGAGCCTCGGCGAAGCGGTGAACGACCTGCTCGATACGGCGCGGCGCCACAACATTCGCATTCCGACGGACTTCCTGCTGCTCGGCAAGGCGCTGCTGACGGTCGAAGGCGTCGTCGTCGCTCTGGACCCCGATATCAGCATCGTGAGCCTCGCCGAGCCGTTCGGCCTGCGCCTGCTGCGGGAACGCTTCCGTCCGGAGCGGCTGGCCGCTTCTCTCTGGCGAGACGCCACGGAGTACGGCGACTTGTTAGCGAAGCTGCCGAAGCAGGCGAACGAGCTGATGAACGTCGTGAAGAACGGGCAAGCGCGCCTAGAAATCAGCGTACCGGAGCTCGACGTCTTCCTGCGCAAGCTGGATCGCATCAGCAATCGGCTGTCTTTCAGCGTCGTGATGCTGGCGATCAGCATCGTCATGGCGGGCCTCATCGTCGGCTCGTCGCTCAGCCGGCAACCGGGACTGCTGCTGAATGTGCCGGCGATTATTATCGGGTTCGGCATCGCGATGGCGATGCTCGCCTGGCTGCTGTTCGCCATCTTCAAATCGGGTCGGTTCTAGGGAAGTCCGCTTGCCGCGCCGCCAGGGACGTCCGGTACGCGCTCGGCGGCACGTGGAACCGCGCGCGGAACGCCCGGCAGAAGTGAGGATAGCTGCGGAAGCCGGTCGATTCCGCGATTCGCTCGAGCGACATGTCGCTAAGCAAGATGCGCTCGGAGGCGGCTCTCAGCCGCACCTCCGCGGCGTACTTCATGATCGAGAGACCGAACGTGTCCTTGAACAGATGGGACGCCGTCGAGACGCTGACGCCGTGGCGCTTCGCGATTCCCTCGAGCGTGAGGGGCTCCGTGGCGTGCCGTTCGACGTAACGCTTAATGCGATACGGCACGTAAGCGGCGTCGCCGGACGCGCCTTCGGGACGGCTGCGGACGGCGCGCTCCAGCGTCAGACATAACGCCTTCAGCAGCGACTCGGTCAGCTCCTCGTTCGCGTCGCTGACGTTGCGCTTCTCGTAAAGCAGCCGCCTCCAAAGCGACAGGATGTCTTCGCCGACCTCGATCCGCGCCATGACCGGGTAGTTCCCTCGTGCCAGCCACGCGTCGATCCACGGCCCTTCGCATACGACATAATAATCGGCGCTGTCGATGCGCCTTACGCCGTCTTCGTCCGGCGCTGCATCGATCTCGAGTCGATACGAGTCTCCCGGCTTCGAGACGATCAAGTCGCCCGGTTCGACGACGTGCCGCGTCCCGCACAGCTCCGCCTCGCAGCTCCCCGCCACCTGCAGGCGGAGAAGAAGGTGGGGCTGTTTATGCGTTCTAACGCTGTAATGAGGCTTCTTATGGCGCGAGTACCCGAGCGTGATCGTTCTGGCGGAGATGTTCATAGGGGCTCCTTAATCGTTTTCTCTGTATCATAACTGTTGCAAGATCGGTCAACAATTGCCGAATCGGACATTCCTTCATTCGTCCAAGAGAATTATACTGGAGTCTAGAGGGATTGGGGGAGCGAACGTCGGAAAGGTGCGCCGGGCTTCGCCAAATAAGTCAATACAAGAGAGGATCGATGGAGCATGAGCGGAATGTTGCGCGTTGGCGTCGTAGGCGCGGGAGGCATTTTCAAGGCGGTACATCAACCGGCGTGGACGAACCATCCGGAAGCGGAGATCGTCGCGGTGTGCGACGTGAACGAGGAGCGCGCGAAGCAGGTCGCGGGAAGCCTCGGCATCGACGCGGCGTATACGGATTACCGGGAGCTGCTGAAGCGAGACGATATCGACGTTATCGATATTTGCACGCCGAATTTGTACCATTCGGAGATCGCGATCGCCGCGCTGCAGGCGGGCAAGCACGTATTCTGCGAGAAGCCGGACGCCGTCAGCCCGGCGGAAGCGCAGAAGATGGCCGACGCCGCGGCGGCGAGCGGGAAGCTGCTGATGGTCATGCGGAACAACCGGTTCCATCCGTCGTCGCAATTCCTCAAGCGCTTCATCGACGAGGGGAACATGGGCGAGGTGTACACGGGTCGCTGCGGATGGGTGCGCCGTCGCGGCATTCCGGGCAAGGGCGGTTGGTTCACGACGAAGGAGCTGTCGGGCGGCGGTCCGCTCATCGACCTCGGCGTGCATTTCATCGACGTGGCGATGTGGCTCATGAACAACCCGAAGCCGGTAGCGGTGAGCGGAGCGACGTATACGAAGTTCGCGAACGACGACATCTCCGACTCCGTGCACAGCGCGTTCGGCGAGAAGAAGGACGACGGCATGTTCGACGTCGAGGATCTCGCGATCGGCTTCATCCGATTCGACAACGGCGCGACGCTGCAGCTCGAATTCAGCTGGGCGTCGAATGTCGGGGAGGAGATGAACTTCGTCGAGCTGCGCGGCACGAAGTCCGGGGCGAGCCTGAAGAACGGCCAGCTGAAAATTTTCTCCGAGACGGCCGGCCAGCTGACCGACACCGTGCCGGTCATCAAGGGCGCGGATCGCGTGCAGCCGCATGAAGAGAACATCAAGCACTTCGTCGATTGCTTGAAGGGCCGCGCGGAGCCGACGCTTCGTCCGGAGCAGGGCGTGGACATGATCAAGATCCTGTCCGCGATCTACGAATCGGCCGAGACGGGCCGCGAAGTGCGGCTGTAGGGAAGGTCCGGAGAGGAGCGCTGCATATGGATGAGTTGCGCATTCGGCCGTTGGAGCGGGACGAAGCGGTCCCCTACGAGCTGCTGCTGTCCGCCGACCCGAACCGCGCGTTGGTCGACGCGTATGCGAAGCGGGGGACGACGCAGGTGGCGGAGACGGCGGAGGGGGTCATAGGCGTCTACGTCCTGATCGATACGCGGCCCGACACGATGGAGCTCGTGAACGTCGCGGTCGCGGACGCGCACCAGGGGCGGGGCATCGGCAAGCGCCTCGTCCTGCACGCGATCCAGGCCGCGCGGTCCGCCGGCGTCAAGACGCTGGAGGTCGGCACCGGGAGCACCGGCGTGACGCAGCTGGCGCTCTACCAGAAGTGCGGCTTCCGCATGGTCGGCATCGACCGGGATTTCTTCGTGCGGCATTACGACGAGCCGATCTACGAGAACGGCATGCAGTTGTTCGACATGGTACGGCTGGCGATGGATTTGTAGGGTTGGGAAAATGGAAAAGCTGCTCCTCCGCGCTGTGCGCGAGGGGGCGGCTTTTTCGTGCGGGCTCCGGCCGTTGCATGCCGCCTCCGCCGCCGAAGTCCCGCCCGACCGCCTCTCCCCGCGCGGTCAGCCTCCTCGCTCTCCGCCGTCGCGGCTCTGCCGCCGATAAGCGGAGGGGGACATCCCGGTTCGCCGCTTAAAGAAGCCGGAGAAATGAAACGTACTGTCGAAGCTAAGCAGCAGCGCGATATGCTCGATCGGCGCATCCGTGCGCTCGAGCAATTCCTTGGCCCGGACGAGTCGAAGCTCCAAAATGTAATCATAGGGGCTCATGCCCGTCGCCTTGCCGAACTTCTTGGTGAAGTAGCTGCGCTCGAGTCCGACATAATCGGCGACGGTAGAGACGTCGATGTTCTTGTCGTAGTGCTGCTTCATGAAATTCAGAGCGTCGTCGATGTACGACGCAGCCGCGGCGGACGGCGGTTCCCCATCCGAATGAGCGGCGGCGTCCGTTCCGATCTCGTGAAGCAAGGCGTTCAAGACGCCGTCATAGAACAGTCGGTCGAGCGAGTCGTTCCGCGACGGCTCGAACGCCAGCAGCCGCCCGAATACGGCCTCGATCTCCCCCGGCCTCGCATGCGTAAACACAGGTCGCTCGGAGGACACGCCGATCGCCTCCGCGACGCGGTTTACCTTCGTCCCGCCGAATCCCACCCATTGGTACTCCCACGGATCGTCGATATCCGCCCGGTACAGCGTCAATTCGTTCGGGAAGAGAAGGAACGACTGACCCGCGCCTAAAGACCGCTCCTGCCCGAACGCCCGGTAGACGCCGCGGCCCCGAACGACGTACACCCACAAATAATGATCCCGGACGGCAGGGCCGTACAGCAATCCCGGCGGGCAAACCTCGTGCCCGTAATAGCTTAAATACAAGTCGTCGCTTCGGTTCGTGACGACATAGATTTGACGCATCGGCTCAACCCTCCGGATCGCGACATTTTCTCCATTAAACAACAAATTTATATATTCAAGCAACAAACGTGGATGGGTTTGTAAACACATTGTTGTTATGATAAACACAAATCTTGATGAAAGGCGGAGAAAACGGTGTTGGTGAAAATCGGGAATCGCGAGCTGGATATGGGAGGACCTCACCTGACGGAATTGAGAGATTCGAGCGACATCCGGGACGATTTCCCGGCGCTGCGGGCAAGAATGAAAGAGGACGGGTATATCCTGATTCGCGGCTTCCACGACCGCGAGCAGGTGTTTCGGGCGCGAAGCGAGCTGCTGCGCGACTTGGCGGCGAAGGGGAAGCTCGACCCGTCCGCCGATCCGGAGGAAGCGCGGCTTCATCCGGACAACAAAGGCCACTTCTGGGCGGGGACGAACGAAGACAAGCCGGAGCTGCTGAAGGTGCTGGAAGGACCGGAGGTGATGCGCTTCTTCGGGAATTTCCTCGGCGGCGAAGCGATGACGTACAACTACAAGTGGCCGCGAGCGGTGCAGAACGGGCAGTCGACGGGCGCCCATTACGACATCGTCTACATGGGCAGGGGCACCCCGAATCTGTATACGCTGTGGACGCCGCTCGGCGATACGCCGATCGAGTTGGGGACGCTCGCGGTGCTGCTCGGCTCTCATCGTTGGACGAAGGTGAAGGAGACGTACGGGAAGCTGGACGTGGATCGGGATCGGACGGAAGGGTGGTTCTCGGAAGATCCGATGGAGCTGATCCGAAAATACGGCGGGCAATGGGCGACGACGTCGTTCAACGCCGGCGACGCCATCTTCTTCGGCATGTTCACGATGCACGCCTCCACGGTCAACGTGACGCCGCACATCCGCATCAGCTGCGACACCCGCTACCAACTCGCGTCCGAGCCGGTCGACGAGCGCTGGATCGGCAAGAAGCCGAAGGGCCATGACGCGCACGGGAACGTGCCGCTCCGTTCGATGGGGGAAGCGCGGCGGCAATGGGGATTGGGCTGAAAAAGGGACCGCCCGGACGACGAGGCTCCGGCCGCGGCGCATGTCGCCGGCGGCGAAGACGCCTTCGACACGTTCGTGGCGTAGGCGCCGTACGCCGCCTTGGCGTTCGCCGCTCGTCGCGCTCGACGCCGAGCTGCTCGAGCACGGTCGGCTCCGGACCGAGAAGGCCCTTGTAAAATAGAGGTGTTATTACATGCGAGTCGGGTACAGTATACTGAGGGAAATTTATAGAAAAGAGTTTCTTCCTGAAAGCTGTCATTATGGACTAAAAGATTCTGAATTTGAGCGCATGATTAGACTCCTTGAAAAGGAGGGTTACTTGGACCGTGTGTTGCGAGCAGGGGACAAGTTTTCGCTACGTCCGGCAAGACTAACATGTAAGGGAGAACAATTTTTGAAAGAACATAGCAATTTAGAGGAAACCTATCCTAAGGAAAGAATAGATTTAATAAAATGGATACAGGCAGATAGGTTAGTGTATTCGAACGATGCTACAAGTGAAGATGACTAGCGTTGAAGTCTTCCAGCAGCAATGGCAGTAACACGAAGCAGGAGGCGAGTGCATGATGCTTCACCAGGTAGAGACGCGGCGGAATGCGGTTGCGTTCACGTTCGACGACGGACCGCATCCCGTTCACACGCCGGAGCTGGCGGCTTTGTTTCGCGAGCATGGCGGCAAGGCGACGTTCTTCGTCGTCGGGAGAGAGCTCGAGCGATACCCGGAGGTGGCGAAGGCGCTTTGCGCGGATGGCCATGAGCTGGGCAATCATACGTATTCGCACCCGCATCTTCCGACGCTCGACGAGGCGAGGCGGCGCGAAGAGCTGGAGCGGACGGACGCGTTGATCGCGGCGATAACGGGGGAGAAGCCGGTTTCGTTCCGGGCGCCGTATCTCGATCGGGACGAGGCGCTCGACGCATTGATACGGGAATACGGCTTCGCTTCGGCCGGGGGAACGAATCTGGACGCGAAAGACTGGGATTCGCCGGGCGTGGACTATATCGTCGAGAAGACTCGGCCGTCGTTGCGGCCCGGCAGCGTCATTCTGCTGCATGACGGCGGCGACCGCGCCCAAACCGTCGAGGCGGTGCGCCGTCTGCTGCCCGAGGCCGTCGCGTTAGGGCTCGAGCTCGTGACGTTCGGCGAGCTCGTGCGCGAAGCGTAACCGCATATCGAAGCTCCGGTCGGAGCGGGAGAACGTCATTACGAAAAAACTGCACCACCAATGTTAGACGCGCATCTACCATTGGAGGTGCAGTTCCATTTTCCGGGCGGTCTTTCCTATACGTCCTTGATGCTCCGGATCGCCGCTTTCAGCCGGCCCTGATGAAGGCGCAGCATCTCTTCGGCCTCGCTCGCGTCCGCGCCGGTTTCGATCATCAGAATCGCGATTTTCACTTGCATGTTCGCCTGCCGGAGCGCTTCGACCGCCTGTTGCTCCGAGACGCCGGTGACGGTGCGGACGATGCGGATCGACCGATCGTGCAGCTTCACGTTGCTGGCTTTCAAATCGACCATGAGGTTGTTATATACTTTCCCCAGCTTGATCATGACGCCGGTCGTCAGCATGTTGAGCACCAGCTTCTGTGCCGTGCCGCTCTTGAGCCGGGTGGAGCCGGCGACGACCTCGGGGCCGACGTTCGGCGCGATGCAGATGTCGCATGCTTCCTCGATCCGGGAGTTTTGATTCGTCGTAATCCCGATCGTGCCCGCCCCGATCGACTTCGCCCGGCGGATCGCGCCGAGCACGAAGGGGGTGGAGCCGCTGGCCGTAATGCCGACGACGACGTCGCGGGAGGTGACGCCCTTCTCGTCGATCAGGCGCTCGCCGGCTTCCGTATCGTCCTCGCAGCCTTCGACGGCGGTGCGCAGGGCGATATCTCCGCCGGCGATGTAGCCTTGCACCATCTCGGGATCGGTGCCGAAGGTCGGCGGACATTCGCTGGCGTCCAGCACGCCGAGCCGTCCGGACGTTCCGGCGCCGACGTAGAACATGCGGCCGCCGTCCTTCAAGGCGTCGTACAGCCGATCCACCGCCGCGGCGATCGATTCGATTTCTTTGCCCACCGCGACGGGAACCAGCTGGTCCTCGCGATTCATTAACGCGAGCATGTCGCGCGTGTCGCATTCGTCGATCGATTGCGTGGAGGGATTGATCTTCTCCGTTGTCAGTTGCGCGAAGTATGAAGTCATCTCTCATCCATCCTTTACTTGCTGTTTGTATTTATCCCTTCACCGATCCTAACGTCAGCCCCGCCACGAAGAAGCGCTGCAGCATGGGGTAGAGGATAATGATCGGCAGCGTCGACGTAATGATGACCGCCGACTTGATCGACATGGCGATCGTGCTCCGGTCCGCCATGCCGGCGCCGTCGCCTACCATCGTCGTGCCGTTCACGATGTTGCGCAGGAACAGCATGACCGGATATTGCGTAGCGTTCAGGTAAATCAACCCGTTAAACCAGTCGTTCCAGAAAAACACGGCCGTGTATAAGCCGATCGTCGCGATGGCCGGCGTGGACAGCGGGACGACGATCCGCCGCAAGATGCCGAAGTAGCTTAACCCGTCGATGACGGCGGCCTCTTCGACTTCCGTCGGGAACGCCCGGAAGAAGCTGATCAGGATGATCAGGTTGAACTGATTGATCGCGAACGGAATCAGCATCGCCCAAGCCGTACCCGTCAGGTGAAGATTGGAAATCAACAGGTAGGTAGGGATGAGGCCGCCCGAGAAAAACATCGAAAACACGATCAGCTTCATGACGAGCTTATGCCCGTACAGGAACGGCTTGGACATGGCGTACGCGAAGAAGATCGAGACGACCAGCGAAATCGCGGTGCCGCCGACGGTATAAAAAATCGTGTTGCCGTAAGCCTTGAAGAAGTTCGGGTACGTGAAAATTTGTTTGTATGCTTCGATGTTGAACCCTACCGGCAGAAGCGACACTTGATTGTTCACGATCGCCTCGGGCGTCGATAAAGACAAAGCCAGCATGAAAACGAAGGGCACGATGCAAATCAGGACGACCAGCACCATGATCAAGTTGACGATCACGTCGGTCATCGTGACGGAACGAAGCTTTCCTTGTGGTTTCACGTTCGCGGCTCCTTTCCAGAGGTTAGTAGATGCTCTCGCCGGAAAATTTCTTGCTGAGCCAGTTCGTGCCGGAAACGAGGATGACGCCGATCACGCCGCTGAACAGACCGATTGCCGTGGCGTAGGAATAGTTCTGATTGGCTAAGCCCGTACGGTACACAAGCGTATCGATAATGTCGCTGACCATGGCGTTGGAAGGCGTATACAGCAGCAGCACCTTCTCGAAGCCGAGACTAAGCAAGGAACCTACGTTCAAGATGAGCATGATCATGACCGTAGACATGATGGAGGGCAGCGTGACATACATGATCTTCTGGAAACGGTTGGCCCCGTCGATATCCGCCGCCTCGAACATCTCCGGGTTAATGCCGGCGATCGCCGCGAGGTAGATGATGGCCGTCCAACCGGTAAATTGCCAGGTTTCGGTTAAAATATAAATCGGCCGAAAATATTGCGGTTCGTTCACGAAATAGATGGGCTCTACGCCGAACAAGCTCTCCAACATTCGGTTCAACAGTCCCGAGCTGGGCGACAATAGTTCGCCCAGAATGGCGATGACGACGACCGTGGAGATGAAACGCGGCATATAGGAAACCGTCTGAACGAATTTCTTGAATCTAGCGTTTCGCACTTCGTTCAGCAGCAGCGCGAAAATGATCGGGATCGGAAAATTGATCAAGATGTTCCCGAGGGAGAGCACCAGCGTGTTGTTGAACGCCCGCCAGAACATCGGATCGCTGAAAAACCGTTCGAAGTACGCAAAGCCGACCCAATCGGTTCCGAACGGGCCCATGCCCGGCCGGAACCGGCGGAAGGCCAAAATATTGCCGAACAGCGGAACGTACTTAAAGAGCAGGAAATGAACCAGCGGCACCAACATCATCACGTATAACTGCCAGTATCGGCGAAAGTGGCGGCGGCGAGGAGAGGATATCGCCTCGGCGGGGTCCCCGGTTCGATTCGAGCGAATGGACAAATCGGCCATAGCTTTCACCTTCTTGTCGTTGATGGTCCTTAATAGGGAGAGGGCCTGCCCTGCAAATGTCGGTCAACCTGTGACTGCATGTTTGCCGGCAGGCCCTATTCAAAATTGCTTCGTTCCAGCGAAACGTTATGCCAGGCTTATCTCAAATTGTCGTTGTACAGCTGCGCGAATCGCTCGATTTGCAAGTTTTTCATTTCCGTCACGTACTGCTCCCAGTCCGTATCGAGGCTCTTCTTGCCGGTCAAGAACGCGTCGTTCCAAATTTCGAACGTGTCGGCGAGCGGCGTCTGGAGCGAGCCGGCTTCTTCGGCCGTCATGTCGTCGAACATCGGGCTCGGCGGAATCGGCTGGATCGCCGTATCCATCGCCGCTACCGTCTTATTGATGTTGAGATAGTTTTCGTCGTACTTCGTCATTTCGCGCGCGTTCATCCAGACGAGCTGGAGCGGATCGGCGCCGAGGCCGTAACGAAGCTGCATCTCTTTGTACGTGCCGTTCGGGGAATTCACGATATCGTCGGGATATTTCATCGTATCGCCTTCCTTCGTGTACGATACGCCTTCCACCCCTGCGCTCGCGAGCAGCGCGCCTTCTTCGGAGAAGAAGATTTCGTCGATCGTGCGAACGATCCGTTCGAAGTCTGCGCGCTCCGCGGTCTTCTTCGGGAACAGGATGCCGGAGCCCGTGCTGCTCTTCGGCTGGTGATGCGCGCCGGCCGGCCCTTGCAGCGGCGGGTACATCTGGAGGTTGAAGCCTTCTTCGGCAGCCGCCGCTTCGACGCCGCCGATTTGGTCGTAATACGCGTAAGATGCCATGGATGCGCCGGTCGCGAGCTTCTGCGCCCACTTGTCGCCGTCGATCGGCTCCGCCATCTCCGGATCGATCAAGCCTTCCGCGTACAGCTTCGCGAGGTATTTCATGTACTCCCGATATTCTTCGCTGATCGCGCCGGGGAAGTACGTCTTGTTCTCGTAATCCCAGCTGAGCGTGTTCGTGCCGGACGCGCCGTTCTTGCCGACGCTGATGCCGTACGACGGCATCGTCATGCGGTACAACACGCGCGGGCCGGCGAGAATCGTCAGCGGGTAAGAATCCGGGTTTTCTTCCTTGTACTTCTTGAGGACCGCGTACAGATCGTCGAACGTCTTCGGATCCGCGAAGCCGTGCTTCTCGAGAAAGTCTTGGCGAAGAATCAAACCGCCGTCGTAGAACGGCTTATCGAACAGCGAAGGCAGGTAATACAGCTTGCCGTCCTTCAGGGTGAGCTCTGAAACCGCTTCCTTTAAACCGAATGCTTCGACGCGGGCGTTGAAGTTCGGCGTCCAATCGGCGTAGTCGCTGATCGGCACGAGCGCGCCGTTCAGGGCGAGGGAACCGTTTTCCCCTTTGGTCGTTTGGTTCAAGATAATGTCGGGTACGTTCGTGCCGGTGTTCAGCGACAACGAGACTTTCGTCGCGTAATCGGCGATCGGGATGACTTCGAAGGTCAGGTCTACGTTATACCGCTTTTCGATTTCCGTAATGAGCAGCCAGTCGTCCTTGAACGGGAGCGTCGCGTTATCCGGATAATATAAGCTCAGCTTGAGCGGTTCCTCCGCCGCGGGCGAATCCGTCGCGGCGCCGCCGGTGTCGGTCTTCGCGGGCGTCTCCGGCGCGTCCGCCGATCCGTTGCCGCCGCCCGAACTGCAGGCGAGAAGCGTCGACATCATCATGACCGTCGCTAGAGATGCGGATACTAGCTTGTTTCTCTTCATAGCTTGAATGACCTCCCTAACAAATTGGAAAATGGGGTACTGCCGCTCTTGATGCCCGAATCATAGCATTATTTTATTTCACAGGTCAATCGTTTATGTGAAATTTTATTTCAAACCGTAAAAAAACTACGACGACCCCTAGCGACAAGGCGGCCAGTACCCCCGCAAACCGGGGCAGACCTCCGAATGCTCTCGCAAGGACGGAACGAGAGGCGGGGTGTGGACGATGATGAACGTCGAAAACTGCAAAGGCTGCGACAAGGTGATCTTGCGGAGACCGGGGCAGCCGTTCTGCACGGCGTGCGCGGCGTCTCGAACCGAGGAAGTTCGGCGCATCAAGCGTTATATATTGCGGCATCCGCTCGCGAGGATTCTGGACATCCACCGGAACGCGGGCGTGCCGCTTAAGGCGATTCACGAATTCGTCAGGGACGACCGCGCGCAATCGCGGTAACGCGACGCCATATCGAAGAGGGGCGCTAATGCGGCATGCGGCGTCCCTCTTTTTGATGCTATAATTTACTCGAACTGATATCTGTCGATTGATGTCGAATTCGGGGGGGACGGGATTGAACGTAAGCTTTGAAGCTCTATTTGCTCTGCATCCGGATGCGGTGTTCGTGATGGACGCGGACGGCGTCGTCCAGTACGAGAATCCGGCGGCGAGCGGCCTGTTGGACGACCCGGCCCGGTCTCGGGCGGATCCGCGCCGACATTATCGGCATGCGATTCGCTCCGACGAATTCGAGATGTTCCAGTACTATTTTCAGAGGGCGGTCGTACATGGAGAGACGCGAAGCTTCGATATGGCGCTCCTTCCCCGCCTCGGCGGCGGTCCCCGAGAAGTACGGGTCCAACTCGTACCGCTTGACGGCGGCGACAGGCGGGCGGCCGGCGTCGCGGTCTACATGAGGGCCTCGGGCGCGGCGGCGGGCGGGACCGCGCCGGAGACCGCGCTCGACTCGATCGGCGCATCGTTCATCGAAAGCCATAGCGATCCGATCCTTGTGTTGGACCGCAGCGCGAAGATCGTGTTGTCGAACGCCTCGTTTTCCAAGCTGCTCGGCTGGCGCAAAGACCAACTCGAGGGCTTTCACATTCTTCAATGTCCGTCGATCCCGCCGTACCTCGTGTCGCAGATGAATGAATTCGTCACCCGCGTCTTCGCCGGCGGCGACGACGAGGCGACGATGGAGACGATCCGAATGACCGATCAAGGGCGAGAGTACCAGATGCTGCTCACGTTGACGCCCGTGCGGGACCGTGCGGGGTTCGCCCGTTATTGGGCCGTCCATCTCCGAGACATCACCAAGCGGAAGATGCTGGAGGAGCAGCTCAGGCAAATCGAGCTCGAGCAATCCGTCGCGCAAGAGCTTAGGGAGCTGGAGCATCTGAAGACCGTGAGCCAGCTGGCCGCCAGCATCTCGCATGAGGTGCGGAACCCGCTGACGGTGACGCGAGGGTTCATGCAGCTTTTGAGAGGCTCGGCGCTGGACGAAGAGAAGCGGCTCCGGTATTTCGACTTGAGTCTTGAGGAGCTTGACCGTGCGGAACGAATCATTACGGATTACTTGACGTTCGCGAAGCCGGCGTTCGAGCACCCGGAGCGTCTTGAGCTGGGCGCCGAGCTGGAGCGAATCGTCCAAGTAATTCTGCCGTTCGCCGGCATGGCGAATATCGCGGTGAACCTCGTCCCCTGCAGCGAGAAGCTCTTCGTGCACGGCGAAGGCAAGAAGCTGCATCAAGCGCTCGTTAACGTATTGAAGAACGGGATCGAGGCGACGCCGGCCGGCGGGAACATTACGGTTCGTCTGGAGCGAAGGGAAGGGCGTTCCTTGCTGATCGTCGAGGATACGGGGAAGGGCATGGGCAAGGAACAGCTCGGCAAGCTGGGTACGCCGTATTATACGACGAAGGATAAAGGAACGGGCCTCGGCACGATGGTCGCCTTCAGCATCTTCCGGGCGATGCAGGCGGAAGTGAACGTGGAGAGCGAGCCGGGGCGCGGGACCCGGATCGTCTTGTCGTTTCCGGCGGCGGAGTAAGCCGGCGCGCAAGCGCGGCAATGGAAGGAATTTCGCTATGTAGAGCATCCTATTCCCTACTACGCGAGGGTATCGGTTCGCGTTCGGCGGATCGGTGCTGGAGCAGCGGTAACGCGGCGCCCCCGCCGACCCCTTAAATTGGAAGGAAGGATACGCGTCGCCAGGTGTTTCCACGAGGCGAGGATTTCGGTACAATGAAGATGTAATGGCAATTTGCGACAATATTCGACAACGGCAAGGTGTGACAGCATGGAACGACCCGGAGACGCTCACGATAATCAAAAAGCAACACCCTACGGCGCGGAAGGATTCCGCTTGACCAACGCGCTCAGTCGGCACCTGAGCTGGCTGTTCGGCGAACCGAGCGGCGCCCGCATTAACATCTCGAAGATGACCTTCGAGGAGATGGAGATGCCGAACCCGGTATTCACGAAGTCGGTGCTGCTCGAGATCGGCTTCCCGCGTTCCCGGATGCCGGGCGCATCGTTCCAGGACGTTACGATGACGGACGGCAGCTTCGAGGACGCGGCGCTGCCGGGCGCGAATTTCGTGCGGGCGTATCTCGTCCGCACGTCGTTCCGCGGCGCGAATCTCGAGGGAGCCGACTTCTCGAGGGCGGACCTGCAAGGCGTCGACTTCCGCGGCGCGAACCTGCGCGGGGCGAAGTTCGCCGGCGCGTCGATGCTGCACGTCGACTTCCGCGAGGCGGATATGCGCGGCGTCAACACGAGCGCCCTGAATTTCACGGGGGCGAAGCTGGCCGGCGCGATCCGCGACGTGCCGATGTAAGGGAAGCGAAGCAGACAAGCGAGCGAAAATGAAAGAGAGGCTCTTCACCCGGCGGCGGGAGAAGAGCCTCTCTTTACATTGCGCTGATGCGTCCCGATGCAGCTCGAGCGCCCGCCGCAAGAAGCCGCTGCCGTCGGCTCGCTACGGCAGCGCGCGGAGCGAGGCCCGGCTTCATGATTGCGTATCGCCCGCATGACCGGACGAATAGAGCGACCTCGCGAGCTTCGCGGCGCCTTCGGCGGGCGTCGGCGCCGCAGCGCCGCCGGCCGCGTCCTCGGCGAAGCGGACGCCGGGATGCCGCACCGCGAGCGCGCGACGGAAGGCGTCCCGGAACGACGGCGACGCGCGGAACACGGACCCGGCGAACGCGACGGGCTCCGCCAGGAAGTATAGGCGCCGGTCGAGCAGCGCCCCCGCCGTCGAGGCGAGCGCCTCGGCTTCGCCGCGCACGATGCCGGCGGCGACCGCGTCGCCCGCCTCGCAGGCATCGATCGCGAGCTTCGCGAACGACGCGATGTCGGCCTTAGCGATCTCGGGCCGGTAGATGTACGATTTCAATTCGGGAGGCTCGCGAAGCGACAGCGACGCAAGCAGCGCAGGCGTCATCGCCGTAGCCGGCTTCGCGCCGTCGTAAGCGGACATGACGGCCTTCAAGGCGCGAAGGCCGATCGCGTACCCGCTGCCCTCGTCGCCGAGCAGATGGCCCCAGCCGCCGGCGCGGTGCCGGGTGCCGTCCGGCTCGACGCCGTAGACGATAGAGCCGGTGCCGGAGACGGCGAGCAGTCCGAAGGGGCGTCCGACCGCGGCCATCAGCGAGATTTCCGCTTCGGACAGCAACGAGAACGGGACGTCCAGCCCGAGGCGATCGGACAAGAAGGTCCGGAGCGCTTCCTCGAACGCGCGGCGCTCCGCCGGCAGGTCGACGCCGGACAATCCGAGACACAGCCCGGCGGGCTCCATCCCCCGCAAGGCGTCGGCATCGACGAGCGATTCTAATAAAGCGAGAAGCTCCCGGATCGCGCCGGCCTCCGTGACCGCGTGCGGGTTCGTGGAAGCGCCCGTCGAGCGGTACAGGAGAACGCCGTCCTCCGAGATCGCGGCCAGCTCGGTCTTCGTGCCGCCGCCGTCAACGCCCAGGTAGTAGTGCATGCGAACGCCTCCGTGACAGGTCGTTGAGGATATTTTCCTAGAGTATATGTCAAGGGATTCGGGATGTAAAATAAAATTTCACTCAATATAAATACATTGAAATTGAGTTTCACGAACCCTATAATGGGGGTATCCAACCATTGCCGAAAGCGGATTCATCGCAGACAAAGCGTGTCGGCGAGGGCTTTCGGAGCATCAGCGCAACCAGGGGGCGAAGCGTATGAACGGCGGTTTGGTACGACTGAGAGAAGTCATCGACCAAGTGAATCCGTCCGAACGCAAGGTGGCCGCATACATTTTGGAACATCCGCAAGAGATGATCGAGCAATCCGTGGCGCAGCTCGCCGCGAACAGCGGTTCGAGTCAAGCCGCGATCGTACGGCTGTGCAAGTCGCTCGGCGTGAAGAGCTACCAGGAGCTGAAGCTGAAGGTTGCGGGCGACCTCCAAGAACGGAAGAACGGCGATTCGTCCGCCGCGGGCTACTCGGACATTCAACCGAACGACTCGATCGAATCGATCATCCAGAACGTCTCGAACAACAACATTCAATCGATTCGAGACACGGTGAAGATCGTGGACGCCTCGGCGGTGGAACGGGCCGTGGCCGCGCTGAACGGAGCGAAGCGCATCTTCTTCTTCGGCGTCGGCGCGTCGAATCTGATCGCGATGGACGCGCAGCAGAAGTTCCTGCGCATCAACAAGACGAGTTTATCGTTCCCGGACCCGCATGTACAGTTGACGTCCGCGGTGACGATGACGCCGGAGGACGCCGCGGTGGGCATCTCCTATTCGGGGGAGACGAGCGAGATTCTCCGGGCGCTCTCGATCGCGAAGGAGCACGGCAGCACGACGATCAGCATTACGAAGTACGGCGACAACGCGGTCAGCCGCACGGCGGACATCCCGTTGTTCACCTCTTCCACGGAGACGGAAATTCGGAGCGGGGCGATGGCGTCCCGGATCTCGCAGCTGAATGTTATAGACATCTTGTATATCGGAGTCGCGAGTCGGAATTACGAGAGGTCGGTCACCTATCTGGAAGAGAGCCGCCGCGCGATTCGGGACCGGTAAGAGGGGCGAGGCCGAGGCCGTCGGCGTCCCGCAGAAGTTTCGAATTCGAATGAATGGAGGGCTCCGTTCTATGAATGAGCGAGGAAGCGGCATGCCGCCCGTCGTCACCGGCTTGGAGCGGCTTGCGCGGGGCGGCGATTCCCGGCTGGCGGGCGCCCGCGTCGGGCTCGTGACGAACCCGACCGGCATTACGTCGGACTTCCGCACCGCGGTCGACGTATGCGCCGGGCTGGCGGGAGCGCGGTTGACCGCGCTGTTCGCGTGCGAGCACGGCTTGTACGGCGAGCGGCAGGCGGGCGACCGGTTCGAGGACGGCGTCGACGCGGCGACCGGCGCGCCGGTCTACAGCTTGTACGGGCCGCGCAAGGCGCCGGACGCGGCGACGCTCGCGGACGTCGACGTCGTATTGTTCGACATCCAGGACCTCGGGATGCGGTTCTACACGTACGGCTCCACCTTGGTATACGTGTTGCGCGCCTGCGCCGAGCACGGGAAGCCGTTGCTCGTGCTCGATCGGCCGAACCCGCTCGGCGGCGAAGTCGTCGAGGGCGGTCTGCTCGCGCCCGGCTTCGAGTCGATGGTCGGCGCGTGGCCGATGCCGGTGCGCACGGGATTGACGATCGGCGAGACGGCGCTCATGGCGAACGCGGTCCTCGGCATCGGCTGCGACGTCGACCTCGTGCCGATGGAGGGGTGGACGCGCGGGATGGAGTACCCGGAGACGGGACTGCCATGGGTGCTTCCGTCGCCGAACATACCGACGATCGATACGGCTCGCGTATATGCGGGCACTTGCTTTTTCGAAGGGACGTGCTTGTCCGAAGGGCGCGGCACGACGCGGCCGTTCGAGTGGATCGGCGCGCCTTGGGTCGACGGGCGGCGGCTCGCCGACGCGATGAACGCGCACGGCCTCCCCGGCGTGCGCTTCCATCCGAGCTACGCGACGCCGACGTTCTCGAAGCATGCGGGCGCGCTGTGCGGGGGCGTGCGCCTCTTCGTGACGGAGCCGGCGCGATTCGAGGCGGTGCGCACGGGGCTGACGCTGCTGCATACGGTCGCCCGGCTGTTCCCGGACGACTTCGCATGGCTGCCGCCGTTCAAAGCAGGCATGCGTCCGTTCATCGATTCGTTAACGGGGGGCGAGGACGTACGTCTCTCGATCGCGTCCGAAGCGGGGCTCGCGCGCATCTTGGACGACTGGGCGCAGGACGCGGACGACTGGCGGGCTCGGCGAAAGCCGTTCTTACAATATTAGGGGGTTGAGTCGGATGAACGAGGAGACGCTGTTGTCTCGCATGACGCTGCAGGAACGGATCGGACAATTGCTGATGGCCGGCTTCCACGGGACCGAGGTCCCCGAGGAGCTGCGGTCGCTCATTGCGGAAGGGCGGATCGGCGGCGTCATCCTGTTCGCGCGGAACGTCGAATCGCCGGCGCAGACGGCGCGGCTGACCGCCTCGCTGCAGCGCATCGCGCGCGAGGCGGGCGTACCGCCGCTGTGGATTTCGATCGATCAAGAAGGCGGCATGGTCGCGCGGTTGACGGAGGGCGTCGCGCTTATGCCCGGCAACATGGCGCTCGGGGCGACGGAGGAGCCGGCGCTCGCGTACGAGGCGGCGTCGATCGCCGGGCGCGAGCTGCGCGCGCTCGGCATCAACATGAATTACGCGCCGGTGCTCGACGTGAACAATAACGCGGCGAACCCGGTCATCGGCGTGCGCTCGTACGGCGAGTCGCCGGAGCGCGTCGCGGCGTTCGGCGCGGAGGCGGTCCGCGGGTATGCGGCGGCGGGGGTGGCGGCCGCGGCGAAGCACTTCCCCGGTCACGGGGATACGAGCGTCGACTCGCATCTCGATCTGCCGCTCGTCGGCCACGACCGGGCGCGGCTCGATGCGGTGGAGTTGGCGCCGTTCCGGCGCGCGATCGCGGCGGGCGTCGATCTGATCATGACCGCGCACGTTCGCTTCCCGGCGATCGAGCCCGGCGGCTTGCCCGCGACGCTGTCGCCGGCTGTCTTGACGGGACTGCTCCGCGGGGAGCTCGGCTTCGAAGGGCTCATTACGACCGATTGCATGGAGATGAAAGCGATTGCGAATTACTATGGCACACCCGAAGCGTGCGTGCTCGCCGTCGCGGCCGGCGCCGATCAGGTGCTCGTCAGCCACACGCTCGAGCTGCAGCGCGGGGCGCTCGCGGCGATCGAAGCGGCGGTGCGGGGCGGGCGCATCCCGGCGGAGCGCATCGAGGCGGCCGCGCGCCGCTCGCTGCGGCTGAAAGCGGCGCACGGCGTGCTGGACGCGGCGGCATCGGAGGCGGCGTCGGCGTCTGCGCTCGCCGAGGTCGGCTGCGCGGCGCATCTCGCCGTCGCCCGCGACATCAGCGAGCGCAGCGTAACGCTCGTGCGGGAACGCGGCGTCTTGCCGCTGCGGCGCGAGCGCACGCTCGCGGTGACGGTCGCGGCCGCCGCGCAGACGATCGCGGACGAGGCGGTGCGCGCCTCCGCGGGGCTCGGCGCCGCGCTCTCGGCGCTGGGTCTCGACTGCCGCGACGAGTGCGTCGACGCCTCGCCGTCCGACGCGCGCATCGCCGAGCTCTCGGCGCTGGCCCGCGAAGGCGGCTGGGCGCAGCTCGTGGTAGGCGTCTACAACGCCGCCTTCCACCCGGCGCAGGGCCGCCTCGTGCAGGCGCTGCAGGCGTCCGGTCTGCCGCTCGTCGTCGTCGCGCTGCGCAATCCGTACGACCTTGCGGCGTTCCCGGACGCCGACGCTTGCGTCGCCGTCTACGAGAACCGGCCGCTGGCGCTCGCGAGCGCCGCGAAGGCGCTGCTCGGCGTCATCCCGTTCCGCGGCGCGCTGCCGGTGTCGCTCGGCGAAGCGTATCCCGCCGGCTGGAAGGAGGCGCTCGCATGATCGGCGAGTATGTCGCGAAGCCTTCCCGGCTCGTCGTCGGTCTCATGTCGGGCACGTCGCTCGACGGCATCGACGCCGCGATCGTCCGTCTGTCCGGCTGCGGACTCGCCACGAAGGCGGAGCTCGTCGCCTTCGTCGGCCGGCCGTACGACGCCGCGACGCGCGGGCGGCTGAAGGAGCTGTGCACCGTCGAACGCTCCGACGTCGCCGCCGTGTGCGGCATGAACTTCAAACTGGCGGAAGCGTTCGCGGACGTGGCGCGGCAGGCCGTCGCCGAGGCGGGGCTGTCGATGGACGACATCGATTTGATCGTCTCGCACGGCCAGACCGTATGGCATATTCCGGTCGACGCCCCGGACGACCCGTTCCTGCCGCGTTCGACGCTGCAGATCGGCGACCTGTCGGTGCTCGCGAAGCGCACCGGCAGGCTCGTCGTCGGCGACTTCCGGCCGGCCGACATGGCGGTCGGCGGCCAAGGGGCGCCGCTGACGCCGTACGGCGACTTCTTGTTGTTCCGAAGCGAGGAGATCGGCCGCCTCGTCCAGAACGTCGGCGGCATCGGCAATTGCGCCGCCATCCCGGCCGGCGCGCGGCAAGACGACGTGTTCGCGTTCGACACGGGTCCGGGCAACATGGTCATCGACCAGACCGTGTTCCGGTTATCGAACGGGGCGCGGACGTACGACGACGGCGGCGCTTGGGCGGCCTCCGGGCGAGCCGACGAAGCGTTGGTCGACGAGCTGCTGCGTCATCCGTACTTCGAGCTGCCGCCGCCGAAGACGACCGGCCGCGAGTTGTTCGGGAAGGCCTACGCGGAGGCCTTCCTCGGCGCGGCGCGCGGGCGCGGGCTCGCGGACGCGGATATCGTCGCGACCGCGACGAGGTTTACCGCGCGTACGATCGCGCTCGCGTACCGCCGCGACGTCTTCCCCCGCTGCGCGATCGAGGAAGTGATCGTCACCGGCGGCGGCGCGCGCAACCGGACGCTGCTCCGGATGCTCGCGGAGCTGCTGCCCAAGCAGCGCGTGACGAACTCGCGCGCGCTCGGCTATAACGACGACGCGAAGGAGGCGCTCATCTTCGCGATGCTCGGCAACGACTTCCTGTGCGGCGTCGCCAACAACCTGCCGTCCGCGACCGGCGCCGCGCGGCCGACCGTCATGGGCAAGCTGGCGCTGCCTTAAGGGAGCATCGCCCGCGAGGCGAGCTGCCGAACGGCATCCGAATCGGTATCGGGCCCGGTTATCCACAAGGGACAACTTACGCGTCGTTCCAGGGTTGTCCCCAACGGAGCCGTCTTCCTGCCGTCGAGGGTTGTCCACAGCGCACAACCTATCCCGTCTCCCTCCATTCGTCCACAACGCGCCAATCCGCATACGACTTCCCGTTCGTCCGCAACGCGCTTCGGCCGCCGCCCATCGCGGCATCGTAGCCGGCCCCCGGACCTTCGCCCCAGCGGCTCCTCGAGACCGCAGCTTCCGCATCCCCGGCATTGACCCGGACAAAACGAATCCCTCATAATAACGGTACGACTACGTCACGCGAAGGAGAGAGCCGATGGACATCAACATCTTGCAGCTGATCGAAGGCGCGAAGCAGGCGCGGGGGCTGGCCGTCGTCATCGACGTGTTCCGCGCGTTCTCGACGGCTTGCTACGTGACCGACCGCGGGGTCGAGCGCATCATCCCGGTCGGCGACATCGAGACGGCCTATCGATTGAAGCGCGACAATCCGTCTTACATCCTCATGGGGGAGCGGGGCGGCGTCATTCAGCCCGGCTTCGACTTCGGCAATTCGCCGACGCACGCGGAGCGGGCGGACTTCACGGGCCGTACCGTCGTGCATACGACGAGCGCAGGCACGCAGGGTATCGCCAACGCGAGCGGGGCCGACGAAGTCATCACCGGCAGCTTCGTGAACGCGCGCGCGATCGTGCGGTACATTCGGCAGCGGAAGCCGGAGCGGGTTTCGCTCGTCTGCATGGGGCTCGGCGCGAAGTCGCCGGCCGACGAGGACACCTTATGCGCCGAGTACATCAAGAACGCGCTGGAAGGCAAGGCGAACGATTTCGCCGCTGTCGTCCATCACCTGCGCGAAGGGGAAGGCCGAACCGGCAGCTTCATGGATCTCGAAGGCGAAGCGTCCGAGACGTCCGCGCCGAAATCCGACTTCGACAAGTGTCTCGCGCTCGACCGATTTTCTTTCGTCTTGAAGGTCGAGCCGTTCGAAGCGGGCCTGCAGCAGCTTCGGAAAATCGAGATCGCGCAATAAAGCTTCGTCGTCCGACGAAGCGCAGGATGAGCTTGAAGACGTGCATCGAGGGCCCTCGTTCCTAACGGACGAGGGCTTCTTGCGTTTGCGAGCCGGCAACGATCGGGGCGCGAAGCGATCCCCCGAACGGGCTCCGAATTTTCGAGAAGGCACATTCTTTGACCGAGAGCTTCTTCGGGTGGAGCGGCCGGCAGGGAAAGGCGGGAAGGGGCGGGATTTCCGTACCGTTCAAAAAGTGTGCCTCCCGAAAAAAAGTGCTTCTTGCGGACGGAAGGCGGAGTGTCTACGATCGGAGAAGGTTGCAACCGCGTCTGACGACATTCGGAAAAGAGGGAGGGACCGATGGAGAGAACGGAACGAACGGCGCGGCGATTCGACGTCGCGAAATTCAAGATGAATATACCATTGTTTATCATGTTTACCCCGATCATCGCGTACTTTCTCGTATTCCGGTACTTTCCGATGGCGGGCCTCGTCATCGCCTTCAAGAACTACAACTTTACGGATGGCGTTTGGGGCAGTCCCTGGGTCGGACTCGCCAATTTCGACATGCTGTTCACGAACCCGATGATGATGAACATATTGCGCAACACGTTCGTATTAAGCGCGCTGCAGCTCGCGGTCGGCTTCCCGTTCCCGATCTTGATCGCCTTGATGATTCACGAGGTGCGGACGCGTTGGTTCAAGAAGACGGTGCAGACGGCCGTGTTTTTGCCTCATTTTCTGAATTGGGTCATCGTGGGCGGCATCGTCGTTACGATCTTCTCGCAGGAAACCGGCATCGTGAATGCCGTCGTGGAACGATGGTTCGGGGAGACGTACGCCTTCCTCTATCGAACGGAATCGTGGATCTCCATCTTCGTCGGAGCGGGCATCTGGAAGGGGGCGGGCTGGGGGTCGATCATTTACTTGGCCGCGTTGTCGTCGGTCGACCATGCCCTGTACGAAGCGGCAGGCCTGGACGGAGCGGGCAAATGGAGGCAGCTGTGGCACATCTCGCTTCCGGCATTGCGTCCGGTCATCTTCATCATTCTGATTCTTTCGATCGGCAACATGATGGAAGTCGGGTTCGATCAGGTGTACGTGCTGCAAAATTCCGTCGTCTCGAGCATATCCGAGGTCATATCGACATGGAGCTATAAATCGGGCATCAACGGCGGCCAATTCAGCTTGGCGGCGGCGCTAGGCTTCTTCGAGTCGTTCGTCGGCTTGATTCTCGTATTGACCGCGAACGGCATCGCCCGTCGATTCGATCAAGGACTTTGGTAAAGATAGGGGAAATCGACGTGAAGGGTTCCTTCGGAGATAAGGCGTTCTACGGATTGAATGCGGCGCTGCTCTCGCTGTTCGCCTTAAGCTGCATCTTGCCGCTCGTTCATCTGCTCGCGTTATCCTTCAGCGATCAGGCGGCCATCGCGTCGGGCGCGGTGAGCTTCTGGCCGAAGGGCGTGACGACGACGGCTTACGAGAAGCTGGTCAGCGGCACCAACATCGTTCGCGCATCGCTGAACAGCCTGCAGATTATGGCGGTAGGCACGGCGCTTAACCTGCTGTTCACATTATTGTGCGCCTACCCGTTGTCAAGAAGCTATATGTACGGGAAACGGTTTTTCACGTTGGCGATCGTGTTCACGATGCTCTTTTCGGGCGGGATGATCCCGGGCTTCTTATTGGTGAAGTCGCTCGGATTGGTCGATACGTACGGCGCGCTATGGCTGCCCGGCTTAGTAAGCGTATACAATATGCTCGTCCTCCGCACCTTCTTCGTCGGCATTCCCGACGAGCTGGTGGAAGCCGGCAAGATCGACGGCTGCGGCGAATGGCGGATGCTCATTCAAATCTTCTTGCCTCTGTCGCTGCCGGTCATCGTCGCCCTGGGAATGTTCTACGGCGTATCGCATTGGAACGCGTTCTTTAACGTCATGCTGTTCATCAATTCGCCGGAGAAGCATAACTTGGCCGTCTTGGTGCAGCAGATGATCCAGAGCCAGCAGCTTATGCAAGAGGTCGGGAATTTGTCGCCCGAGGATTTCACGAGCTTAACCCCCGAGTCGATTCGTTCCGCCGGCGTGATCGTCATGATCTTGCCGATGCTGATCGCTTATCCGTTCTTACAGAAGTATTTCGTGAAAGGAATGTTGATCGGCGCGATCAAAGGGTAGCCATAGCGAGGCGCTATCCATCATAATAAGAAATGGGAGGGTATTCCAATGTACCGCACTCGTCATTTGAGAAGGACCGGAACATACGCGGCGGCGGCCGTCCTCGCGGCCAGCGTCGTCGTCGCGGGATGTTCGCAGGGAGCCGGCACGAGCGTCGAGCCGGGGAAAGCCGAATCGGGAGGAAGCGGCGGCTCGGCATCGGCGCCGGCGATACCGTCGATCAGCGTCTCGATGTACGACCGCGGCAACGTGCCGCCGGAGGCGGGGACGATCGTCGATAACTTGTGGACCGATTGGGTGAACGAGCAATCCGGCGTGAAGGTATCGTATACGCCTGTGCCGAGATGGGAATCGGTACAGAAATATAACGCGCTTCTCGCGGCCGGGGACGCTCCGGATCTGATCTTGGAATACAACTCGGACTTCCGGAACCAGCTGTACCTGCAGAAGCAGATTATGCCGCTGGACGATCTGATCGAAAATCACAGCGTCGAGTACAAAGCGTTAATGGAACAATTTCCGCTGCTCCGCACGCTCGGGACGAAGTCCGACGGAAAACTATACGAATTCGGCCGCGTATTGGGATACATCCCGGGGACGTTCC
>JAPSKX010000174.1 GCA_031181325.1 Paenibacillus sp.
CGCGTACCAGGCGTCGCCCGCCACGTCCGCGAAGCGTTCGCCCGCGGCATCGGCCGGCGGCTCGCGCAGCGAAGCGACGAGCAGCTTCGTCGCTTCCGCGCGGGTAATGCTCCGGTCGGGTTCGAACCGGTCCGCGCCCGTGCCGTCTACGAGATGGCGGCTGATCAGCACCTCGACTTCCTCGCGGCTCCAATGTCCGGAGAGGTCCGCGAAGGAGCGGTCGTACAGCATCGCCGCATACTCGCCCAGCTCCTCGATCTCTGCCGTCACCGTCCCGTTCTCCGGCGAGACGACGCCGCCGACGTACGCCCAGCCGTCCGGCGCGGAAGCCTCCTTCCGGTACAACCCGAGCCGGCGCGGGTCCCGGCCGCCGAGCGCCTCCTCGTCGTAGACGAGCGACAGACGCAGCGGCTTCGTCGGCGTTTCTTCGCCCGCCTCGCCGCGAATTTCGTACGAGGCCGACAGCGGAACGTACCGTTCGGCCGCTCCCGCCGCCTCCTTGGCGAAGACGCGCAGCTTCCGCGCCGCATCCGACGTCCCGAACGCCGCCTTCTCGACGAACAGCTTCAGCTTCCCGTCGAACGCTTCGAACCAACCGCCGGCCGCGTCGATCGTCCACTCCGCTTCGTTCGCCGCGTCTTGCGCCGGCGGAGGCGCGGCGCCCCCCCCACCGCGGCCGCGGCCCCCGCCGACGGACGGATCCGTCTTCGCTTTGAAGTACGCTGCGCCCGATTCGTTCCCCGCGGCGTCCACCGTCGTAACGGCGATCGCATAGACGGTATTCGCCGCCAAGCCGCGAATCGTCGCCGTGCGGACGCCCGCGTTCACATCGGTCGTCGAAGCTTCCGCGCCGTCGCCGGTCGACCACGTCAGCCGCACCTTCGCCAGATCGCGGTCGACCGGGTCTTCCCATCCGAACGTCAGCGCGTCCGAGCCTCTCGACGTGACCGCGAAGCCCGACACCGGTCCGGGCGGCGTCAAGTCCAGCGCTTCGGGCGATGCGCCCGCAAGGCGCCACGTCGCCGGCGCGGATTCGTTGCCGGCGGCATCCACGGCCGTAACGGAGAAGTCGTACGCCGCGCCTTCCTCGATGTCCGGCACGACGGTCCACTCGGCGCCGCCCTCTACCGCGAGCGGTTCGCCGTAGACGGCGTCGGCCGCCTTCTTCCAGCGAACCAAGACGCCCGTAACATCCCGCTCCGCCGGGTTCGACCACGTCAGCGCCGCTTCGCCGCCGGCCAGATTCCCGGTAACCCCGGTCACCGGCGAAGGCGGGATCGTGTCTTCTACGTATACCGTCACCTGCCGCACCGCGTCGTCGCCGAGCAGAACGCCGGCGTAGCTCGCGATGCCGCCGCTCACCGTCACATCGTAACGGGCTCCGTCGACGAACGGCGCGTTCGCGACGAACTCGACCGCCATGGCAAGCGTCTTCCCGTCCACGACGACGGGGTCCTTCGCCCGAACCGTGCCGGCCTGAGCGGCCCCTTCGCTCGACGTCACGACGATGCTGTCCTCTCGAAGCGAAGCGGCGTCCATCGGCTTCGTAAAGCCGACTTCAATCGTCGTGCCGCCTGCCGGCGCTTCCGCATAAGCGACCTCCGGAGGATCGTACGAAACCAGACCGACGTTCACGTCGAAATGAGGAGGCGGCACCTCGAGCTCCGCGCTGTACGCCGTCTCGTACCCTTCCTTCTCCCACTGCACCTTCCATCGTCCCGGCGGCACATCCCAGCCGTATCGGCCGAGTCCGTTCGTCGGATGGGGATTCGTTTGCTCATACCATTCCGCGTCCCACACGTTCCAGCGTCCCGCCGCCGGATCCCACTCCAGCGCCGTCGCCGTCACGCCCTCCAGCACGTTCGTCGGGATGCCCTCGTATACGTAGCCGCTCGGGTCCCAAATATACTTCGGCTCCGCATCCGGCTCCGGGAACGGCTGCAGCTTGCACTGGTTTTGCTGAATATACTTCTCCAGCTCGTCGAGCTCTTCGCCCGCGATCCGGTCGAGCTCGTTGCCGACATGGTACGTCGCCGCCCAGATGGCGATGCCCGCCCAGCCTTTGGCCTTCGCCGTACCGGCCGCGCCTGCCCCGCCCTTGAACGTCTCGTGCAGCGCGACCATCGTCTTCACGCCGTCCGCCCAGTCCGTATAATACTCCCTGGCTTTCGGGTCGCAGAGCGCCTTCGCCATCCGATGCGCGCGAACGGCCCGATTCACAAGCGAGTTGTGGTCCGACAACCCGACCGTGCCGACAATGACATCGCGCATTCCGAGTCCATAATTCCCGACATCCAGCGCAACGTCCATCGAAACCGTCACCGCCTTCGGGTTCACCAGCGCGGCCGCCGACGAAGCGGCGAATCGTCCCGACGCCCCTGCGCCGTCGGTCAGCAGCGTAGCCGTGACGCTCAACTTGGCCGTCCGTTCGCCGATCTTCCGATCGACCTTCACATCGTAAACCGGAATGCCCGTCTGTCTGACCTTCGCTTCCTCCGCGGCGCTCGGCGCGTAATCATCCAGCACGATTCCCGATGCGGTGACGGTCGCCGTCAACTCGTCGTTCAGCTGCGTCCGCGAATAGTACGTCCCTGCGGGGACCGTCTTGCCGTCCGGCGCGCTCGCCGGCCCCTCGACCATGAACTCGTTCTTGAAGTCGCGGAACGGCTCCGCCACTTCATCGCGAATTTGTTCTTCGGTCGGTTCTCCTCCATAAGGCGGGATCGCGTCCGGCACCTTGTCGTAGGTCACCTTCACCGGCCCCGGATCGCCCTTGTACGGCACGACGGCCCGGAATACGTCGCCGTCGCGAACCGCCTCCGCCCGCATCTCGCCGATATGCACCTTCACGTTCGAGACGCGGTCGGGATTGCGGAACGTCATCGTGTAATGGAACGGATACCCCGGCACCACGACGTAGGGGAATACGGCTACGCCGTCTTCCGTGCGGAACGTGATAAGACGCCCGTCGGACTGCTGCATCGACACCGTCTCCAGCCCCGGGTCGGTCGGATCGTACAATACCGCCGCGCGCTGCCCCATCTTGACCGAGCCGCCCTGCAGCAAGCCGACCGACACCCGGTGCTTGCGCTTCCCGTTATCCAGCAGCGTAATCGGAAGCTTCCATGTCCCCGTCTCGGTGGCCGTCGCGCGGCCGAGCTCGACGTTGTCGTCGAATACGGCGATCTCGGCCCCCGCAGGCGCCGTACCGCTCACCGTGATGTCGCGCTTCACGGCGATCGCCGGCACGCGAATCGTGGCCGGCACGACCTGCAGCACCGCGATGCCCAGCATATCTTCCCACGCCTCGCCGTTCTGCGTATACTTCATGCTGCCCTGCAAGGAGAAGAGCGGCTGAAGCGTCTGCGCGTCCGATTGCAGCTGTACTTGGAAGCTGCCCCGATCCTGATACGACACGTCGCCGATCGGGACCGACAGCGTCGTACCGTTCACCTCCGGCGTTACCGCCGCCCCGTTCAGGATTGCGCTGCCCTCCACGACCGACGCGCCTTCCGGCAGCGTGAGCGTCAGCTTCGCGTTCGACACCGGCATTGCGCCGGGTCGGGAATGCGCGTAGCTCGCTCGAACGGAGAAGCGCCCTCCCGACGCCGTCCAATCCGAGGAAGCGGTCACGCCGTTGCCGTTCACCGTCTCGAATACCCCGAAATCTCGCAGCGCGACAGTGCCCAAGTCGACCACACCGCCGACCGTTGCGGTAAACTCCACGATCATGCTCGGGCTGTAGCCGCTGCGGATCATCATCCGTTGTTCCCCCGTACCCGCCACCGGCACGATAAAGCGGTCTTTCGCCTCGTTCATCCGCAGCGAATGCTCCGTGAACGAGTTGTCTTGTTTCCGGAACAGCGTAACGTACGCGGACTGCAGCGGCGACCCGTTCTTATCCACCAGCTTGAACTGCGCTTCTCCGCCGCCGTTTTCCAAGCGAAGCTCGATGTTCGCTTCTCCGTTCGATCCGATGACGGCCTCCTTGCATGCGGACGGCAAACCTCCGTCCCTGCCGTCCGCGCAGACGCGAATCGTATCCCCTTCGACGCCGGCGACCAGCGACGGCTTGCCCGAGGCGCCGATCTGCGTAATTTGCGGCGAACTGGTAACGTAATAGTGGACGATGCTTCTCCAATCCAGATCGATCGGTCCCTGCCAAGGTCCGTCGCCGTATTTCGTAAATAGCGAGAGGTTCAACTTCCCTTGATCTTTGAGCTGCAGGTCCGCGTTCGCCCCCGAGGGCGTCGCTTCGACGGTCACGCGAGGGGAGGCATACCCATATGCACTGTGTCCGCTCGCCCGCACCTCCGCTTCGCCTTGCGGCACGGCCAGCTCGTAAACGCCGTTCGCGTCCGTTGACGTCCAATACGTCTTGATCACTCCGTCCTGCGAGACGGTTGCCGATACGCTCACTCGCGGAGCCGGACGGCCATCCTTCGCGGAGACGCGGCCGGAAATCCGACCCTCCGGCTTCTTCTCCAGCTCCGTCGTCGCGTCGATGCGCGGCCCCTCGACGACGAAGTCGAACGTTCGGCTGGCGTACCCGATATCCTGCGGGATGAGCTTGACTTGCACGCGGTCCCCCGGTCTCGCTTTGAAGCGGGCTTCCATCGCCCCTCTATTCCCCCAACCGGAAGTCGTCAGCGTATCCGCGTTCCAAATTTCGTATCGATACGAAACTTGCGCCTGATCGGTACCGGTCACAAGCCCGCTTGCCGCGATCTGGAATTCCGGCCGAATCGTAATCTCCTTCGTCCGCCCGAGCGGCGGCGTCTCCGGGCGAATTGTCTGCCTGACGGCCGACGATGCGGCCGACGGATCGAGCGATAGGAGATAGTTGTCATCCAGGAACGGCGCGTCGAGCGTGTACAGCAGCGAATCCGCGCTTACGTTCGTCGCTTGATAATGGCTGTCGACGCCGATGGCGGAATTGCCGCTCAACCTCGCGCCTACGAGCGCCTGATGCCAGACCGATTGCTCCGGCACATCCAAGCGGACGCTGAACCGACCCGCCACTTGCTTCGCGATCGGGAACGTTCGGTTCAGCGTTACGCCGTTCACGGACACCTGCATGGAGTCGATCCGCATCATCCCTTCCTCGATGCGGAACGTCCCTTCGTAGATGCCACCCGTCCCTTCCGCTAGATCGACGATGCGCTCCGCGGTCTCCGTCTCGGTTTCCGATTTCCACCTCGTGTATGACACCTTCGCCTTCATCGCGAGACCGGACTTGCCTTGCACCCTCACGGTTGCATTCGAATCGAGCGTCGCGAGCCTCATCCATCTGCCGGCGGTAGACGGAAACTCGACCAAGGCCGTCGTGACGATGCCCTCGAAGCTGCTTAGCCCTACGCGGTGCGACGTCGTCCCTAGACCAAGCGTGACGGTCGTCTCTTCCGTCGGGAAGTACCCTTCGGGCGCGGTCACGGCGACGCGAATTCGTTCCCCGGCGTAATGCTTGCCCGGTAAAGCCGCTTCGCCGTTCGCATTCGTCTTGCCCTCGTGCAGCAGCGCGCCGTCCGCGCTTCGGAACGCGACCGTGACGTTGGGCAGCGGGGAGCGATTGGCTTCGTCTTCGACTATGACCTTGACGATCCCCGGAAATTCAGGCGTCAGCGTCAGGCTCTTCACATCCCCGTGGCGGATGACCGTCTCGCCCGTTTCCGCCATCGCCAGACGTTCCGCACGGCTAACTATTTTCAGCGTGTACGTGCCTGCGTTCCCGAATATCTCGTACTGCTTGACGTTCGGCAGCAGCTCGATTTCCGTGGATGCGCCGGCCGCGCTCGTCGCGACCAGATTCGCGCCGCCCAGCAGCTCCGCGCGATCCGTCTCGATTTCGACGTTCACCCTTCCCCCGACATATATCGGCAAGTTTCTCGCCGAGATCGGATAGGAACCGTCCTCAAGACTCGCTTCGATCGCGGCCACCTCGGTCGTCCGCTCCGGCAGCGCGAAGCTGCCATGGTACACGCCGGTAGACGCATTCTCCGTCAGCGCGATCACAGCCTGCTGTTCTTCCACAAGCTCCGGGTCGGCCGCGCTGCGCTGTTTGTAGCGTACCGTCGCCTGAAGCGCTAAGCCCGACTCGGCGATCGCCTCCAGTTGCATCGCGCTTCCCGGATGCAATTGACCGTTCGTCTGCGAGTCGTTCGACCAGACGAACGACTCGATCGGATTCCCCGCCGGGAGGTCGCACTCCCAATTGCAATACGTGTAAAACACATCGTCGTACCTGTACACGACGCGGTTTCCGGCCTCGTCGATCGTGACTTGGTTGGACGGCCGCGCCGGATTGCCGACGAACGTCACATCGCCCGACTCCGTATCGAAGCGCTCCGCATAGAAGGTCATATCCGGGGAAGACGGGCTATGGTTACGCACGTTGGCGAACACATAGGAGCCGTCGGCCGTCAGACGGAGCCCCAAGTAATCTAAATCCCTCGTCTCCTCCTGCGGTCTCCAATCCGCTATCGGCTCCTCCACGCCGGCGTCAACCTCGAGTTCGAAGATCTTCGACCGATTGCCCACGCTTTTGATGAAATAAAGCGTAGACCCGTCTTCCGTTAGACTCAGGGGATGGATGGCGCTAGACACCAACGGATGGAACTGGACGATTCCGCCGTCGTCGACGTCGTATACAACGATCGCTGCCATCCCCGGCTCGAGCGGATATCCGCCTAATAGATTAGTAGAAGTCGTCCGGTAGGCAATTCGCTTCCCGTCCGCGCTCAACGACGGGATAGTGCTTCGTCCGTCTTCCGCCGCCCCGTCGACCGCTGCGCTGATCAACGTTCTCTCCTTGGCGATGAGATCATAGCGATATATTCGACCGCTCTCCTCGAATGCGACGTACCGGCCGGACCGATCGATCGACGGCGACTGGGCATAGGCGCCCGGCGTCGATAGAAGCAGCATCTCGCCGCTCTCGATGTCGAGCGCATACATCTCTCTGCCGCCGTCCTCCGCCGGGGTCGCCTTCAGGTTCGTCGCGTCCGAGACGAACGCCAGCGTAGATCCGTCCCGGTCGGTCTGGAAGGCATACAGCGCGCCGTCGGCCGCGCCGCCGTCGGCGGTCACCTCGATCTTCAGGCGCGCTCCGCTCGTCGTCCCGAGCGTATAGAGCTCATGGTCCCCCCCGCCCGAAGCCACGGAATACAGCAGCGCGGACCCGTCTCCGCTGAGCGCGACGCCGTTCACCGTGAGCCCGGTTACGTCGAGAAGCTGCACCTCGTTCTCAGGGGACGTGCCGGCTCGAATCGTCTTCTCCTCCGACTCGTTGCCTGCGCCGTCCACCGCGGTGATGCGGTACGTATATACGCTCGCATACTCTAGGCCTCTGTCGACCGTGTACCCCGGTTCGCCCGTCTCCGCAAGCAGGGAGCCGTTCTCTTCGTATATCCGGTAGCCGACGACGCCGCTCCCCTCGTCTTCGGCAGGATCCCAATACAGGTGTAACGTAATATTCGTGAGCAAACCGAAGCCTTCATTCCGGATCGGTTCCGGCGGCGTCGTATCGTACCAGATCGGAATCGTTCCCGTATCGGGGCTTCGTTCCTCGCCCTTCGTCGTATACGCATACACGACATACGAGCCGTCTTCGGGGAACGTCAGCTGTCCCTCGAACGGCGCGATCCCGTCCTCGCCGGCTCCGGTCGACGCCTCGACGCTCGACTCCCACCCGGTTTGTTCGTTCTGCAGCACGATCGTGACCGTCGCGTTCGCCGCAGCTTGCCCGCTCACCGTAATGACGTCCTCTCGCGTCGCCGCGGGCAGCGCATCCAGTACCGGCGCCTGCAGCGCCTCCGCCTCGTATACGGCCTTGGTCACGGAACTGCCCTCCGCGAGCGGCAGTATCGAATCCGTCCCTTCTTCAGAGAATGCAATCCGCTGTCCGATCTCCTCCTTCGCCCCGTCGGAACGGGATGCTATCCCTTGGGTCGGCGCCATGCCTGCAATCATCGCAGCCAGCAGCAACCACGCCAACCATCTCCGCCATCTTCCCGACAACACCGTTTCGCCTCCTATATTCGTCAGATAAGGAAACCTTATCATCCGCGAAAGCAATCGGCGTGTTACAGGTTGTAATATTTTGTGTAACAATAATGATGTAGACGAACCCGACTCGCGAACCGGTAGACGCATCTCTCCGATGAGTCATAAGTCCCGTCTCCCCCAATGTACGGTTTTGTCCGTATGCGGGCAAAAAGAAAAGGGCTCCCGAAAGGAGCCCTTAACCCTACTTCAAACCTCTTACATCATGCCGCCCATACCGCCCATGCCGCCCATGTCCGGCATGCCGCCGCCAGCGCCCTTCGGCTCCGGCTTGTCGGCGACGACCGCTTCGGTCGTCAGGAACATTGCCGCGACGGAAGCTGCGTTCTGCAATGCGGAACGCGTGACCTTCGTCGGGTCGACGATGCCGGCGTCGAACATGTTGACCCACTCGCCCGTAGCGGCGTTGAAGCCCGTGCCGAGCGCTTCCTTCTTCAGACGCTCGACGATGACGGAGCCTTCGAGGCCCGCGTTGAACGCGATCGTGCGAACCGGCTCTTCGAGCGCGCGGAGGACGATGTTAACGCCCGTTTGCTCGTCGACGTTGTCGCCTTTCACGGCTGCGACTGCGTTGTATACGTTCACGAGCGCCGTACCGCCGCCGGACACGATGCCTTCTTCTACCGCTGCGCGCGTAGAGTTCAGGGCGTCCTCGATGCGGAGCTTACGCTCTTTCAATTCCGTTTCCGTAGCGGCGCCGACTTTGATGACGGCTACGCCGCCGGCCAATTTCGCAAGGCGCTCTTGGAGCTTCTCCTTGTCGAAGTCGGAGGTCGTCTCTTCGAGCTGCGCGCGGATTTGGTTCACGCGAGCTTGGATGTCGTTCTTGTCGCCTGCGCCGTCGACGATGATCGTGTTTTCTTTCGACACGCGCACTTGACGAGCGGAACCGAGCTGATCGACGCGAGTCGACTTCAGGTCGAGGCCGAGCTCTTCCGTGATCACTTGCGCGCCCGTCAGAGCGGCGATATCTTGCAGCATCGCCTTGCGGCGGTCGCCGAAGCCCGGAGCTTTCACGGCTACGCAAGTGAACGTGCCGCGGAGCTTGTTCACGATGAGCGTCGCTTGCGCTTCGCCTTCGACGTCTTCCGCGATGATGAGCAATTGCTTGCCGGATTGAACGACCTTCTCGAGCACCGGAAGAATTTCTTGGATGTTGGAGATCTTCTTATCCGTGATCAAGATGTACGGGTTGTCGAGCACGGATTCCATCTTGTCCGTGTCCGTGATCATGTACGGCGAGACGTAGCCGCGGTCGAACTGCATGCCCTCGACCACTTCGAGCTCCGTCGTGAAGCCCTTGGACTCTTCGACCGTGATGACGCCGTCGTTGCCGACCTTCTCCATCGCGTCCGCAATCAGCTGGCCGACTTCTTCGTCAGCGGAGGAGATCGCCGCGACTTGCGCGATCGATTGCTTGCCTTCGATTTGCTTGGAGATGCTCTTCAGCTCTTCTACGGCTGCGCGAACGGCTTTCTCGATGCCCTTGCGAACGACCATCGGGTTGGCGCCCGCCGTAACGTTCTTCAGACCTTCGCGGATCATCGCTTGCGCGAGAACCGTAGCCGTCGTCGTACCGTCGCCCGCGACGTCGTTCGTCTTCGTAGCGACTTCCTTCACGAGCTGCGCGCCCATGTTTTCGAATGCGTCCTCGAGCTCGATTTCTTTCGCGATCGACACGCCGTCGTTCGTGATGAGCGGGCTGCCGAATTTCTTCTCGAGCACGACGTTGCGGCCTTTCGGTCCGAGCGTTACCTTCACTGCATTCGCAAGAGCGTCGACGCCGCGCAGCATCGAGCGGCGGGCTTCTTCGCTGAACTTGATTTCCTTAGCCATTGGATATTCTACCTCCTAGATTGTCTTTGAAAACGATTCGTGCTTGTCCCTGCGTATGTGTAAGTTGCGATCAGCCGAGGATGGCGAGGATGTCGCTCTCCCGCATGATCAACAATTCGCGGCCTTCGAATTTCACTTCCGTGCCTGCGTATTTCGAGAAAATCACACGGTCGCCTTCCTTCACGTCGAGCG
>JAPSKX010000175.1 GCA_031181325.1 Paenibacillus sp.
CGCCGACGACCTGAGGGTCGGCGATCGCCGCCAAATACTTGGGCGCCAAGTCTTTCCGAGGAGAGGAAGCGAGACCGGAGCCGTAGTACACCATCGCCGACGAGAACAAGAAGCCGATCAAGAACATCATCATTTTGTCCGAGAAGGGCGGCGTCGTCGAATCGGTGATTTCCGACACGAGATTCGGCGGCACCGGCAGGTCGTCGGCTGCGAGCGTCTCCGTGAACATGCGGATATGCTTGTCCTTTACGTCCGAGGCGTCCGCGAGGAACGCCCGCACCTCTTCGTCGACGGCGACCTGCCCGAAGGCGACGATCAGCGCCTTGGCTACGAGGCTCTTCTTCAAATTAAACAAGATGTCCGTAATCTCGATACAGCTGAGCGGCCGCGTCTCGTGGAACCATCCCGACAAGAAGCTTTCCCGCCGGACGATGTCGATGCCCTCGGGCGGGAAAAGCGCGGGGGGACGGAAGTACGTGCCTTGGCTCAGCATCAGGTCTTTCGTCCGATTGCACAGCTCGACGGCGGAGGCGTTGCAGTCGGTGAAATAGCGCCGCACGTCCGCCCGCGTAGACGTCGTGACGGCGGCGCTGTACCCGTGACAGCCGTGGAGCGACATGATGTTGAGGTAATTTTGGCAGAAAATATCGGAAAACAGCCGCGGCGCTTCGAAGTCGACGTCTTCCTCCGAGAAACCTCTCGGAATGGGGTACTCCTCTTGGCTCATGAAGGAGCGAATCGTCTCCAAGTGAGAGGCTCCCAGTTCGACGGCATATTGGAACGCGGACCTCGTATCCGCGTCCTCGATGCGGCGAAGCATGACGCGGTGGACGAGCAAGCCGGCGCTGTCGTTCAAATACTGGGTCCAGAGCGCGGCGACTTCCGCGCAGGACAACTTCGGTTGAGCGGCGTTCATGGGGGACACCTCTGTCGCGTATTTTCCGGTAGTGTGTGCGCCGGCGAGGCCCGGTATGCGATTATTGCCTAATTTACCTATTACGACGAGGTGACTTGCCCGCCGTTCACGTGCAGCGTCTGACCCGTGACGAACCGCGAGTCGTCGGACGCCAAATAGACGTACGTCGGCGCAAGCTCGAACGGCTGCCCCTGACGGTCCATCGGGTTGCCCGCCAGCGGGACCTGGTCCGCCGAGAAGCTGGACGGGATGAGCGGCGTCCAGACGCGTCCGGGCGCCACGGCGTTCACGCGAATGCCCTTCTTGATCAAGTTGTTCGCCAAAGCGCGCGTAAAGCCGACGTTCGCCGCCTTCGTGGCCGAATAATCGATAAGCTGATCGTGCCCGTAATACGCGACGACGGACGCCGTATTGATAATCGAGCTCCCGGCCTTCAAGTGCGGCAGCGCGGCTCTCGTCGTGTAGAAGTGAGAGTAGACATTCACCTTGAAGGTGTCGTCGAACTGTTCGTCGGTAATGTCGAGCAGACTCAACTGCTGGAACTGAATGCCGACGTGATTGACGAGCGCGTCGAGCCGCCCGAAGGCGCGGACCGTCGCTTCCACGATGTCGACGCATTGTCGCTTGTTCCTGAGGTCGCCGGGAAGCAGGAGGCATCGCCGTCCGAGCTCCTCGATGCGGCGCTTCGTCCGTTCCGCGTCCTCGTGTTCGTCTAAGTAGGAGACGGCTACGTCCGCGCCTTCCTTCGCGAAGAGAATCGCGACCGCCGCGCCGATGCCGCTGTCGCCGCCCGTAATGAGCGCGACCTTGCCCTCGAGCTTGCCGCTGCCTCGGTATTGCGGGTTTTCGATGAGCGGTCGCGGGACCATGACGCTTTCGACGCCGGGCTGGCGAAGCTGGCGTTGTTCGGGCACCGTAATCGCGACCTCTTCGGATCGGGTGATCTTGCCGTAGTTCGGAACCATGGGATATGTCAAATGGGGTTTCGGGATGCCTTTTCCGCTGGACATAAAGTTACCTCCTAAGACGCGTTCCTGTTCGAGATACCCTATGTTGGGCAGGAGCGGAAGGTGTCTGACCCAATTCGGGTACAGACTCAAGATGCGCGCGGGATACATAAGGTGAAGGGAGACGGAACGAAGGAGGAGAATGCAATACAACCTTATTATTACAACCCTGAAGTCAAATTTTTGCTCGCATCGGAAGCGCCGGAGAAGCAGGCGGTTCAGTACAATGCCGACGCGCAGCCGCTGCGGCTGCCGACGATCGGTCCGCGGCCGCCGTATTATTGCAACCCGAAGTACGAACCGTACGTACCGGTACTCTAACGCAATGCACAGAGACGCTCCGCGTTCGCGCGGGAGCGTCTCTCGTTTACTCGAATCGATTCCTCCGCATTGCGATTCGCTTGCAAATCCCCGAGAATCGCGACGACGACGGAGGCTTCCGCGATTTGCCGTTGTCCGTACGCGATGTCGAACCATTCCTCCTTTCGAGCCCGATCCGTAACGACGATAAATTTCCAATGCTGCAGATTCCAGGCGGATGCCGCTTCCGAGGCGCTATGGATGAGGGCGCGGATGATGTCGGGATGAATCCGGTACGTATCGTCGAACCGCTTCGCGGCATGCCTCTCTCTCGATACTGTGAAGAAATCCGATTGGCTCTCTAATTTTACAAGCATTCCTTACACTCCTTCTAGCGCGATGCTGCCCTGCCGGGTCTTCGGCTTCGCGTTCGTTCCAATGACGCCTGCAATAATGAGCGCGGAGCCGATAAGATGGTAGATGGTCACCGTCTCTCCGAGAATGAAGGCGCCGGCCGCGATGGAGATGACGGTGGATAGATTGGAAAACACACTGATCTTGGAAGCTTCGAGCTTCGTCAACGCATAACTGGACGAGAACGCTGTCGCCAGCGATGCCAGAATGCCGAGAAACAAAACGGACCAGACAAATTCCGGATTCGAGAGCGGCGCGAGGATTCGGTTCATTGTCCCGTTCGCCGCATGACCGAGGAGCGACGCGATTCCGAAAACTACGAACCCGACCGCCATCATGAAGCTGGTCACCTCGGGCGGGGTGAACGTGCGAAGCAGATAACGCGAAAGGACGACATAGCCCGCGGACGCGAGACAGGAGACGGTCAGCAGCAATATGCCCGTCGCATTCGTCAGATCCATGCCGACGCCTTGCATGACAAAGATCGAAATCACGCCGGACACGGAAATCAGGATCGAGAGCTTCTGTCTCGTCGTCGTGGATTCCTTGAGAAACACGGCCGCCAACAAAGCGGTCAGGATCGGCGTCGTCGCAAAGATCATGCCGCCCTCGGCCGACGAAGCATGCATTAATCCGAAGGTTTGCAAGAGAAAGAACCCGAGCGGATACAACAGGGCTAAGTAGAGTAATCTCGGCCATGGTTTGCGCTTGAGCGAAATCCGAAAGACGCGGGCGGCGATCAGGAAGACAATCGCCGCGAACGACAAGGCGAAGCGAAAAGCGAGCGTGTCGACGGGGCTCGCATACACGAGAGCGACCTTCGAAAACAGAAACGATAATCCGATAATGATTGCATAGACGAGAACGGCGATGTAAGCGTAGAAGCGATCGCGTCGTTTTATGGATTGCATAGATAATCTTCTCCTTATTTGCGAATGAGAGGTTCGAACCGGTAATTCGAATCGTAAGCCATCCCGCGCCGACGCACAATTCGTATATAGCGAAACTGTATCGATACAGTTAAAGTCGGCGGTTATCGTGCGGGAGGGCTCTTTTCGCTATAGTGAAGGATATAAGGCATTTCAGGGGGCTATCCGGTCATGACGAAATATTTGGATATTCTGGCGGATATTGAACGAAAGCGGGCCGCGGGCGAGCTTCGCCCGGGACAGAAGCTGCCGTCCGTTCGGCAAGCGGCGGAGTTGTACGATTGCAGCATCGGCACGGTGACGCGGGCTTACGCGGAGCTTGAAAAACGTCATGCGATCTATTCGATTGCGCAGAGCGGATTTTACATGGTGGAGAACGAAGAGGATGACTCCGGCAGGGATGCCGGGATCATTGACTTCGCTTCTTCCTCCCCGGACCTGAATGTATTTCCGTACCGGGACTTTCAACATTGTTTGAACAAGGCCATCGATACGTACAAATACCATTTGTTTACCTATGGGGATTCGAAGGGGCTCGTCGCTTTGCGCGAAACGCTCGCCGCGCATCTCGCCGACGATCAAGTGTTCGCCAAGGCCGGGCAAATCGCGGTGACGTCGGGAATACAACAGGCGCTTCAAACGTTGGCGCGGATGCCGTTTCCGAACGGAAGGACGGCGGTCTTGGTGGAGCAGCCGAGTTATCCTTTATTTTTGAAATTCCTTGAGGCACAAGGACTGCCGGTGAAGACCATCGCGCGAACCGCGGACGGGATCGACCTGTTGCAGCTGGAGGAACGATTTCGCGACGGGGATATCAAATGTTTCTATACGATGTCGAGACATCACAACCCGCTCGGCACGTCTTACAGCGTCGGGGAGAAAAAGACGATCGCCCGTCTCGCAGCCAAATATGACGTCTATGTGGTGGAAGACGACTATGCGGCAGATCTCGGAGACCGGCGGGGCTTCGAGCCGATATTTGCGTATGATCGCAGCGGTCATGTGGTTTATTTAAAAAGCTTCTCCAAAATCATCTTCCCGGGATTGCGATTAGGCGCCGCGGTATTGCCGGACCCGATTGCGGATCGCTTCCATGAGTACCATGGGCTGAACGGCGCCGCCATGCTCTCGCAAGCGGCTCTTGATATTTACCTGAAGAACGGGATGTACGAGAGGCACAAGGAAAAAATTTATCGGCAGTACGAGACGAGGATCGGGATCTTGCAGGATGCGGTCAAGAGATACAACGGCGCGGGGCTGCTCGAATCGGCGGATGTCCGGTCGGGCGTGTTCACGCACTTCAAGGTGCCGCTCGCAGTCAATTTAGAGCGGGTGGTGGATCGGTTGAAGGAAAGGAAGATTCTCGTGGCGGGCGGGAAGCTGTTCTACCTCTCGGACTATCTTCAACGGGAGAAATTTATGCGAATCAGCATCTCCCGCGCGCAGCCGGAGCAGATTCATGAAGGGGTAAAAGCCGTTATCGAGGAAGTAAAGCGCGGAATGAATGCGTAATGGCGCGCGAATCCAACGACGAGGAACTCATCCGTTCCGGCGAAGACGATGCAACTTTACCGACGTAGCGGCCGTCATTTCATATATATACCGATTTTGGGATAGTAGAGGGGCGACATTTTCCAGAAGAAGAGGGGTTTGCGCACAGGTGCGGACGAGAGGTTGGGTTTCGAAGTTACGCTGGATCGGGACGGCGGCGGTCGCCGCGGCGCTATGGGGGACAAGCTTTCCGCTGCCGGGCATGCAGGTCGCGTCCGCCGACCGGGAGCCTCTGCGCATCGTCGTCGAGGCGGGTTACGGCGGAAGCATGACGGAAGGAGAATGGTTCCCGGTGAAGGCGACCGTCACGAATCCGGGCGACGACGTCTCGGGCGAGCTGGCGATCCATTTCGCCGAGAACGGAAGCGACGCCGTATTCGCGAAGGCGCTCGACTTGCCGTCGCAGAGCGCGAAGGTCGTCTGGTTCGCGCTTCCGGGCAAGCCGCTGCATCTCAATAACAACCGGATCGCCTTCCATGAGCGAGGCGTCGGGAGAGGGCCGGAAATTCCGTTCTCGCAAGGGAAGGTGTCCGTCGAAACGGCGGCGTCGCCGCCGCATGCGCTGACGATCGGCGTCGCGGCGCGCGATCCGGATACGCTGAATTTCCTGACGCTGCTCAATCAGAAGGGATATCAGGTGGACGTGATTCGGCTTGCGATCGACGAGTTTCCTTGGGATGCGGCCATGCTGGACGGCTTGGACGCCGTCGCGTTCAACGACGCGGCGACGGACGCGCTCTCGCAGGAGCAAGTCGAGGAATTGCAGGCGTGGGTCGGACAAGGGGGGCGGCTGATTCTTGCCGGGGGCGCCGGGTTCGCGAAGACGGCTGCGGCGTTCGAGGCGTTGTCGCCGGTCGAAGCGACCGGAATGACGACGGTGAGCGCGCTGCCCTCCTTCGAACGAGCCGCGGGCCTAGAGCTTCCCTTGAACGGTCCGCTTTCCGTTACGGCCGCCGGCGTCAAGGAGGGCGAGACGCTGTTCGCGGAGAGCGGCGTCCCGCTCGTCGTCAGCCGGAGCTTCGGCTCGGGGGTCGTCGTCTACGTCGCGTACGATCTGGCGTCGCAGCCGCTCGCGTCGTGGAGCGGCAACGCGGCGTTATGGGAGCGGATCCTCTCCGACGCGCTTCACGTGAACGCCCCCGGTTCGGGCGGTCCGATGTATTTCAACTCGTCGTGGGAATTCGATCGCGCCTTGGAGACGTTCCCGCAATTCGTTCCCCCGAATTACCGCATGCTGGTGCTGCTGTTCTTGGCATATGCGATTGTAGTCGCCCCGCTGCTGTATTTCGTGCTCAAGAAGCTCGATCGCCGCGAGTGGGGGTGGGTCGCCATCCCCGCCGTCGCGATTCTCGCGAGCGCGCTCATCTACGGGATCGGCGCGTCCGGCCGCGGCTCGACGCTGGCGCAGTCGCTTAGCATCTACGAGCTGGACGGCGGCGGCGCGGCCGTCCGGACGACCGGAGCGTCGGTGTTCGTGCCGAGCGGCGGCGAGTATACGTTGTCCTGGGAAGGCGAGCGTCAGGTCGCTCCCTTCCGGGTGAACTACGGGGGCGGAAGCATACAGGACCGAACGGAGACGATCGTGCGCAGCGAGGCGGATCGTACGACGGCGACGTTCCGGAACGTGCCGTTCTGGTCGGTGCGCAAGGCGTATACCGCGGCGGAACGCGTCGAAGCGGCCGGTTCGTTCGAATATACGATGCGGTACGACGCCGGGGCGATCGCGGGCGAGGTCGTCAACGGGACGAACCGTGACCTCTACGACGCTTGGGCGCTGCACGGCGGGCGATGGGTGCGGATCGGCGACCTCGCGAAGGGCGAACGCCGCGAGTTCCGCCTGTCGACGGGAGGCGGACCCGCCGTCATCCCGCCCAATGCGGGCGATCGCGCGTTCCCGAATACGGGCCGCTCGGACGAGAAGCAGCGGGAGCGGGCGCTGCTCAACGCCTTCGCCGAGTCGCGATGGAACGGAGGGATCGTCGGTCAAGACGCCGAGCCGATGCTGATCGGCTTCGCGAAGGCCGAGGAGGCGTCGTTCGCGATCGACGGCATGGCCGTTAACGCGACGCAGATCGAGCTGTACGTGCAGCCGATGCGGTTCGAATTCGAGCACGACGGACGCATCGCGATTCCCGGCGGCTTTATCGTCCCTTCGACGGAGAACAGCGGCATTTCGTATATGAATCACTACGGCAACGGCGAGATCGAGATCGGAGCGGGCGAGCTCGTCCTCGTCTATCGGCTGCCGCAAGACGAAGGTTGGACGTACGAGAAAGCCGCGCTGACGAACGTGCCGACGTCCTTCAAGTTCGAGTTGTGGACCGGGGGGAGCTGGGAGCCGATCGACGCTGCGTCGGTCGAGCTGACCGGCGAACGGCTGGCCGAGTCGATCACGGAAGAAGGAACGCTTCGGGTCAAGCTGATCGCGGGGCAGAACGGGATGTTGGATTATCCGGCGTTGTCGGCGGAAGGGACGGTGCGGCCTTGATCGAAATTCGCGAATTAACGAAGACGTACGGCGCGTTCACGGCGCTGAACAAGCTCGACCTGACGGTGGACCGGGGCACGGTGTTCGGCTTCGTCGGCCCGAACGGCGCCGGCAAGTCGACGACGATGTCGATTCTCGCGACGCTGCTGCTGCCGACGTCCGGCTCGGCGAAGGTCGGCGGCATCGAGGTGACGGAGCGCCCGCACGAGGTTCGCCGCTTGATCGGGTATATGCCGGATTTCTTCGGCGTCTACGACAACTTCAAGGCGACCGAGTACCTTGACTTCTACGGCGCGAGCTACGGGATCGCCAGGCCGGAGCGGCAGAAGCTCATTCCGCAGCTGCTCGAGCTCGTCAATTTATCGGATAAGGCCGATGCTTACGTCGACTCGCTGTCCCGAGGCATGAAACAGCGATTGTGCCTCGCGAGATGCCTCGTGCACGATCCGGAGCTGCTCATTCTGGACGAGCCGGCTTCCGGACTGGACCCCAGAGCGCGCATCGAGATGCGGGAAATATTGAAAGAGCTGAAGTCGATGGGCAAGACGATTATTATTTCGTCGCATATTTTGCCGGAGCTGGCGGAGATGGTCGACGAGATCGGCGTAATCGAAAACGGGCTCCTGGTCGCCAAAGGCCGCGTCAGCGACATTCAGCAGAGCATGAACGCGAACCGCGTGCTGCGCATCCGGCTGCTCGACCGAGAAGAAGACGCCGTCCTATGGCTGAAGGAGCAGCCCGGCGTCACGCTCGCGCATCGCGACGAGACCGGCGTGAGCGCGCATTACGGCGGGACGGACGAGACGCAGTGGGAGCTGCTGCGGGGGCTCGTCGCCGCGGAGTTCCGCGTGGTGTCGTTCAGCGAAGAGCAGACCGATCTCGAGGACGTCTTTCTGGAAATTACGAAGGGGGCCCGCCCATGAACCGGAATCCGCGGATGATCAATCCGGTGTTGGAAAAGGAGTTCCGACTCCGCATGCGCACGATCCGCGCTCCGCTGGCGCTGCTGGCGTATTTAGCGGTCATCGGCTTGTTGGCGCTCGGCTATATCTACCTTGCGATGCAAAATTACGGCATGAACGGCTTTACGCCGGAGGCGAGCCGAGGGCTCTTCTACTTCCTCAGCGGCGCGCAAATCGTGCTCGTCTGCTTCATGGCGCCGGGTTTAACGGCCGGCGTCATCAGCGGGGAACGCGAGAAACAGACGCTAAGCATGCTTCTGACGACGCAGCAGAGCTCGTCCGCGATCGTGCTAAGCAAGCTGGCGGCAGCGTTAAGCTTCATGCTGCTCGTCGTCTTCGCGACGCTGCCGGTGTACAGCATCGTGTTTTTGTTCGGGGGCATCTCGCCGGGGCAGCTGCTATCGGCGTTCGGCATTTTCGCCCTCGTGATGATCATGCTCGGTTCGCTCGGGGTGATGTATTCGACCCTATTCAAGAAGACGGTCGTCGCGATCATTATGACGTACGGCACCGGGCTGTTCCTGTACGCGTTCACGGGACTCCTGGCGATGTTCCTGATGGGCGTGGCGGGGGCCGGGATGCGGCTGGAAGCCGGCCTCTTGCTCGGCCTCAATCCGATCTCGGCGATGCTCGGCCTCTTCGAGCCGGACTTCGAGGGGGAATTTTTCCGAGGAGGGCCGGCCGGACTGCGGCTATGGCATGTGTTCGTGGCGTCGCATGCGGCGATCGCGGCGCTGGCCGTCGCGACGGCGATTCGACTGCTGCGGCCGGTGCCGCGGCGAAGCCGGAGAGCGGCGTAACGCCGGTGCGATGCTGGGAGGGACTGAACCGCGCGACATTCCGTAACGGAAGGGGAAGGCGCTATGGAACGCGAAGCGCTGCTTAGACAGATCGCGAAGGTTCGATCGAGGCTGTTCCGGTTTCGAGCGGTTCGCTTCGCCGCGTACGGACTGACGGTCGGCGGCGCGGCGGCGGTCGCGCTGGCGGTCGCCGGCTTCTTGCTGCCCATTCCGTTCTATCGGCTCGTCGGCGCGCTCTTGCCGTTCGTCGGCGCCGTCGCCGGAGCCCTCGCCTCCCTCGTCGTGCGGCCCGGCGAGGCGGACGCCGCGCGGGCGATGGACCGCGCGGGAGGCTTAGAGGATCGGATCACGACGGCGCTATTCGCGCTGGAAGCGAACGACGTCATCGCCCGCCTCCAGCGCGAGGAGGCGCTCGCGCATGCGAACGCGTTCGTCGCGCGGCTACCGGAGCGGCTGCCGCAGCCGCGGCACGGCCGGGCGCTCGGCGCCGCGGCTTGCCTTTTGGTTTGCTATGCCGCGCTCGCGTTGTGGCCGAATCCGATGGACGGGAAGCTTGCGGAGCAACGCCAGGAATCGGACCGGATCGAGCGCTTGGCGGAGGAGGCCGAGCGGCAGCGCGACGAGCTGGCGTCACGCGCGCTGCCGCCGCTCGAGCTGGAGCGGCTCGGGGATGAACTCGAGGCGCTGGAGCGGGACTTGCGGCGCAGCG
>JAPSKX010000176.1 GCA_031181325.1 Paenibacillus sp.
CGCGGCGGGCGTCTCGGCTACGGCGGAGGCTACTACGATCGCCTCCTTGGGCCTATTCGCGCCGCGATCGACGCCGGCGCGCTGATCGTCGCCGCGCCGGCGTTCGCGGCGCAGGTCGTCGACGTCGTGCCGACGGAGCCGCACGACGCGCGTGTCCGTTTCCTGCTGACGGAGGAAGGCGTCATCGATTGCAAGACGGGGAGGAAATTCGGATGGAGCTGACGCATTTCAACGAACAAGGCCGCGCCCGGATGGTGGACATCTCCGGCAAGGCCGACACCGAGCGCACGGCGACGGCGACGTCGGCCGTCGCGATGAAGCCGGAGACGCTCGCGGCGATCAAGGCCGGCAAGACGGCCAAGGGCGACGTGCTCGCCGTAGCGCAGGTCGCCGGCATTATGGCGGCGAAGAAGACGGCGGACGTCATCCCGATGTGCCATCCGATTCGAATTACGGGGGTCGACATCGCGTTCGACGACGACGGCGAGAGCACGCTTCGAATCGCTGCGACGGTACGCACGACGGGCGGCACGGGCGTCGAGATGGAGGCGCTCACGGCCGTCTCGGTCGCCGCGCTGACCGTCTACGATATGTGCAAGGCGATGGACAAGGCGATGACGATCGGGCCGACGCGGCTCGAGCGGAAGACCGGGGGCAAGAGCGGGGATTTCGTCCGCGATTCGGAAGGCGTTCCGGCGGATCGGGAGCCCGAATCGCTTCGATGAACGGGTACTGTCCATAGAAGGGGGAGAGGAACCATGCGATGGAAAGTGGCGATTCTGACCGCCAGCGACCGCGGCGCCCGCGGAGAGCGGGAGTCGACGAGCGCGCTCGTCATCCGGGAGCTGGTGGAGGAGGAACTTCACGGGGACATTATCGAGGACCGCGTCGTTCCCGACGAGATGGATGAAGTCATGGCCGCATTGATCGAGATGTCCGAGTATCACCAAGCGGATCTCATCCTGACGACGGGCGGATCGGGACTGCAGGTGCGGGACGTAACGCCGGAAGCGACGCGCCACGTCGTCGACCGGGAAATTCCGGGCTTCGGGGAGCTGATCCGCGGCAACCAAGCGTCCCGCCGCATCCCCTCCGCGCAGTTCCGAGGCACCGCAGGCCTTCGCGGCAAGACGCTGATCGTGAACCTGCCGAGTCGGCCGAAGGGCGTCAGCATGGCGATGATGGCGATCATGGCGGACCTCGAGGCGGCGATGCGGAGCCTGTCCGGGCAAGAGGAGGCGCCGGAGGAATGAAGCAGCCTCCTATGAAGGAAGTGCGCGTGCAGGACGCCGTAGGTCTGCGTCTCGGCCATGATTTGACCCGCATCGTGCCGGGCGAGTTCAAAGGCCGAGCGTTCCGCAAAGGGCACACGATTACCCAAGCGGACATTCCGTTACTGCTCGACATCGGCAAAGAGCACATTTACATTCTCGACGTACCCGAGGGCTGGGTGCACGAGGAGGACGCCGCGATCCGGATGGCGCGGGCGACGGCGGGCGAGCACATCGAGACGACCGAGCCGGTCGAAGGCAAGGTGAGCTTGAAATCGACGATCGCCGGACTCGCGAAGATCGACGAAACGTTCGTCCACCTCGCTAACGAGATCGAAACCGTCGTGTTCAGCACCATCTTGAACAACACGGTCGTACAGCCCGGCAAGGCGCTCGCGGCGGCGCGGGTCGTGCCGCTGCTCGTCGAGGAGGCGACCGTCGCCCGGTTCGAGACGACGGCGCAGCAGCATCGCTATCGAACGAATGCCGCGCCCATCGTCTCGGTGAAGCCGTTCCGCCGTCTGAAGGCGGGCATCGTCACGACCGGCAGCGAGGTGTTCTCCGGGCGCATCGACGACAAGTTCGGCCCTGTGCTGCGAGACAAGCTGGCGGCGCTCGGCTCGGAGGTCGCGGAGCAACGGCTGTCTCCCGACGACACGGACAGCATTGTCGAGCATATCCGGCACATGCAAGCGAGCGGCGTCGACCTCGTTCTCGTGACCGGCGGCATGTCCGTCGATCCCGACGATCGGACGCCCGGGGCGATCAAGAAGGCCGGCGCGGACATCGTCACGTACGGCACCCCGATGCTGCCCGGCTCGATGATGCTGTTCGGCTACTTGCCTGGCGGCACGCCGATCTTCGGCTTGCCCGGCGCCGTCATCTACGAACCGTACACGTCGTTCGACGTCCTGCTTCCTCGGGTATGCGCCGACGAGCGGATCGAGCGCTCGGACATCGTGCGGCTCGGCTACGGCGGCTTGTTAAAGTAGTCGGTATCGGGACATTCCTAGGAAGAGAATGAGTTCCGATACTAAATAGAAGGAGGCGTAACCGCCATGAGTCAAATCGGCTTACCGGGTATCATCCTGATCGTGCTGATCGCGCTCCTCCTCTTCGGACCGAAGAAGCTGCCGGAGCTCGGACGTGCGTTCGGACGCACGCTGCGCGAATTCAAGCAAGGCACGAGAGAGCTGTTGAAGGACGATGACGACAACGACGAAAAGCCGGCGGCGAACAGCGCTTCCCGCAACGTCATCGACGCCGAGGCCGTCGCCGATCCGAAGAAGGAAGACAAGCGTCTTCCCGAATAACCGAATCGCAGGTTTCACCGAAAGACGGGCCGTCGCGGCTCGTCTTTCGTACGTTATGGGTCGGAGGAGCAGTAACGAACAGCCGAATTCCTAGCTTTACTTATCGCTCATTTTGAAAACGCTTACACATACAAAAGGCGAAGCCTCGTGATCGTTATTCCCCCATTTTTGAAGGTACGACACACCAGAGAAATTGCAGGATGCATGCATCCGCGCGCCGGGTACCGCCGCGCCGCGCTTGCTTTCTGCCCGGCGAATGCCGTACAGGGCGGCTTCCCCATTTTCACGAATTTTCAACGCATACCTATACCATCTTCCGCCCCGGCTCATAAGTTGGACTATCGATGCTGCGGACGAACGGGGCCGGATTCGGGCGGACGGTTCGGGCGGGTTCTCCGCAGCATCGCTACGACACCATAGGGTAAAGGAGAAGATGCCGCATGAACGTTAACTTCCGTGCTCGGATGGAAGGCGACGCAAAGATCAAAGGGGGCGGGAGATCGTCTGGGCGGACCCGTCGGGAGGTGCGCAAGCTTCGCAAGGAGCTGCGCAAGGGCATGAAGCGCTTACGCCGCGAGCTGCGAGACGTGCGCAATGACGTCCTCCGGGAGGTGCGGTATACGCGCCGCAATCTCCGCCGCAACTTGCGGAGAGAGCTGTACTCCGACCGCTTCGCGCGATTCCTGCGGTCCGCGATCGGCGGCGACGAGGGGATCCGCGAGATCGCGCAGCGCTTGCTGAACGAGGCGGTGCAAGTCTCCACGACGGCGGGGCCGGTCAGCGGCACGCTGACGGAGGTCGGCGAGGACTACCTCCTCATTCAAGAGACGCCTAGCACGATCGTGGTCGTGCCGTTCCGCAACATCGTCTCTTTGCAGGCGCTGTAAACTAATACTTCGGAGAGGATGAGAGAGATGTTCGAAAATGTACTTCGCGCTCGCTTGAACGAAAGCGCGCAGATCGCGACGGCGACGGAGACGATCTCGGGCATTCTGATCGGCGTGACCGGCTCTACCGTCACGGTCCGAGTCGCCCAGTATCCGGGTTACGGCGGTTCGGAAGACATCACCGTTCGGATGGACGCGATCGCGTACGTCAGATTTTTCGTATGACGCCGCGGAAGCTTTCCGTCGTCATCCCGGTACAAAACGAGGCGGCTACTATAGCCGCCGTCGTTCGGGAAGCGAGGATGCTGTCGCCGGTCGAGATCGTCGTCGTCGTTAACGGCTCGACGGACGGAACCGCTCGCTTGTGCCGAGAGCTGGGCTGCAACGTATATGAATTCAAGCATCCGCTCGGGAACGACGTCGGACGCGCGATCGGCGCGTATTACGCCAAGGGCGACGTGCTGCTGTTCCTCGACGGGGACATTCCGATCGGGCACGACCGGCTGCGACCGTTCGTCGCGGCGATCGAAAATGGCCGAGATATCGCGTTAAACGACCTGTCGTGGGTAAATGCTACGGGATTACCCCATTATACGACGCTGGCCAAGAAAATGTTCAACCGAATGATGCGCCGCATCGATCTTTCCGGGAATTCGCTGCTTGCGATTCCGCACGCGATGAGCCGGCGCGCCGTCGAGCGCATCGGCTGGCAGCGGCTGGCGACGCCGGTGGTCGCGCAAGCCGTCGCCATGGAGCAAGGGCTGTCGATCTGGCATGCCGGCGCGGTGGATGTCGTGACGCCGAACCAGCCGAGGCTCATGCACGCGCGGAAGCGCGGAGACTCGCCGTTCCCCGAATCGACGGAGCGCATCCTCGGCGATCATCTGGAGGCGCTCGCTTATGCGATCGAGCGATTCGGACCGCGCGCGTTATTGACGGACGGGGCCCGGAATCGGGAATTCCTTCGTACCTATGAAGCGCCTCGGCGTCTTCGCAAGGCGCGGCGCAGCGCCGTGATCCCTGTCGGCGAGGAGCGGGATACGATCCGGGAGGTCGTGCGGGAAGCGCGCAAGGCGGGAATGGACGAAATTATCGTCGTCGCGAACGGAGCCGACGACGAGACGGTGTCGCGAGCGATGCAGGTCGGGGCGAACGTGCTGGTGTTTCGTCAGCGCCTGGGCCATAACGTCGGCCGCGCGGTCGGCGCCGCATTCTCGTCGGGCGAGACGCTGCTGTTCATCGACGGGGACTTCGTCGTGCCCGCCGAGGATTTGCGCGCGTACGTGCAAGCGGTCGAATCGGGGATCGACGTCGCGCTCAACGATTTAACGAGGCTGTGTTACCGCAGCATGCCGCTGGACGCGGTCAGCGCCGCGAAATATTTTCTGAATTGTTGTTTACGTCGGCCCGAGCTGCTCAACGGATCGATGACAGCCGTGCCGCATGCGATCAGCCGACGCGTCGTCGACGCCATAGGGTTTCGAAATCTGATGATCCCGCCGCTCGCGCAGGCGATGGCGATCATGGGCGGATTCGACGTGCGCAACGTTCATTATACGGACGTCTTGACGCCGAATCGCATTCGGCCCGACCACGCCTTGCGGGGCGGGACGGCGCCGGCGTTCGAGCGGATCGTCGGCGATCACGTCGAAGCGATCGACTATGTGCTTCGTCGGACGGACCGGCGCGGCGGCTTCTTCGACGGAAACCGGAATCGGGCCATCTTGGAACAACTGGGGAGGGAACATCCATGAATCCGAAAATGCCTTGGAAGGTAGCCGTAGTGGGGTTAGGCTATGTCGGCCTGCCGCTGGCCATGCATATCCACGAGAAAGGATTTCCCATCTTGGGATTCGATAAAGACGAACGGAAAATTCGAGCGCTTCGCGCCGGAAGAAGTTATATTCCCGACGTGCCGGGGGAGGCGGTCGCGCGGGCGCGGGCGAGAGGGACGTTCTCAGTGCAGACGCCTTCGAGCGCCGTGGCCGCCGCCGATTATGTGATCGTCAGCGTGCCTACGCCGCTCGATCAACAGGGCGATCCCGATTTGCGAGCGATGGAGGGGGCCGCGGCGTTCGTCGCGGGGCATCTTCGCCGCGGTCAGACGATCGTCATCGAAAGCTCCACATATCCGGGTACGCTCGAAGAAGTGATCCTGCCGATCATGGAGGCGAACGGTCTGAAGGCGGGGAAGGACTTCTATCTCGGTTATTCGCCCGAACGCATCGACCCCGGGAACGAACGATTCCCGATCGAGTCGATACCGAAGGTCGTCAGCGGGATGACGCTCGCGTGCCTGGAACGGGTGAACGCGCTGTACGCCCGCTTGTTCCGGGAGACGGTCCCCGTCAGCCGGCCGCAGGTGGCGGAGATGTGCAAGTTGTTCGAGAATATCCAGCGTCTCGTCAACATCTCGCTCGTGAACGAGCTCGATCTGATCTGCGAGAAGCTGGGCATCGACTTCTGGGAGACGCTGCAGGCGGCATCGACGAAGCCGTTCGGTTATACGCCGTACTGGCCCGGGCCGGGCATCGGCGGACACTGCATCCCGGTCGACCCGATGTATTTCCAGTGGAAGGCGAAGCAAGTCGGCGAGACGAGCGAGCTGATCGGGGCCGCGCATCGCATCAACGCCGAACGGCCTCGCCGCATCGCGGAGCGGGTCGTTCGCGCCGCAGGAGCTTCGGGCCGCGTGCTCGCCGTCGGGCTGGCATATAAGAAGGATGTCAACGACGTTCGGGAGTCTTCCGCGGTCGACGTGTTTACGCTGCTGGCTTCCGCAGGCTGCGAGATGCAATTCTGCGATCCGCATGTTTCCGAAATTACGGCGAACGGCAAAAAATATATTTCGATGAAGCTGACGCCGGAATTGATTCGCGCCGTCGACGCGGTCGTCATTCTGACGGACCATTCCGACGTGGACTGGGAGATGATCCGGCGGCACGCCAAGCATATTATAGATACGCGCGGCGTCATGCGCTGGCTGAACCGGAGGGATGCCGGATGACGACGTCGAATCGACGAACCGCACTAGTGACCGGAGGGACCGGGTTTATCGGTTCCCACGTCGCGAAACGGCTGCTCGAGGACGGCTGGTGCGTCCTCTCGCTGGATACCGCCGCGGCGAAAGACCCGTTGCCGGGCGTACTGTATATGACGGGCAGCGCCACGGATGCGACTCTCGTCGAACGGCTGGTCGCGTGGAGCGACGCGGTCTTCCATCTCGCAGCGAGGCTTGGCGTCAAGACGACGATGGCGGCGCCGGCCGAGATGATCGAGAACAATCTGACCGGTACGATGAACGTCCTGCGTTCCGCGCTGAAGTATCGCCGGAAGGTCGTGTTCGCCTCCTCCTCCGAGGTGTACGGCAAGGCGCGCCCGCCGTTCGCCGAGGACGACGACCTGCTGTACGGCCCTTCGAAGAAGCTGCGCTGGAGCTACGCGACGGCGAAGCTCGTCGAGGAATTCCTCTGTCTCGGTTACGCCCGCAAGGGGCTTCCGGTCACCGTGGTTCGTTACTTCAATGTATACGGCCCCGGACAGAAGGACGGTCCGTACGGCGGCGTCGTGCCGAAGTTCATCCGCGCGGCGCTGGACGGCAGCGACATTACGGTATACGGCGACGGCAAGCAGACCCGCTGCTTTACGTACGTCGAAGACGCGGCGGAGGCGACCGTACTCGCGTTGCGGCCCGAAGCCGACGGCGAGGTCGTGAACATCGGGACGGAGCATGAAATCCCGATCATGGAAGTCGCTCGGCTGGTCAAGTCGATCTCGCGGAGCCCGTCGCGCATCGTGACGATCCCTTACGAGACGGTGTACCCCTTCGGCTTCGAAGAGATTCCGAGGCGGCTGCCGAATACCGACAAGCTGCGGACCATCGTGGGCTTCCTCCCGAAGGTCGATCTGGGCGTCGGTCTGGAGCTTACGCTGAACTGGTACCGTGGGCAATCCGGGGGAGGGGGCTGATCGATATGCGACGATCCTTGTCGATCGTCATTCCCGCGCGGAACGAAGCGGGCACGATTCGCGAATGCATCGCCGCGGCGCAGCGGCTGCGGCCGCTCGAAATTATCGTCGTCGCCAACGGCTGCGCCGACGGCACGGCGGCGATCGCCGCGGAGATGGGCTGCCGCGTCGTCGCATACGACGAGCCGCTCGGTCACGACGTCGGCAGAGCCGTCGGCGCCAGGGCCGCGAAGGGGGAGGTCCTGCTGTTCCTGGACGCCGATATGGCACTCCCCGAAGAGGAGCTTCGCGAATTCGTTCGACCGGTCGTCACCGGCCGCGCGGATGTCGCATTCAATAATATGGATGCCTTGTTTACCCGCAAGCGGCGCCCGCACAGCACGACGGTCTGGCGCCAGGTCGCGAACGCGATGATCCGGCGGGACGATCTGGGGATCGACTCGCTCCTCTCGGTGCCGCACGCGATGACGAAGGACGCCGCCGTCCGGATCGGCTACGCGACACTCGCGAATCCGATCCATGCGCATCTCCTCGCGGCGACTTCCCGCTTCAAGCTCGACCGCTCGCGCGCCGTCGAGGTGATCGCGCGCAACCGGCATCGGCCTGAGGAGCATGACGCGCCGCCCGAGGGGCTGTCGCCGTCGGAGGAGCGGATGATCGGCGATCATCTCGAAGCGCTGGCGGCCGTCTGGAACGATGCGCGCGGCGGCTTCGCGGACGGGGGGCGCCGGAGAGACATCGCCCGGCGGCTGCACGCGGGGACGATGCGCCTTCCGGTCGTCTCGCGGCCGCGACATCCGTCCGCCTCCATGCTGTACGGCGGGCAGAGCGTCTCGATCATCGTTCCGGTCCAGAACGAGGAGGCGACGATCGCCGCGGTCATTCGGGAAGCGAGGAAGATCGAGCCGACCGAAATCATCGTCGTGGCGAACGGCTCGAGCGACCGGACGGCGTCCATCGCGATCGAGGAGGGGGCGACCGTGCTCCGCTTCCCCGAGCGGCTCGGGAACGACGTCGGCCGAGCGATCGGCGCGATGGCCGCGACCGGCGATGTGCTCCTGTTTATCGACGGCGACTTCGCGGTGCCCGCCGCTCATCTATATCGGTACGCGAAGGCCGCGGCGAGCGGCATCGACCTTGCGCTGAACGATTTGAATCATTATTTAGACATTCGCTTTCCTTACAACATCGTGACCGCGAGCAAATACGCCGTGAATCTGGCGCTGAACCGGAAACCCCTCGGGGTCGGGTCGTTCATCGCCGTGCCGCATGCCGTGCACCGAAGGGCGGCGGACCGGATCGGCCGGCTCGAGTTTCTCTCTCCGGTGAAAGCCCAAGTGAAGGGGCTGCTGCTCGGGTGCTCGGCGGCTTGCGTGATGCGCACGGATGTGGACCGCATGAATCGGATCCGTCCGGAGGAGCATTTCGCGGCGAAGGGGCATCCGCCGGCGGTGGAGCGCATTCTGGGCGATCATGCGGAGGGCATCGCCTATCTGACGTCGACCGCCGGGCCGCGAGGGCTGTTCGGCCGTCACGCCCGGAATCTCTCCATCGCGAAGCTATAGGCTCGCCGCCGGCATGACGCTGACGCTCGTTCGCGCCGTTCGGAGGGGACCGGCGCGGATTATGCTCATGGGCGTGCGGGCATCGGACGAACGGCTGCTTAGATTTCTAGGAGTAGACGACAAGCGATATCGCTTCTTGTTCGACTATTACCCCGGCGCGGTATGTTGTATGAGCCTGGACGGTCGATTTCCTCAGGGTGAACCGCGGATTCGAGGAGCTCACGGGGTTCTCGGCGAAGGAGCTGCTCTCGGAGCCGTTCGATAAGGTCGTTCGGGAGGAAGACCTCCCGCTGACCTGGACGCGATTCAACCAAGCTGCGCAAGGCGTGTCGTCGACGGGACGGAGATCGTCGGCGTCTTCGGTCTCTCGCTCGAAACGTCCGGCGCCCGGTCGTCCGCGGAGGAAGGGAGCGAGACGTCCGAGTTCGAGCAGAAGCTGACGAAGCGGGAGCGGGAAATTATCGCCCTCATCAACCGCGAGATGAGCAACAAGGAGATTGCGACGGAGCTTGCGATCAGCGAAAATACGGTCAAAAATCATATCAGCAACATCTTCTCGAAGCTGGGCATCGGCGACCGGAGCCAAGTGCCGATGCTAGTCTCGCCCGACCCCGATCTCCCGAAGGAAGAGGATTGATCCTAGGCCGCCGCCCTGCTAGGAAACGCGCTAGTCGGGCCGGGCGGCCGGCATCCTCTTGCGCGGGACAAGCGCCGGGGCATTTTCATAGATCGTCAGGTTAAACGCCCGCCTCGCAGGACACAATGGTGAAGGCGCCGCAAGTCGGAAAATTTTTTCTCGTTCCTCTTGAAATCAGTTCGAGAAATGAGTAAAATTTGAATCGTGAGTGTTAGCACTAACCACATGCGAGTGCTAACAAAAAGGAAGTTCTAGGAGAACCATATTTGAAGGAGGCCATTTTGTCATGATCAAACCTTTGGGAGATCGCGTAGTCATCGAAGCCATCGCGAAAGAAGAGACGACGGCTAGCGGAATCGTATTGCCGGAGACGGCGAAAGA
>JAPSKX010000332.1 GCA_031181325.1 Paenibacillus sp.
CGACCGCCGAACCCCTACGATGGAAGTACGAATACTTGTTTGGCGAAAGGAAGCGATATCCATGCCCCACGAGGCGCTAAGCGGCTTTCATCCGGTGTTGGCAGGCTGGTTCGAGACGACCTTCGGCGCGCCGACAGACGTGCAGATCCAGGCATGGGCGGCCATCGGCGGCGGCGACACCCTGATCGCCGCGCCGACCGGCTCCGGCAAGACGCTCGCCGCGCTGCTGCCGGGTCTCGACGCGATCGCCCGCGCCAAAGCCGGCGGCGATGCGTACGCGCCGGGCGTACGGCTGCTGTACGTCACGCCGCTGAAGGCGCTGAACAACGACATTCACCATCATGTCGTCGGCTTCGCCGCGGAGCTCGACGCGCTGGCGGCGGCCCGGGGCGACGAAAGTTGGCGGCCGATTACGGCGGCGGTGCGCACCGGCGACACGCCGCAGTCGACCCGCGCCTCCATGCTCAAGCGGCCGCCCGATGTGTTGGTGACGACCCCGGAATCGCTTTATTTGCTGCTGCTTTCCGAGCGGAGCCGCGGTATCCTGAGGTCGGTGACGCATGTCGTCGTCGACGAAATTCACGATCTCGTGCCGAGCAAGCGCGGGGCGCATCTAAGCGTGTCGTTGGAGCGGCTGGCGAAGCTGTGCGCCGCCGACGACGCAGGCGGTATTGCGCTCGCCGGAGGCGGTGCGGGCCTCGCAGACGGCACCCTCTGCGAACGCGAGGGCCATGGCGCAAGGAGCGTCGAATCGGAAGGACGGACGGAACGTAGCGCAAGGAAAGACGAGGCGGGCGCATACGTCGCCGAGCACGGCGCGATGCGCGATGCGGAAGCCGCGGGCCATGACGCGACGCGCGGCAATGGGGACGGAAGCCCGGCCGAGCACGGCGCGATGCGCGGCAATGGGGACGGAAGCCCGGCCGAGCACGGCGCGATTCGCGATGCGGAAGCCGCGAGCGCCGCGCGGCGCGCCGCGCCGCAGCGGATCGGCGTCTCCGCGACGCAGAAGCCGCTCGAAACCGCGGCGGCGTTCCTCTCCGGCTGCGGCGACGACGGCGCTCCTCGCCCTTGCGCCATCGTGGAGAGCGCGATGGACAAGACGTACGACATCCAGGTGACGGTACCGGATTTCGCCGTCGCGGCGCAGGATCGGGAAGCCGTATGGAAAGCGCTGCTCGACCGGCTGACGCAGCTGATGGGCGACGCCAAGACGGCGCTGATTTTCGTCAACAATCGGCGGTTGTCCGAGCGGCTCGTGCTGCGCCTGAACGAACGGTTCGGCGACGGCTTCGCCCGGCCGCATCACGGCAGCGTCTCGCGGGAGCGCCGGCTCGAGGCCGAACGACTGCTGAAAGCCGGCGAGCTCCGCTGCCTCGTGGCGACGTCGTCGCTCGAGCTCGGCATCGACGTCGGCCATATCGAGCTCGTGCTGCAGATCGACTCGCCGCTGTCCGCCGCCTCCGGCATCCAGCGCATCGGCCGCGCGGGCCACGGCGTCGGCGACGTCAGCGTCGGCCGCATCGTCGTGCGCTCGCGGGGGGCGCTGCTCGAGACGGCGGTGCTCGCGGGATTGATCCGCGCCCGCGACATCGAGCCGATCCGCATGACGGAGGCG
>JAPSKX010000177.1 GCA_031181325.1 Paenibacillus sp.
GACGGACGTCACGATGCGCAAGGCGACGCTGACGTGGAGCGCCCCTGGCGACGACGGCCATACGGGAACGGCGTTTTCGTACGACCTTCGGTACAGTACGGCTCCGATTACGGAGGCGAACTGGGCTTCTGCGATCCAACTGAAGAACGAGCCGGCTCCCGCGATCGCGGGCACGACGCAGACGTACACCTATTACGGCATCCCGGCCGGCGGCACGTATTATTTCGCCATGAAGACGACTGACGATATGGCCAATGAATCGGCGCTCTCGAACTCGCTCGCCGTGACGACGGCGAGCAGCAGCGCGACGGAGTTCAATGCCACCGACGACACGTACATTTACGGCGGCGGCGTCTACGGCAACGCCGCGCAGCTGCTCGTGAAGCATCACACGGGCGTGAATGAAAATCTGTATGCGTATTTGAAGTTCAATCTTGCGAATTTCGCGCCGACCTCTACGTGGAACGCGAAGCTGTACATCAACATCCGCAGCGCGCAGCGGGCGACGATTCCGGTGACGGTGTTCGGGGTGCTGGACGACAATTGGTCCGAAGCGACGGCGAAGAGCACCGTGCAGCCGGACATCTCCGACGAGATCCAACTCGGCACGTTCCTTACGAACGAGACCGGCGTCATCGAAGTGGACGTGACGGATTTCGTCAACAGCCAGCTGGCCGGCGACAAGGTCGTCACGCTTCGATTGGCCGATATTTCGGATCATCGATGGTCCGTGACGTTCGAAAGCTCGGAGAGCGGCGTCAATCAGCCGTTCCTGCTCGTCCGAGACGGCGTCGACACGATGGCGCCGGCCGCGATCTCCGACCTTGCCGCGTCGAATCCGACGAACAAGTCGATCGATCTCACGTGGAAGGCGACCGGCGACGACGGCATGGTTCGCAACGCGGCAAGCTACGACATTCGTTACCGTACGTCGCCGATCACCGACGCGAACTGGGACGGCGCGACGCAAGTGTCCGGGGAACCGCTGCCGGCCGCGCCGGGGACGACGCAAAGCCTCGCCTTGTACGGTTTGAACGTAAATACGACGTATCATTTCGCGATGAAGACGATCGACGACGCGGGCAACGCCTCGCCGCTGTCGAACGTCGCTTCGGGCGCGACAGCCGCGGGCGTGAACGTCGCGCTCCATAAGTCGGTGACGGCCAGCACGACCGACTTGTTCGGCGGCGCGCTGAGCGTCATTACGGACGGAGTTTCGACGAACAGCTCCGCTTACGCCGGCATTCGGACGGCGACCGGCCCGCAATATTACCAAGTCGATTTAGGCGCTTCGTATTCGCTGAATCAGCTTCGTCTCGTGAGCGACTGGGGCGCATCCGGCGTGGCCCGCACGAACAAGGATGTGATCGTGCAGCTTTCGAACAGCGCGACGTTCGCTTCCGGCGTAACGACGGTCTACAATAATGACGCCAACAATTCCGTCGGGCTCGGCGCAGGGACGAATCCGGAGTATCAAGAGTCGGCGGAGGGCCTGACGATCGCGCTAGGCACCCCGGTGAACGCGCGATACGCGAGAGTCTGGGGCAGCGGACACGTGCGCACGGATCAAACTTCGCATAACGTATTGACGCCGATCGAGTTCGAAGCGTACGCGGACCCGGGCGACAACACGCCGCCGGCGGCCGTGACGAATCTGACGAACGCCTCGATGACGTTCGACAGCATCGACCTCGCATGGACGGCGCCGGGCGATAACGGCACGAGCGGGCAAGCGAAGCAATACTTGCTGCGGTACGCGCCGTTCGCGATCACGGAATCGACGTGGAACTCCGCGACGCCCGTCGCCGGTCTCCCGATGCCGAAGCCGGCGGGCGGGCAAGAGCTGGTGACGGTCGGCGCGTTGACGCCGAACGCGACGTATCATTTCGCCTTGAAGACGGTCGATACGGCGAACAACGTCTCCGCGTTGTCGAACGTCGTCTCGGCGACGATCAACAATACGGACCTTGTCGCTCCATCGGCGATCGCCGATCTCGCCGTGCTTCGCACGGGTCCGAAGAGCGTCCGCCTCGGGTGGACGGCGCCCGGGGACGACGGGGCGACGGGAGCGGCGAAGTCGTACGAGGTGCGTTACTCGACCTCGCCGATCACGGCGGCCAACTGGAGCTCGGCGACGGAAGCGATCGACGAATTGCTGCAGCTGCCCGGCGGGACCGCAATGAAGTATCAAGCGAACGAATTGACGCCGAATACGACGTATTATTTCGCGGTGCGCACGACGGACGACGTCGGCAACGTCTCGGACGTCTCGAACGTCGCGGTCGCGACGACCGCGTACCCGGTGCCGGACAGCGTGACGGTAACGTCGCTCGCCGATTTACAAGCCGCGATCGACGGGGCGCCGGCTTCGGGTCGCGTCATCACGCTGGCGGCGGGGACGTACCCGCAGACGACCACGATCAATATTAACGGGAAAGACCATATTACGATTCGAGGCGCGACCTCGAATGTCGCGGACACCGTCATCGACGGACCGGGCATTACGAGCAACCAGGATATCAGCATCCGGGTCAACGATTCGAGCTATGTTACGATTCGCGACCTTACGATTCGAGAATTCAACTACCATGCCGTTCAAGTGAATTCGGGCTCCTATTACTTCCATGCCGATAACCTCTATGCATGGGATTTGGGAGAAGGGGCGTTCAAGGTGACCGGGGCCGTATCGACGACCGGAGCGATGTATGCCGACTACGGCCTTATCGAAAATTCCGTGCTCGGCTATACGACCGGAGGCAAGCGCGACGTCGTCGAAGCGGTCGACATTATCGCCGCTAGAGGCTGGGTCGTCCGCGGCAACACGGTGCAGAACGCGTTCCATCCGAGCTCCGGCTCGGTCGCCTACGCGATGTTCGCGAAGGGCGGCTCGATCGACACCGTCTTCGAAAACAACTTGATCAAGGGCAGCGACATCGCGATATCGTTCGGAGGCGGCCTTACGGGCTCCCAGTATTTCCGCAACGGCGTCGTCGGCGTCGAGCATTACGGCGGCATCATCCGCAATAACGTCATCCATAACACCGAAGACGCGGGCATCTATTTGGCGAAAGCGGTAGACTTCAAGGCACTTAACAATACGCTGATCAACATCGCTCCGGGCGTGAGCGTCGGAGGCATCGAATCGCGCTGGGCGGGCAGCAACGGGGAGATTCGGAACAATCTCGCCGACAAGCCGCTGAAGAAGCGGGACGGCGGCAATTATATCGAGTCGAACAACGTCGTCTCGGCGACTTCGGCTTGGTACGTCAATCCGTCCGCAGGCAACTATGCGCTGAATCCGAGCACGGCGGCGAGCGCGATTAACGCCGGCGCGTCCTTGCCGACGCTCGTGCCGACCGACATGCTCGGCGTCGCGCGTCCGATCGGAACCGGCTACGACCTCGGGGCGCTGGAGTCCGGCACGCCTCCGGCCGACACGACCGCGCCGCAAGCGCCGACGGGTCTGACCTCGGCCGGCCATACGGCGACGACCGTCTCCTTGTATTGGACGGCCGCGACGGATAACGTCGGCGTCGTCGGATACGACATCTATGCGGGAGCGACGAAGCTGAACGCGCGTCCGGTGACGGGCACGAGCTACGTCGCCTACGGTTTGACGCCTTCCACGGCGTATTCGTTCACCGTGAAGGCGAAAGACCGGGCCGGCAACGAATCCGCGGCGAGCAATACGGCCGCCGTAACGACGAGCGCGGTGCCGGATCTGATTCCGCCGAGCGCGCCGACGTTGTCGAGTACGGGCGTTACGGATACGACCGTATCGCTCGCTTGGACGGCGTCGACGGACAATGTCGCCGTCGCCGGGTACGACGTGTACAACGGCTCGACGAAAGCGAACGGCAGCCTGATCACCGACACCGCATTCACGGTCGCGGGGCTGGCACCGGCGGCGCCGTACACGTTCACCGTGAAAGCGGTCGACGCGGCGGCCAACGAATCGGCCGCGAGCAATGCCGTCACGGTGACGACTGCGACCTACCTCCCTGCGGACTCGACGCCGCCGAGCGTCCCGGCGAACCTCGCGGTTTCGGCGCGCACGGATACGACGCTGACGCTCGGCTGGACCGCTTCTACGGATAACGCTGCCGTCGCGGGTTATGACGTATACGTCGGCGGATCGAAGGTCAACGGAACGCTCGTGACGGGGACCTCGTACGTTGCGGCCGGATTGACCGCCGATACGCAGTATGCGATCTACGTCAAAGCGGTCGACACGTCGAACAACGAATCCGCCGCGAGCGCGACGATCCACGCGAGAACGCTCGAGACGCCGCCTGCGGGAGCGTTGGCAAGAACCGGCTGGACGGCTTCCGGATCGATCGGAGGCCATGCGTTGGACGGGAACGCGAGCACGCGCTGGTACGCGACTAGTCATTCGCCGGCCTCGACGTTCCAGGTAGATATGAAAGCCGAATATGCTATCGATGGGCTCTATTTCCATAAAGGAACGTATCCGGACAACTTCGGCGTCGACTACACGATCGAGACGTCTACGGACGGCGCGACGTGGACGACGGCCGGTACGGCGGACGGCACGGGGATCGGCAGCGTATCGGCATCGTTCGCGACCGCCGCCGCCAGATACGTGCGCATTACGCCGACCGCTTCGCAAGCCGGGTGGTGGAGCATCGCGGAGTTTTACGTCATCGGTCAATAAACGAAACGAAACCAAGCGCCCCGGCTTCGGCCGAGGCGCCTGGTTTTACGACGGCGAAATTCGTCGGCGAATGTGACGCGGCTCACACCGCTCGGCGGCTTCGCATGGTACTATGAAAGTATCCTCGATTCGGACCGGAACGGCTTCGTCATCCGCGATTTCGAGGGCTGCGCCCTTTGGAAGAATAAGTGAATGCCAACGTAATCGCGGACGGGCAGGAACATTCTACCTAAGCTGCAGCGAAATAATGACCTATGGAGGGGTTCGCCTTGACGGAAACTGCAACACTGTACGATAAGCTCGGCGGGAAAGACGCGATCGGCTCGGTCGTCGACGCGTTCTATAAGAAGGTGCTCGCAGACGACCGGATCAATGACTTCTTTAAGCACACCGATATGGAGAAGCAGCGCCGGCATCAGACGGCGTTCATCGCTTACGCATTGGGCGGGCCGCAATATACCGGCCGTTCGATGGAGAAGGCGCACGAGGGCATGAATTTGCAGGAGACGCATTGGGACGCGGTCGTCGAGCTGCTTGCCGCGTCGCTGAAGGAGCACGGCGTGTCCGACGAGGACATCCAAGCGATCGCGAGTAATCTAATGCCGTTGAAGCCTCATATTTTAGGGAAGTAACGATTTGCTTGAGGAGGAAGGCGCTATTCGAAATGAATGGCGTCTTTTCGTTGCAGTTGGCTGCCGTTGCGGTTCCAGCGCTGCATCGACGTCCATACGGCGGTCGCGCGGTCAACGACGAACAAGCTGAGCAGCAAGGTCGACAGCGTGACGAACACGGGTCCGAGCGTCGGGTAACATAACGATTCCAGCATCGGTACATGCGTAGACGACCAATGGATCAGAGCCAAATATATCGTAGTTACGGATAACTTGACGTAGATGCTGCAGACACGACCTCTTCGTTGGTTCGGGTTCGACGGTTTCCTGGGAAAAACTGAGAAATCCGCCCAATGCATCATACTACGGTCCGGAAGGTCCGTCAATGATTAATCCGATCACTTCGCTCGGAAAAAGGGGCCTCCGCAGCGATTCGAGCGACCGACGGCTCCCGTCCTGCGCGTTCGAAGCTCACGCCTCGAACGCGACGGATGCCTTCGGTCGGATGTCTCAGGTGCAGCCGCGATGCCCGCACTGCGGGCAGGCGACGCAGACGACGGCCGAAGCTTCGGCGGGTACGGAGATCGGGTAGCTGCAGCATTCGCAAGGTACGATTTTGAATTCGGGCTTCGTCGTTCGGTTGTCGGTTTCCATAGATGTATCCCTCGTTATGCGAATATTTGTTCTGGGAATATACGTTCCTAAGTATAGCGTATCGGAGGGGGGAAGGAAAGAGTATAATAAAGAAAACCAATGAGGAGCCTTCCCGATGAACGAGAATCGTAAGCTGCCGGAACCAGGCTGGAATTTCGATAACAGTTACGCAAGGCTGCCGGAGGCGTTCTACGCCAAGCAGCTTCCGACCCCTGTGCGCGCCCCGAGATTGGCCGCGCTCAACGAGCCGCTGGCGGCCGCGCTCGGTCTGAACGCCGCCGCGCTCCGTACCGAAGAAGGGACGGCGGAGCTCGCCGGCAATCGAATACCCCAAGGGGCGGAGCCGATCGCCGAGGCGTACGCAGGCCACCAATTCGGCTACTTCACGATGTTGGGCGACGGCCGGGCGGTGCTGCTCGGCGAGCAGCTGACGCCGTCCGGCGAACGGTTCGACATCCAGCTGAAAGGCGCGGGCATCACGCCGTATTCTCGCCAGGGCGACGGCCGGGCGGCGCTCGGGCCGATGCTTCGCGAGTATATCGTCAGCGAAGCGATGCACGGTCTCGGCATTCCGACGACGCGGAGCCTCGCGGTCGTCTCGACGGGCCAGCCGGTCATCCGCGAGGAAGAGTTGGACGGAGCGATCCTGACCCGAGTCGCCGCGAGTCACCTGCGCGTGGGCACGTTCCAATACGCCGCTGCGCGAGGGTCTGTCGAGGATTTGCGGGCGCTGGCGGATTATGCGATCGCGAGGCATTATCCGGAGACGAACGGAGAAGCGGCGGAAGGGAAGTACCTGCGTCTGCTGCGGGAGGTCGTCGAGCGGCAGGCCGCGCTCATCGCGCGGTGGATGCTCGTCGGCTTTATTCACGGCGTCATGAATACGGACAATATGTCCATCGCCGGGGAGACGATCGATTACGGCCCTTGCGCCTTCATGGATGCGTACGATGCGGGGACGGTGTTCAGCTCCATCGATCGGCAAGGCCGGTACGCCTACGGGAATCAACCGTACATCGCCGCGTGGAATCTCGCCAGATTCGCGGAGAGCCTGCTGCCGCTGCTGGATGCCGACGAGGATGCGGCGGTGAAACGGGCGGAGGAAGCGATCGCGGCGTTCAGCCCGTCGTATCGCCGGCATTGGCTGGCCGGCATGCGGGCGAAGCTGGGCCTCTTCGGCGGGGACGACGAACGGGACGAAGCGTTGGCCGACGAGCTGCTCGCCTTGATGCAGAAGCATCGCGCCGATTATACGAACACGTTCGCGGACTTAACGTTCGACCGAACGGAAGAGAATGCGACGGGGCTGTACGGCGACGACGAATTCAAGGCGTGGCGGAAGCGGTGGGAGGCAAGATTGGCGGAGCAGGCGGAATCGGCGGAAGAAGCCCGCCGGCTCATGCGGAAGAGCAACCCTGCGGTCATCGCGCGCAATCATCGGGTGGAGGAAGCGTTGGAGGCGGCGACGGAGCGGGGCGATTACTGCGTGATGGAGCGCCTGCTCGCCGCGCTGGCCGACCCGTACGCGCATGCGCCGGAGCAAGCGGAATACGCGGCGACGCCTCCGCGGACGGAGCGGCCGTATCGCACGTACTGCGGGACGTGACGGGGGTGGAGCTTCTCCTTGACTTCTTCCGATCAGCGTGGCGTGACTGCAAGCGCGAATACGCGCTTAGAAGCGGAACGCAGGAAGCAGGCTTATTCGTGCACGGTGGACCCATACGTTCGAATCCTAATGACCGTCCGGTTATATCTCCGGGCGGTCATCCTTTTTCCCCGCCTGTGAAGATTGTCGTTCCCATGTCCGTGGGAGATTGTTACAATACGGAATGGTACAGGAACTCATAGAGAGGATAGGGATCATTATGTCGAATTGGACGCGCGCCGAGTTGAAGGACAGAGCGAAGGAGGTGCTGCGCGGTTCGTATTGGAAGGCGTTCCTCGTTAGCTTCGTACTGGCGATCGTCGGCGGAGGGATTCCGAGCTGCTCGGTAAACTCCGGCGCGGGTGGCGGAGACGAGAGCGCGGGCGGATGGCCGTGGCCCGGCGCGGCCGGCGCAGGCGACGAATGGAGCGGCTTCGCGCTCGCCGTCGGCCTGATCGTGCTTGCCGTCGTCGTCGTCATCATCGTCGTCGGGCTCGCGTTCACGATATTCCTTCGGTTTCCGTTGGAGGTCGGCGCGAAGCAATATTTCAAGCAAGCGGCGGTAGGCGACGTCAATATGAACTACTTGGGATATGCCTTCTGGAGAGGGAAGTATGTGGCCGTCGTCAAGGGAATGCTGTGGATGAGCGTGCTGAATTTCTTGTGGTACCTGCTGCTCATCGTGCCCGGCATCGTGAAGGGGTATGCTTACAGCATGGTCCCATATTTATTGGCGGACAATCCCGGCATCGGGACGAAGCGGGCGGTCGAGCTGAGCGATCGAATGACGCAAGGTCAGAAGTGGGCGATGTTCGTCTTGGATCTCTCCTTCATCGGCTGGTATATCCTCGGGACGCTCGCTTGCTTCGTCGGCGTGCTGTTCGTCTTGCCGTACGTCAACGCGACGAAAGCCGAGCTGTACTTGACGCTGCGGCAGAAGGCGCTGGCGGAAGGGATCTGCGACAGAGCGGAGCTCGGCTTGTCGGAGTAACGCGAAACCTCTTCCCGGAAAAAAGGGTTTTCAACGGAACTCGAATTGTATACAATGTGAGTACAATGTTGGAACTTCTAAATCGAGCGAGGGGATCGAGATGACTGCAAAAGCGATTCAACGGCTTCTGGTAAGCGAAGACAAGCGGTATTTGGTGTACGAAGACGGGACTCCGTTCTTCTGGCTCGGCGATACGGCATGGGAGCTGTTCCATAAGCTGGATCGTGAGGAAGCGGAGCTGTATTTGCGCAACCGCGCCGAACGCGGCTTCACGGTCGTGCAAGCGGTGGCGCTTGCGGAGCTGGAAGGGCTGACGACGCCGAACGCGTACGGGCGCTTCCCGCTGCGCCGGAACGCGAACGGGGAATACGATCCGACGCTGCCTGATCTCGCCGAGGACGGCGGGTACGGATATTGGGATCATGTGGACTATATCGTCGATCTGGCGGCGACGCTAGGCATCTATATCGCGCTGCTGCCGACGTGGGGCGACAAGTACAACGTCTTGTGGGGCAAAGGGCCGGATATTTTCACGAAGGAGAACGCGAGCGCGTATGGCGCTTGGATCGGCGACCGCTACAAGTCGAAGACGAATGTGATCTGGGTGCTCGGCGGCGACCGTCCGCTGGAGCAGAGACGCCACTTCGACATCATTCAAGCGATGGCGGAAGGCATTCGCGAGTCGGACGAGGGGCGTCATCTGATGACGTTCCACCCGCAGGGGGGAAGGTCTTCCTCGCTGCACGTCCATCATGAGGATTGGCTCGATTTCAATATGATCCAGTCGGGGCACGGCGCCTTGCACTCGGCAAATTACGACATGGTCGCGAAGGACTACGCGAAGACGCCGACGAAGCCGACGCTCGACGGGGAGCCGTGCTACGAAGATCACCCGGTGGGATTCAAGGCGGCGAACGGGTACTTCGATGCAGCGGACGTACGGAAGGCGGCGTATTGGGCGCTGTTCGCGGGCGCGTTCGGACACACGTACGGGCATCATTCGATCTGGTCGATGATGCGGGAGCCGGCCGATTATTTCATTATGGACTGGAAGCAAGCGATCCTTCGTCCCGGAGCGGCGCATATGCGCCACGTGCGGACGTTGATGGAGTCTCGTCCCGTCCAGGGCCGCGTCCCGGACCAAAGCGTGCTCGCGGACAATTACGAGGGGGCGAACTATTTAGCGGCATGCCGCGGCGACGGATACGCCTTCGTCTACAGCCCGAACGGCCTGCCGATCCGCGCGAACCTCGGCGTTCTCTCCGGCGACTGGATCGTCGCGACCTGGTACGATCCGCGCACCGGACGGACGACGCCGGCCGGCGAGTCGAAGAACGAAGGCGAGATGAAGTTCACTCCGCCGTCGAGCGGCAGATCCGAAGACTGGGTGCTCATTCTCGACGATGC
>JAPSKX010000178.1 GCA_031181325.1 Paenibacillus sp.
GTATGCTGTCTTGAAGGGGGAAGCGCAGTTGCTCCTTGAACTTTCCGTCAAACAATTGGCCGTCATCGAAGAGGTGCGCGTATCGTTCCGAACCGGGTTTCATGTGTTTACCGGGGAGACGGGCGCGGGGAAATCGATTTTGATCGACGCCCTCAGCTTAGCGATCGGTGGAAGAGCTTCAGCCGACCTTGTCCGTCACGGGTGCGACAAGGCGGAAATCGAAGCTCTTTTTGACGTTCCGGCGAATCATCCGGCAAGAGACATCTTGCGGGAAAACGGAGTGGACGCCCCGGCGGACGAGCCGCTCTTCGTCCGCCGCGAGGTCACCGCAGCCGGCAAGAGCACCGCGCGCGTGAACGGGCAGCTCGTCACGCTGCAAGCGCTGCGCGCGATCGGCGAGACGCTCGTAAACATTCACGGCCAGCACGAGCATCAATCGCTGCTTCGCGCGGATCGCCATCTGGAATGGCTCGACGCCTTCGGCGGCGGCGGCATCGGACCGGCGAAGGAAGCGTATCGCAGCGTATACGGGACGTACGCCGAGACGAAGCGGCAGCTGGAGCAGCTGAGCCGCTCGGGCAAAGAAGCGCTGCAGATGGCGGATTTGTACCGGTTCCAATGGGAAGAAATCGACGCGGCGAAAGTAAAGCCCGGCGAAGATGAATCGTTGCAAGAAGAAAGGCAAAGACTAGCGAATAGCGAGCGATTGTTCGCCGCCGCGAACGACGCCTACGAGGCTTTGTACGGCGGGAAGCGGGGGCTCGATTCGGTGACGCGCGCCATGCAGCGGATGTCGGACATCGCGAAGTACGATCCGGCCGCGCTGCAGCCGCTCGTCGAACAGATGCAATCGGCGTTCTATCAGCTGGAGGACGCCGCGTATCAGATTCGCGACTACCGGGAGAAGATCGAATTCAATCCGGACAAGTTAGAGCGGATCGAGCAGCGGCTGCAGACGCTGCATTCGCTGAAGCGCAAGTACGGCGACTCGGCCGAGGATATATTGGCGTATGCGGCTAAGATCAAGGCGGAGCTCGACAACGTAGACAATCAGGAGGAGCGCATCGCGGAGCTGACGGCGAAGCTCGAAGGGCTGGAGCGGGAGCTCCGGACGCGGGCGGAGGCGCTCACGAAGGCGCGCCGCGAGGCGGCCGAGACGTTGTCCGCGCGACTGATGGAGCATCTGAAGGACTTACATATGGAGAAGACGCGGTTCGAGGTCGAGCTGCGGACCGCCGAAGGCGGGTTCCGGCCGGACGGCTGGGATACGGCCGAGTTCCTGATCGCGCCGAACCCGGGCGAGCCGCTGCGAGGCCTCGCTAGAATCGCTTCCGGCGGGGAGCTCTCGCGCATCATGCTGGCGATGAAGTCGATATTCGCCAGCGTGGACCGGGTGCCGTCGCTCATTTTCGACGAGGTCGACACCGGGGTAAGCGGGCGGGCCGCGCAAGCGATCGCGGAGAAGATGGCGCGTCTCGCGAGCCATGTACAGGTGTTCGCGATCACGCATCTGCCGCAGGTCGCCTGCATGGCGGACGCGCATTACGCGATCGAGAAGAAGGTGAAGGGCGAGCGGACCTTCACCGAGGTGAACGCGCTGGATGAAACGCATCGAACCGCGGAGCTCGCTCGGATGCTGGGCGGCGTCGAGGTGACGGATACGACGATGCGGCACGCGCAGGAAATGCTCGCGCTGGCGGATGACAGAAAGTCCGCCTGGATGTAGGGCGTCAGGAATCATTTCCGAGTTTAAAACAAGCGAGGCGGGGATACCTTATAGGTACGTTATTGGCGACCGCGCCAAAGTGCCTAAGGCGTGAGAACGAAAAGGAGCGTGAGGCGTTTGACTTCCGGCACCAAGAAAAAACTTTTCGGACTTATGCTCGTCCTCCTTGTCTGTCTTATTGCGTGGTCTCCCCCGTTCCAGCGATTCGCATCGTTCCCGGAGACGCTGCATGTGTTTTCCGGCGAGGGGAAGGAACTGTCTCTTAGCATGCCCGTGCATGCCGTCGGCTCCGTGAAGGACCCGGAGATCGTTCAAGTGAACGGCTCGTCCGCGCCGACGTTCGACCTGAACCTGCAGGAGCCGATCTCGCTTAAGACGTATAAGGCGGGACAGACGGAGATGCAGCTGAAGCTGTTCGGGAAAATTCCGTTCAAGACGGTCAAGGTCGACGTCGTTCCGGATCTGAAGGTCATCCCCGGCGGCCAGACGATCGGCGTCAAGATCAAGTCGAAGGGCATTCTCGTCGTCGGGCACCATCTCGTGCAGACGGCGGATCGCGGCAAGGTGTCTCCCGGCGAAGAGGCGAAGCTCCATGTCGGCGACGTCATCCTCGAGATGAACGGGAAGAAGCTGAACGACGTCAACAAGGTGGCGGACATCGTACAGCAGGCGGGCAAGGCGAAGAAGCCGATCGAGCTGCTCGTGCTGCGCGGGAACGAGAAGCTGCATACGGCGATTACGCCGGAGTACGATCCGTCCGACAAGGCGTACCGGCTCGGCATCTACATTCGCGATTCCGCGGCAGGCGTAGGCACGTTGACGTTTTATGCCCCGGATCAGAAGGCTTACGGCGCGCTCGGACACGTCATTACCGATATGGACACGCAGACGCCGATCGTGGTGGGCGGCGGTCAGATCGTGCACTCCAACGTCACGTCCATCGACAAGAGCGAGAACGGCGAGCCGGGCGAGAAGCGGGCCGTATTGATCGACGAAGATAAGGTGCTCGGCGACATTCGGAAGAACACCGACTTCGGCATCTTCGGCAAGATGTACGACATTCCGGAGCATGCGAGCATGAAGGACGCCATCCCGGTCGCGTTCGCCGACGAGGTGAAGGAAGGGCCGGCGCATATTTATACCGTCGTCAGCGGGCAGAAAGTCGAAAAATTCGACGTAGAAATCGTGCATGTGGCGAAGCAGACGTTCCCGGCGACGAAGGGCATGATCATCAAGATTACGGACCCGCGGCTCGTCGACAAGACCGGCGGCATCGTGCAGGGCATGAGCGGCAGTCCGATCATCCAGAACGGCAAGCTGATCGGCGCGGTCACGCACGTGTTCGTGAACGACCCGACGAGCGGGTACGGCTGTTTCATCGAGTGGATGCTGCGCGACGCGGACATCTTAATGGAATCTCAAGCGAATCCTAAGGCGAGCTAAGCGGCCTTGGGTTTTTTTGTATGTTCATGTCGAAAAGAAAAATGTTTTTCGACAAAAGGAATTCAGCCTCCCGTGTCGAATCCAATAAAGACCAAAAAATATAGCGGATCGCTTCCAGCTATGGCCAAGACGTCTAAGGAGGATTTGCATTGCATAAGATCGAGGTTTTGTTGGCGGACGACAACCGGGAATTCGCGAATTTGTTGTCGGAGTACATTAGCGAGCAAGAAGATTTGACGGTGGCAGGGGTTGCTTATAACGGGGAAGAAGTCATGGAGATGATCGAGGAGAAGGGCATTGTGCCCGACGTCCTTATTCTGGATATTATTATGCCGCATCTGGACGGACTCGGGGTGCTGGAGCGCCTTCGGGAGCTGAACCTCGATCCGGCGCCGAAGATCGTCATGCTGACCGCGTTCGGCCAAGAGAACATTACGCAGAAAGCGGTGCAGCTCGGCGCTTCGTACTACATCCTGAAGCCGTTCGACATGGACGTGCTCGTGAACCGCATCCGGCAGCTGGCGGCGGGACCTGTGCCTCAGGTGAGCAGCGGCAGCTCCGGCGGCACGCTGTCGTCGATCTCCTCGCAGATTCGCAAGCGTCCGTCGCTCTTGTCGGCGAAGCCGCAAGGCAAGCCGAATCTGGACGCGAGCATCACGAACATCATTCACGAGGTCGGCGTGCCGGCGCATATCAAGGGATACCAGTATTTGCGCGATGCCATTACGATGGTGTACAACAACATCGAGCTGCTGAGCGCGGTAACGAAGACGCTGTATCCGGCGATCGCCGAGAAATACCGCACGACGCCGTCCCGCGTGGAGCGGGCGATCCGTCACGCGATCGAAGTCGCTTGGACGCGCGGCAACATCGACAGCATCTCGCATCTGTTCGGGTACACGATCAATATCAGCAAGGCGAAGCCGACGAACAGCGAATTCATCGCGATGGTGGCGGACAAGCTGCGGATCGAACATAAGGTGAGCTAAGGTAAGTCCCAGTAAAACAGTGTAACGAAACACTCCTCCATCCGTTCGGAATCGAACGCTTTGGAGGAGTGTTTTTTTGCGGAGGTCGCCGTGTAGTCGGAGGAGCTCCGATTACAAGCGCGGCGGCGGCCAAAGATTAGGTTCGGCGCAGGCTTCGTTCGAACACGAACGGACCGAACGGCAGGATGGCCGCTGCGACGGCGCCCAAGACGCGCGGCAGGCGCCAGCCCGCGGCGAAGATCATGTACGCGACGGCCCCGAGGTACAGGGTGAACAGAAAGCCATGGATTCCGCCGATCACCGTGACGGGGCCGGGGATGTCCGCGAAGTACTTCAGCGGCATGGCGACGAACAGCAGCAAAAGGAACGAGACGCCTTCCAGGGTGCCGACGAGGCGGAATCGTCCGAGCGGGGTGCGGAGCATTTTCAATGATACCCTCCTATGCAGGAATGCCAAGTTTCGCTCATTGTATCATTCGAAGGCGGGCCGGGCTACGGAGTTCACGGAACCGTCAAACAACAGAAAAAAGACCCGGTTTCCCGGGTCTTCCGACGGCGCCGTTGGTTTATTTCACATCTTCAAGAAAGCTTGACCGGTATCGCTACCGATGACGTCTAAAGCCCGTTACGAGTCTTTAGCACATCCCTCGCCCTCTATTTCGAGTGAGAAACCTCCTGGCTGTTCTGTTCCGCTGAATTCCTTACGTCCTCCAACGTAACCACGACCTTTCTCGTCGCCGTCTGAGTATATTATGGTCCGGGAAGGCCGCCTCTATACGTACGGGAGCAGGAAATTTCTTCCCCGTCTCCTCGCGCTCAGGGTATCGCCCGAATCGATTCCGGGAACAATAACGGTACGACAAGCACTGACGACGTCCCGAACGGCGTCGGAATCGAGGAGAGCGACGATGAACGGATTGCTGCGATGGATTAACAAGCTGAACTTGGTGTTGACGTTCCTGATCTTATTCGCCGCGCACGGGCTGCTCTATTTCGGCCTCGGCAACGGGGACTGGTTCTTCCTGGCGTTGTCCGCCGCGCTCGTGTGGACCGGCGTGCTGGCTTTCGCGCAGCTGTTCGCGAGGGGGCGCGCCCGTTCGAAGCGATGACGGAGCGCGCCTCGCCACCGGGGCGAGCAGATGCTCGGGCCGCAGGTGCTCGGGCAGATCGTCCCGGACGTACTTCCGAATGTCTTCCCCCAAATACTTACGCATGCGGATTTCGGTTTCGGCTTTGGCGAAGTGCCACAGCATCTCGAAGCTCGCTTTATACCCGCGGCACCAATAGACGCATCCGACCCCGCCTTCGTCGCGCCGCTCCTCGGTCATCTTGATTCCCTTCTCCTTCAGCCGGCGGCGCAGGTTCGCGAGATCCGCCGTCACGTCGTCCATCGCCCGCTGCAGCAGGTCGACGTACGGCCCCTTGGTCTTCAGCTTGCTCTCTTGGATCACCTTGATGTCTCGGTCGAATACCGTCATAAGCAAACTCAGGATCAAGGCTTCCTTGATCGTGCCGAGCTCGTCGACGGCGGTCACCGGCGGGATCATCGGCACGCGCTCTTGCTTCGCCATATGGCCATCACCCACGAATGTATGTTCTCGAATGTATGTTCTTATTTTATGCCATGCGGAGCCGTTTATGCAAGGGGCTTCGTCATTTTACAGGGCGGGGACGAGTATGATATAGTTACTTTTGGCTTCGGGCCGCGGCGGAAACGTTCGAAAATTCGTCATGATTGGCGGGACCGAGGTTCTCCCAAAATGCGGGCGAGTCTTTATAATAATAGGATGTATATTGTTTGAGGGGGAAGACGACACATGCACAAATGGATTTTGGCGGTACTGTTTTTCGGAGCGGCCGCGCTCGGCGTAGGCATCTTGTTCAACGAGCTTCCGCAGCCGCCCAGCGAGGAGGAGCTGGCCGCAGCCGAGAATACGCTCGAGATCGTAGCGACCAACTGGGACTTCGACCAAGACGAATACGTCGTCGAGGCCGGCTCGACGATGACGGTGGCGCTGGACAACAAGCAAGGCTTGCACGGCATCGCGATCAGCGGGCTCGGCGTCGAATTGCAAGGGGCCAACCTGTCGCAGGAAGTGACGTTCGGCGAAGCGGGCACGGAGTACGAAATCACTTGTATCATCATGTGCGGCCAAGGCCATGCGGAGATGAAGGCGAAGATCGTCGTTCAGTAATAGGAATATTTGAAAAAACAGCACCTAGCGGCGCTGTTTTTTCTTTTCGCGGAAACGGGGAGAGACGTAGTTGCGTTTGCGGTCGCGGTAGAAGATCCATCCGCCGATGAAGGCGACGCCCGCCGCGAACAAGAGCAGCCCGCCGATGAACTTCAGCCACGGAAGAGCGCCCGGGCCGAACGAAGCGAACACCGCGTTTTTCATAAGCAGAAAGCCGTACGTCGCCATCCAGCCGGGAATGACGAGCAACAGAACGGCGATGAATCGGGAAAATTTCGAAGGCATATCACAGCGTTCCTTTCGCATACCGTGTCGATTGATTCATTTTACCCTATCCGGCCCTAGTGCAAAAAGGGTACAATAAGAAAGAGTCTGACAAATTCATGAACGGCGTATTATTACATAGAATCATAGTAGAGAATGTAAGTAAAGAATAGTTTCGGAGGAACGTCCATTGACTCGTACATATGATATCGTAGTGCTCGGCGGAGGGCCGGGCGGGTACGCGGCGGCGATTCGGGCGGCGCAGCTCGGCAAGTCGGTCGCGATCGTGGAGAAGGCGGGGCTCGGCGGGACATGCCTGCATAAGGGCTGCATTCCGAGCAAGGCGCTGCTGCGCAGCGCCGAGGTGCTGGCGACCGTGCGGCGCGGCGCGGACTACGGCATCGAAGTGCCGGCCGCGCCGACGGTCGACTTCGGCCGGGTGCAGAGCCGCAAGGCCGCGGTCGTCGAAGAGCTGCATCGCGGATTGCAGCAGCTGATGAAGAGGCATAAGATCGACGTCGTCTACGGGAAGGGGCGCATGATGGGCGCGTCCATCTTCTCGCCCCAGACGGGCACGATCGCGGTCGAGACGCCGGACGGGGAAGCGGTGACGCTCGTGAACGAGCGGCTCATTCTGGCGACGGGCTCCCGGCCGCGCGTCATCCCGGGCCTCGAGCCGGACGGCCGCCACGTCCTGACGAGCGACGAAGCGCTGGAGCTGGAACGGCTGCCGGCGTCGCTCGCGATCGTCGGGGGCGGCATTATCGGCGTCGAGTGGGCGTCGATGATGACCGACTTCGGCGTCGACGTCACGGTGCTGGAGGCGGCCGAGCGGCTGCTGCCGACGGAAGAAGAAGACGTGTCGCGGGAGATGGCGGCAAGGCTCGCGAAGCGGGGCGTCCGGGTGCTGACCGGCGCGAAGGTGCAGCCGGAGACGCTGAAGAAGCGGGAGATCGGCGGCGTCGGCGAAATCCGCATCGAAGCCGAACGCGGCGGCGAGCGCGTCGTCGTCGAGGCGGAGGCGCTGCTCGTCGCCGTCGGCCGCGCGCCGAACGTGGAGGGCATCGGTCTGGAAAACGCGGACGTCGCTCTGGAGCGCGGCGCGATCCGCGTGGACGGCTTCATGCGCACGAGCGAGCCGCACATCTACGCGATCGGCGACGTCGTCGGCGGGCTGCAGATGGCGCATGCCGCGAGCTACCAGGGAATCGTCGCCGTCGAGCATATTTGCGGCGTACGGGACAAGCCGTACGAGCCGTCCCTGGTGCCGAAATGCGTGTTCTCGCATCCGGAGGCCGCGTCGATCGGGCTGACCGAGCGGCAGGCGAAGGAAGCCGGCTACGCCGTGAAGGCGGCGAAGCTGCCGTTCCGCGCGAACGGCAAGGCGCTCGTGTACGGTGAGCCGGAAGGGTTCGTGAAGGTCGTCGCCGACGCGGCGACGAACGACGTGCTCGGCGTGCATATGATCGGCTCGAAGGTGACGGAGCTCATCGGAGAGGCGGCGCTCGCGCAGCTGCTCGAGGCGACGCCGTGGGAGCTCGGGGCGGCGATCCATCCGCATCCGACGCTGTCGGAGGCGCTCGGCGAAGCCGCGCTCGCGGTTGACGGTCGCCCGGCGGGATTGTAAGATGAACGAGAAGGGAATTATGACCTGGTCATAATACTCGGTCTTAAGGAGGGCTCCCGATTGATCAACGAACACAAGTTGAAGCAAGGGCCGTCGAAGCATGCCCAAGCGGGCTTAAGCGACGACGATGCGATACAGATGTACGCCATGATGCTGACGGCGCGGAAGTACGACGAGCGGGCGACGGTGCTGCAGCGCGCCGGCAAGGTCGCGTTCCACGTGTCCGGCATCGGGCAAGAATGCGCGCAGGTGGCCGCCGCGTTCGCGCTGCGGCCCGGCACGGATTTGTTCTTCCCGTATTACCGGGACTACGGCTTCGTGCTGTCCGTCGGCATGACGCTGCGCGAGCTGATGCTGGCGCTGTTCTTCAAGGCGGAGGACCCGAACAGCGGCGGCCGGCAGATGGCCGGCCACTTCGGCCATAAGAAGCTCGGCATCTTCTCCGGCTCGAGCCCGGTGACGACGCAGGTGCCGCACGCGGTCGGCGCGGCGTACGCCGCGAAGCTTCGCGGCGAGGAGAGCGTGGCGTTCGTGACGTTCGGGGAAGGCTCCAGCAATCAGGGCGACTTCCACGAAGGGTGCAACTTCGCGGGCGTGCACAAGCTGCCCGTCATTCTGATGTGCGAGAACAACCGGTACGCGATCTCCGTGCCGGAGCGGCAGCAGATCGCGGGCCGCATCGTCGACCGCGCGATCGGTTACGGCTTCCCCGGCGTCCGGGTCGACGGGAACGATCCGTTCGAGGTGTATACGGCCGTGAAGCAGGCGCGCGAGCGCGGCCTCGCGGGCGAAGGACCGACGCTCATCGAAGCGATGATGTACCGCATCTCGCCCCATTCCACGTCGGACAACGACCTGTTGTACCGGACGAAGGAAGAAGTCGAGGAGGAACGCGCGAAGGACGGCGTGCCGCGCATGCGGCATTACTTGATCGAGCAGGGCCTCTGGGACGAGGCGAAGGACGCCGCTCTTCTGGAGCGTATCGACGCCGAGCTGCGGGAAGCGGCGGAGTACGCCGAGCGCGCGCCGTATCCGAAGCCGGAGGATACGCTTCTGTATGTGTACGGCGACGACGCGAGCGAGGGGGGCCGAGACTGATATGGCGGTCATGAAGTATTTGGAGGCGATCCGCTCGGCGATGCACGAGGAGATGGGCCGCGATTCCCGCGTGTTCGTCCTCGGCGAGGACGTCGGCAAGGGCGGCGTGCTGAACGCGACGAAGGGGATGCGCGACGTCTACGGACCCGACCGCGTGCTCGACACGCCGCTCGCGGAATCGGCGATCGCGGGGGTGGCGATCGGCGCGGCGATGCACGGCATGCGGCCGATCGCCGAGATGCAGTTCGCCGACTTCATCTTCCCGGCGACGAATCAGATCATCTCGGAGGCGGCGAAGATCCGCTACCGATCCAATAACGACTGGCATTGCCCGATCGTCGTGCGCGCGCCGTACGGCGCCACGGGGGGCGGAGCGTTGTACCACTCGCAATGCCCGGAATCGGTGTTCTTCGGCACGCCGGGCCTGAAGATCGTCGCGCCGTCCACGCCGTACGACGCCAAGGGGCTCATGCTGGCGGCGATCCGCGACCCCGATCCGGTGCTGTACTTCGAGCATAAGAAGTGTTACTTATCCGTCTCCGGCGACGTGCCGGAAGGCGATTACGTCGTGCCGATCGGCAAGGCGGACGTGAAGCGGGAAGGCGAAGACGTGACGGTCATTACATACGGCA
>JAPSKX010000023.1 GCA_031181325.1 Paenibacillus sp.
GCCCATTATCCTATTCTTATACCTTCCTTTGAAAATGACATTCCTAGCCTCCTTCTCACAATACCGTCGGCGGCCGCATACGCTGAGAGCAAAAAGGAGGAAGCTCTCTTGCCGGCGTACAGAATCCTCGTGGATTTGTCGGACCGTCAGCTTTACTTATTGGATGGAGATACCGTCGTCCGGGGCTTCCCGGTCGGCATCGGCACGATGCTCACGCAGACGCCGACGGGCGATTACGCCATCGTCAACAAGCAAGCGAATCCCGGAGGTCCGTACGGAGCGTTCTGGATGGGGCTGTCCAAGCCCCATTACGGCATTCACGGCACGAACGATCCCTCCTCGATCGGGAAGCAAGTGTCGCTCGGCTGTATTCGTATGCATAACGAGAGCGTGTTGGAGTTATCCCGGCTCGTTCGGGTCGGCACGCGCGTCACGATTCGCCCATAGCCCCCGCTGAAGCGGCCCGAGGTTCTTACGAATCTTGGGCCGCTTCGCGTCTTCAGGGAATACGCATGGAAATTTCTGTGCAACCTATCTCGGTCCGTTCTCGTTATAGATGGCGTAAGGAAATTGACCAAGGGTTATCAAATCGGGAGGTAGAGAGAGATGACATTCATGAGACGTTGGAAATACGCAGTGCTGCTGGCGGCGCTGGCCGCGGCCTTGAGCGCATGCAACGCGGGCGGAGACGCGCCGAACGGCGACGCGGGGGGCGAGGCCGCCGAGCAGCCGGCGCCGGCGCAGGAAACTCCTTCCGACGAAACGCCTGCGGAAGAGACGCCGGCCGCGGACGATCCGGCGGTCAGCGGTCCGGCCGAGGAGGCGCCGGCCGACGGCGCGTCGAAGCTCCCGGAGAAGACCGAGCTCGAGGTATCGATCGAAGGCATGACGGAGAAGGTGCCGGCGACGATCGCGGTCAGCGATCAAGGGTACGCCGTCTACGTGATGGACGGCTTCGAGTTTACGCCGGAGGAACCGGGCATCGACCAAGTGTTCTTTACGAACGCGCCGGAGTACTACTTCCAAATCCAGATGAAGCAAGGGGACGCGGACGTCGAAGCGTTGAAGGAGAACGCGACGGCGGCGCTCGGCGTCGTCGGGGAGGTTCGCGAGATGAAGGGCGAGGAAATTCACGCGTCGCTCCGCGACGAAGCGAGGTTCTTCCTGCACGCCGGCACGTCGGAGCTTACGAAGAACATCGCCCTGATCGAGAAGGAAGGCGCGCTGTTCCTCGTCACGATGAACCTGCCGAACGGCGAAGCCGCGGAAGGCGTAACGCCGCGCTTCCTGCCGATGATCGATTCAATCGCTTTGAAGAAGTAGTCGGCGGGCCCCCAAGGTCTGAACGCATAGGGAAAGCTGCGCACGTTGCCAAGCCGGCAACGTACGCAGCTTTTCTTTGTTTTTTCGTTTACTTGCCGGACTGATCGTGCGGCACGACGACGTCGACGGTGACGCGCGTCTCGTTCCCGGCGAAGTCCGTCGCCTTGTACGTCACCGCGTAGACGCGTCCCGGGCCGTTCCCCTCGCGCTCGGCGCGAAGGCGGAACGACGTCGCCGGCGCGCCGAGTTCGGCTTCGATGTCGCCCGGCTTCGTACTCGCTTCGCTGCTAACGATCGACTCGAGCACGACGCCGGCGACGTCGTCGACGCCGGAACCCTCATCGTCCGCGCTCCATGTCGCGTTCACCGTAACCATCTTGCCGTTCGGCGGCCGGATCGACGGCTTATCGAGCTGCACGGACAGCTGCGGCGCCGTCTTGTCGATATTGTCGACCGCGTAGCTCGCGACATCGGTCGGGTACCCGGCCGCGTCCAGCCCTCTCGCATATACGATCCCGTTGGAAGCGAGCGCGATCGGACCGGCGTACGCCGTCCATTCGCCGGCTTCGCCGATGCGATATTGCTTCCGCGCGGCGTCGGCGGGGTACTCGATCGCGACGACGACGTCGTCGTTCGTCCAATCGGCCGTGTCGACGCGAATCGTCGGCGCGCCCGCGAGCGTCTCGAACGCGCCGATATCGTAGGCGGCCCCCAGCGGGCGCGGATTGCCCGCGAAATCGAACGGCACGTCCGCCGGCAGCGCGAGACCGGCGTCGATCGCCGCCTGCGCCGTCGCCGGGTTCAGGCGATAGTCTCCGTTCGCGGGGTCGCGGAGCCAGGAGAGGGAACCGTCTTCGATATTGTGGCTCGCCGTGATCGTGCCTCCGTCGCGTTCCTTCACGGGTTTATCCATCAGGTTGTTGCGGACGTCCCCGTCGGATTCGGGATAGCGCGACTCGACGCCGCCGGAGGTCGTGTCCGGAGCAATGCCCAGCATCGTATTGTTGTACACCTTATACCCCGTCGCCTTGTTCATGTAGATCGCCGCGTCGTTCGTGCCGATCACGACGTTGTTGCGCATGATGCCGCCGCGATGCTCGTACGTCGTATCTTGGTTCCGGAAGAACATCGATCCGGAGCCGCCGCCGCCGAACGAGATCGCGATGTCGCTGTTCAGGAACACATTGTTCTCGACGATCGTGTCGATCGAGTTCGCCTTCGCGAAGAACCCGTAGCCCGGCGTGCCGGACGGACGCTTCGAGTTCTCGAACCGGTTGCCGCGGATGATCCACCCTTTGGAGGCGATCAAGTCGATACCTTCGACATGATCGCGCATGCCGGTCGTCGTATAGCCGATGAGCGAGTTCTGGATGAGGCCGTAGTCGTCGTAGCCGTTGCCCGAGCTTAGGTTGAACGTCGTCTTGAAGCCGCCCTCGCCGTTGTCCCACGTCTTGATATGATCCGCGACGAAGTAGTTCGAGCCTTCGTTGATCTGGATGGCGTGGTAATACGAATCTTGGATCGTCAGGTTCTTGAACGTGACGTAATCGGAGTTGTTCACCTTGAAGTTCATGTCGACGAGGGTGCTGTTAATGCCTCCGCACTTCACGACCGTATCGTGAAAGTCCGACGTCGCGCCTTGGATCGTGATGTTGTTCTTGCCCGTAATGCCGATCGTCGCCGACTGCTCGTACGTTCCCGCCGCAAGCGTGATGATCCGCCCGTTCGGCGGCGCTTCGTTGATCGCTTGCTGCAACGCGCTCAGCGACGACACCGTCACGGCGTCCGGGGTCGGCGTCGCAATCGTTGCGCTCGCCGCGTTCGACAAGCCGGAGACGTTGCCCGCGGCGTCGCTCGTCCGCACCGCGAAGTAATACGTCTCGCCCGGCGTCAGCTCGGTGACCTTATACTGCATCGCCGACCCGACCGACCGCTGCGGCAGCTCGTCTTCCGCCTGCAGCGCCGTATCCCAGTTCGCCTCGGTGATCGGCGACGTCGCGTAGCGCACTTCGTACTTCGCCGCGTTGCCGAATCGGCCGTCGTCGCCCGGCGCCGTCCACGTCAGCTTCGCCGAGCGGAACATCGCATCGACGACCGCCAGATCGTCAATGGCCGCCGGCGCGATCGTATCGACGGCCGGCGTCGCGACCGTCGCGACGTTCGAGAGCGCCGACTCGTACGCGAAGTCCCGCGACTTCATCGCGAAGTAATACGTCGTCCCGGCGCTCAAGCCTTCGATGACGACGCGTTGCGGCGTGCCGGCCGCCGCCGGCACCGGTTCGTTCGGCGCCTGCGTCGCGTTCGCCCAATTCGCTTCCGTGATCGGCGACGTCGCGTACCGGATGTCGTAGTGGACCGCCGTGCCTACGTTCCCATCGTTGCCCGGCGCCGTCCAAGCGAGCTCGACCGCGCTTGCCGTCGACTCCGTAACGGCGAGGTCCGAGACGGCCGCCGGCGCCTCCGCGTCCTCGGGATCGGCGTACGCTTCGATCTCGATCGGCGTATTGACGAGGTTCAGCTGCCCGTTCACCCGGATATGGCCGTTCGCCCAGAAGCGAACGTATCGCGCGTTCACCGGCGCCGCGAGGACAATATCCTTGCCGCTGCCGTCGCCCGGTTCCAAATACTCCTCGTCCGTCCCGGCGCCGAGGCCGGCGCTGTTATCCGCGTCGTTGTTGAATACCGTCGTAACGCCGGTCGCGAAGTCCGGGTCGTTCGACAGCTGCACGACGACGTCCCGCGCGGTGCGGTACACGCCGGCCGAGCTGCCCCAGTCGCTCCGGACGTTCAAGCGGGTGATCTCATAAGCTCGGCCGAGGTCGACCTGCGCCCACTTGGGCCCCGTCGAGACGCTGTAGAGCACGTACTTGTCGCGGGCCGTCACGCCGTCCGTCAGCGCGGACAACGGCTGATTGCTCGTCGTCGGCGCGTTCGTCGTCACCGCCTTATTGCGCGCGACGTTCACGATCAAGCCGGTCGCCGACGACGCCGCAACGCCGCCGGTCGCGGCTTGCGCCTCCGCCTCGGATGCAAGCGCTTTCTCCTCTGCCGACAATACAAGCTGCGTCGACACTAAAGCGGTCATTAGCGCGTACATCCCTGACTTCCTTGCCTTCGCATTCATCGTTACTCGCTTCCTTCCGTTGGTGGATTGGGGATGGGACTCCCTGTTTTAAGAGTTACACAAGCCCCGCCGATGCGCCATTAGGACGAATTTGTCTTCTGCTTGGACGTTTACAAACACTTTCGCCGTCGCATCCCTTATAATGGGAGGCATAACGTTTTCGAGACAAAATAGGTTTCCTTATGGAGGAGGTTCGTCATTGGATTGTAAACACCATGCGGGCACCGCCGCCGTCCGGCAATGCCGACACTGCGGCGCTTTCCTGTGCGAAAGCTGCTACGACGCGGAGCGCGGCGGCTGCCATGCCGGCTCCGGCTGTACGGCCGTTCCCTACGCGCCGAAAGAAGGCTACATCCCCGGCAAGAACATGTGGATCAAGACGCTCGTCTCGATCCTGGCGATCATCGGCGCTATTACGGTGCTGCTGTTGGCGTTATGCGCCGGCATTATTTTCACGAGCAACTTTAGCTGAGCTGGAGGCGGATTCGTTGTCGTTCCCTGTTTACATCCACATCGGCGATTGGCAGCTGCATCCGCACGTCGTATTCGAATCGCTGTCGTATTTCATCGGCTTCCGGGTCTACCTGCGGACGCGAACGAAGGGCGGCGTTCCGACGCTCGTCGGGCTGCAAATCCTCGCCGGCGCCATGGTCGGCGCCGCGGCGGGCTCGAAGTTGCTGTTCTGGCTGGAGGATCCGCTCACCACCTATTCGCACCTCGCCGCGGGCGATTGGACCGCGATGCTCGCGGGGAAGACGATCGTCGGAGGCCTCCTCGGCGGACTGATCGGCGTCGAGCTCGCCAAGCGCTGGGCCGGCTGGAGCTCGTCGACCGGCGACGACTTCGTGCTGCCGCTCGTCGTCGGCATGGCGATCGGCCGCATCGGCTGCTTCCTGACCGGCCTCGACGACGGCACGCACGGCACGCCGACGAGCTGGCCCGTCGGCGTCGACTTCGGCGACGGCGTGCCGCGCCATCCCGCGCAGCTGTACGAGATCGCGTACCTGCTCGCGATCGGCACGGCGCTGAGCGCCCTTCGCAGGCGCATTCGGCGCGGGGACGCGTCGCTGCCTGCGGGCGCCGTGTTCCAATTGTTCATGGTCGCTTACTTGCTCTTCCGATTCGCGATCGACTTCGTCAAGCCTACGCCGCACGTCTACTTCGGGCTCAACAACATCCAGCTCGCCTGCGCGGCGGGGCTGATCTACTATGCCGGATTGATGTCCCGATGGCTCGATCCGAAGAAACGGGGGATGCGCCATGCCCGCTAATCGACCTTATTTATTCCACGAGCTGACGAACAGCATCTGCTCGACGTGCTTCCGCAAAGCGGAGGCGAAGATCGTCGTCGAGGACGACAAGGTGTTCATGTTGAAGCGATGCCTTACCCACGGTCCGGAAAAGGTGCTCCTCTCGACCGACGTCGAGTACTATATGCGCTGCCGCGCATTCGTCAAGCCGGCGGAGATGCCGCTGCGCTGGAACACGCCGATCCGCTATGGCTGCCCGTACGACTGCGGACTGTGCCCGGATCACGAGCAGCACAGCTGCCTCACCTTGATCGAGGTGACGGATCATTGCAATCTGCAGTGCCCGATCTGCTACGCCGAGTCGGCGCCGCATCGAACGTCGTACCGCTCGCTCGAGCAGATCGAAGCGATGTTAGATACCGTCGTCCGTAACGAAGGCGAGCCGGACATCGTGCAGATCAGCGGCGGGGAGCCGACGACGCATCCGAACTTCTTCGAGATATTGGATCTCGCCAAGTCGAAGCCGATCAAGCATCTGATGGTGAATACGAACGGCATTCGCATCGCGCAGGACCGCGCGTTCGCCGAGCGGCTCGCGTCGTACATGCCGGGGTTCGAAATTTATTTGCAGTTCGACAGCTTCGAGGCGGATACGCTGAAGGAGCTGCGCGGCGCGGACCTGCGCGGCATTCGAGAGAAGGCGCTTGCGCATCTGAACGAGTTCAACGTCTCGACGACGCTCGTCGTCACGCTGAAGAAGGGGCTTAACGACGGGGAGATCGGGAAGATCATTCAGTACGGGGTGCGGCAGCGGGCGGTACGGGGCGTAACGTTCCAGCCGATTCAGGCCGCGGGGCGGCTCGGCGAATACGATCCGGCGACCGACCGGCTGACCGTCAGCGAGGTGCGGCGCGGCATTATCGAGCAGTCCGGCATCTTCCGCGACGAGGATATGGTGCCGGTGCCTTGCCATCCGGACTGCCTGTCGATGGGCTACGCGTTGAAGCTCGGCGGCGACGTCGTGCCGCTCACCGGCATGATCGATCCGGCGGTGCTGCTCGAGGGCGGGCGCAATACGATCGTGTTCGAGTCGGACGAGACGCTCCGGTCGCAAATCTTCCAGCTGTTCTCTACGGCGCACTCGCCGGAGTCGTCCGCGCTGTCGCTGAAGAGTCTGCTGTGCTGCCTGCCGATGGCGGCCGTGCCCGATGCAATCGGCTATGACAACGTGTTCCGCGTCATCATCATGCAGTTCCTAGACCCGTATAACTTCGACGTCCGTTCGGTGAAGAAGTCCTGCGTGCACATCGTGCACCCGGACGGGCGGGTCATTCCGTTCGACACGTACAATATGTTTTACCGGGACGATAAGGAGCGGCTGCTCGCGGAGCGCAAGGCGGAGATCGCGGCGGCGTTCGGGTTCGGGGGAACATAGCTTTCGGCTTGGCGAAAAGCGTAAGCTGCCCTTGTTGTCTTTCGACGACGAGGGCAGCTTTTTCCATTACATCCGCATCGTTCCGATGCTCCGCATCTCCTCCGCCGTCAGCGCCCGGTCGAACACGGCCAGCCCGCCGAGCGCTCCCGCGTACCAATTCCCCATCTCCCCGGCCCGGTACACCGCGCCGACCGTGAAATCCGCGCCGTCCGGCCCGCCGTCGAACAGTCCGCCCTCGTACCGATACGGATTGCGATCGCCTCTCGCGTCGAGCTCTCCGTTCAGGTATGTCTTAACCCAAACCCCGTCATAGGTGAAAGCGACGCATTGCCATATCCCGAGGGGCACCGGCGTTCGCCCGATCGACGCATCCATGCAGTACTTATATCCCGGCGTCGGTCCGCCGATCGACGACACATGGCCGGCCGCTTGCTGCGCGCTGTCCCAGATGCCGAGGTTCAGAAACAAGCAGTATTGCCGCTGGCGCAGCGTCTCGTTCCACATCCCCGCCACAGCCTCGCATTCGTTGCTTCCCTTCTTCGCCTCCCGCTTCACCCAAGCGATCACCGACACCTCCGCGTTCGGGCCGTGCGCGTTCAGCGCCGACGCCTCCGGCCTCGGGAGCGACAGCCAGGTACCGCCTCCGAAGCGCGCCGAATACGGGCCGAACACCCCGTCCGCCGCCCGTTCGACCGGACCTCCTCCCTCCTTCAGCCGAAGCGGGATCGGCCCTCGGGACGCTCGCTCCTCGCCGGCATCCTCCTGCATATCCCAGAAGGCGATCAGCCCGGGGGCGTTCAACACGACATCGACGATACGATCCATTCCCGTTCCTCCTTCAGGATTGCCGGAGCCGGCGCCGCCTTGCGACGAATCGCGAGCGGGCCCCGGCTCTCGCGCAAGCGATTCCGTCGAATTACTGCTTCGTATACCATTCGTTCATCGCATCGATCGCGGCCTTGCCGCCCTTCGCGTTGAACTCCTCGACGAACTTGTCGAACTCGCTCAGATCGCGCTTGTTCATAATAAACTTGAGGGCATTCTCTTCGGCGTAGTTCCGCAGCTCGGTGAACTTCGTATCCCACGCTGCGATGGAAGGGGCGTAGGCCGTTTCTTCCCGGACCTGCTTATGCGCCGTCAGCGGCTCGTAATACGGCATGAATCCCTTGGCCTCGAGCCTCGCGAAGAAGCTGGGATCCGTGTCCGACAGGAAGTACAGCGTTCGCCACGGAATCGCGTTGCTCTGCTCCGCCGTTTGCACGACCTTGCCGTCTTCTACCGTATAGTCTTCGCCCTCGATGCCGAACGTCGTGACCCGGTCCGCTTCCTCCCCGAAGATGAAGTTGAAATATTCCGCGGCCCCGATTTTGTTCTTCGCCTGCTTGGGAATGACCTGGTACAAGGAAGTCAATCCTTGCTCGGGGATGCCCGAATGTCCGTCCTTGCCGATCGGGGGAGCCGCGTAGCGAATGACGCCGCCGGTCTGCTTCTCCGCGATCGAGCGGTCGATCGTGAGCGCATCGGCCCAATAGGTCGTGCTGACGGCGGCCGTGCCGTTGATCATCCGGTCCTTCACATCCTTGTTGATGGCGAATTCCTGATCGATCAACCCTTCCTCGTACCACTGCTTCATCGTCTCGAGGAATGCCATGTATTCCGGTTGAAGCCAGGCGAACTCGAGCTTGCCGTCCTTCGCGACCGTCGTCGTGCCGACGCCGAAGGCGCCGGCGAACGGCGCGAACGCGCTCGTGAACCCGCCCGGATTCGAAGCGGCTGCGGTCAAGGGCGAGATGTCGTATTTCTCTTTCAGCGTCTTCATCGCCGCATACAGCTCGTCGAGCGTCGTCGGCTCGGCGAGGCCCGCCTCCTCGAACAAATCCCATCGAAGCAGCACGCCGGCGCCGACCTTGGCCGCCGCCCGGTGCGGAATCGCGTACAGCTTCCCGTCGTACCGGACGGCGTCGAGCTCTTCCTTCGAGAAGACGGTATCCAAATTCGGAATGTACTGCGCGACGAGATCGTCCAGCGGCTCGAACGCCCCCTGCTGCGCCAGCTTGAAGTAGTCCGCCTTGCCAGGAATCCACAAGATGTCGGGAACGTCTCCGGAAGCGAGCACCACGGAAATCTTCTGCGCGACGTTATCTTTCGGCAGCGGCTCGTACGTCACGTTGTAGCCGGACTTCTCGCGGAGCAGCTTGATGAGCTTGTTGTCGTTAATATTGTCCGAACCTTGGAACTGTTCTAGCGAGGCGTGGTACGTGCGCATGATCTTCAATTCCTTGCTCTTGGTACCGCCCTCGCCCGAGCCGGCCCCTCCGGTCGTCGACGGGCTCCCGGCTCCCCCGCACGCCGCCGTCGTCGCGACGAGCAGCGTCCCCGCGAGAAGCGCCGCCGATCTCTTCTTCGTGATCATCGTTGTAACCCTCCCTTTCGAATCTTGGTTATATGAGGGCGCGGGCCCGACCCACCTACCCCTTCACCGCGCCTAACATAACGCCCTTGACGAAATACTTCTGAACGAACGGGTACACGCATAGGATCGGAACGACCGCGCAGATAATCGCCGCGGCCCGGATCGTCTCCGGCGCGACTTCCCGAAAGACGTCGCTGAGCACCATATCCGCGCTCTTCTCGTCGGTGACGAGCTGCAGCAGGAACATCTGCATCGGCATCCATCGCCTCTCGGTAATGTACATCATGGCGTGGAAGAAGCTGTTCCAATAGCCGACCGCGTAAAACATCGAGATCGTCGCGATCGCCGGGACGGACAGCGGCAAGTAGATCGAGCATAAGATCCGCCAGTTGCTCGCCCCGTCCATCCGCGCCGACTCCTCGAGCGCGTCCGGAACCGACAAGAAGAAGTTGCGAATCAGGATCAGATTGAACGGCGACAAGGCGACCGGCAGGATGAGCGACCATAGCGTGTTCAGCAGCGAGAGCTCCTTCACGACGAGGTACGTCGGAATGATGCCGCCGCTGAAAAACATCGTGATCACGAACGCCAGCATCAGCCAGCGCGAATACGGCAAATTGTTCCGCGACAGCGGGTACGCCGCCAGCGCCGTAAGCGCCATGGACATCGCGGTCCCGACGACCGCCAGGAAGACGGAATTCATGAAGGAGTACAGAAACTGTTTATTTTCCAGCACGTACCGGTACGAGGATAAAGTAAACCCTTTCGGCCATAAGATCACATCCTTCGCCAGCACGTAGGCTTCGCTGCTGAGCGACTTCGCCGCGATATGAAAGAACGGCAAAATCATCGACAGCGACAAAAGCGACAATAGCAGCACGTTCGCGTATTGGAACCAACGTTCTCCTCTCGAACGAATCAACCGGTTCCCTCCCTTCTAGAAGATGCCCTCTTCGCCCATGCGCCGAGCGAGCCAATTGGCGCCGACCAGAAGCGCGCAGCCGATGACGGACTTGAACAATCCCGCGGCGGTCGTCAAGCCGAATTGCATCTGACCGAGGCCGACCCGAAAGACGTACGTATCGATAATGTCCGCCACGTCGTACACGGTCGCGTTGTACATGACGAGCACCTGCTCGAATCCGGCGTCGAACACATGACCGATGCGCAGCAGCAGCAAGATGACGATCGTCGAACGAATGCCGGGCAGCGCGACATGCCAGATTTGCCTGAGCCGATTGGCGCCGTCGACGCGGGCCGCCTGGAACAATTCGTCGTTAATGCCGAGCAGCGCGGCGAGGAAGACGATGGCGCCCCAGCCCGCTTCCTTCCAAATATCGGAGAAGACGAGGATCCAGCGGAACCATCGCTCGTCCGACATAAAGAAAATCGGTTCGAAGCCGAGCATCTGGATCCCCTTATTCACGATCCCGCTGCTCGGGGACAGCAGGTCGATGAAGATGCCGCCGACCACGACCCAAGAGATGAAGTGGGGAATATACGTGATCGTCTGCACCGCCCGTTTGAACTTCTCGAGCACGAGCTCATTGAGCAGCAGGGCGAGCAGAATCGGGGCCGGGAAGCCGATGACGAGCTTCATGAGGCTGATTACCAGCGTGTTGCGCACGACGCGCGGAAATTCGTCGAATAGGAACAGCTCCTTGAAATATTGCAATCCGACCCAAGGGCTGTTCAGAATGCCTTGAATGACATTGAAATCTTGGAAGGCGATGACGACGCCGTACATCGGCGCATACTTGAACAGCAGCAAGAACAGAAGCGCCGGAGCCAGCATCAAGTACAAATCCCAGTATCGAAGCCCGGATCGTCTCGGCTTCGCGCCCGTCTCGGCTTGCGTCTTTGCGATCGTTTCCATAATCCCCTCCCTGCGGTCTAGGTTTCCGTCTGTTCTAAGCATAGAGGTTCTAAGGAAATTCTCGTATCCCGGTTGTTTGACTTTGGGCGCAACTATTTTTACTTGTTCCCGGCCGGCGCCAGGCGGCGCCGGAAGCGCTACGGCTTATACACTTCGCTCGGCTTGACGCCCCAATATTTCGCGAACGCCTTGGAGAAATAATTGACATGCCGGTACCCGACCCGTTCCGCCGTCTCGTACACCTTATGTCCCAGCGCCAACAATTCCTTCGCTTTCTCCATGCGCAGCTTCAGCACGAATTCGGAGAAGGACGCGCCCGCGACCTTCTTGAACGTCCGGCTCAAGTAGGAGTAATTGACGTATAGCTGTTCCGCGACCAGGAATAAGCTCAGCTCTTCGTCGTGAAGCCTCTCCTGAATGAACCGAATCACCTCGCCGACCGTGATCTGGGTGCCGGATTGGCGGCGCTCGGCGATCGTCCGGCTCACGCGCTCCGTCATTCGGCGCAGCCATTCCGATATTTGCTCCCGCGTCAGCAGCTCGTAATAGCGTTCGAAGTCGTCCGCATCGCCCGCCAACGCCTCGCGAAGCGTCCAACCGTGCGCATGCACGATGCGCGTCAGCATGCACACCATGCGCAGCAGCGATTCCTTGGCATCGGCGACCGGCCGATTCGGGGCGAAGCCGACCTCCATGATGCGCGCGAGCCACTCCCGGACCGAAGCGTCGTTCCCCGTCTCGATCGCCATCTCCAGCTCCTTCTCGATGCCCCCGAACGCCGCCCAGGAATCGTTCGGCGCCTGCGCGTCGCGGAACGAGATGCTCATCCCGTTCCCGAGCACGACGCGCTCCTGCAGCGCCATGCGGCTTTGCCGATACGCATGCGGCAAGTACAGCTTGTTCGCGACCGGCGCGCCGATGCCGGCGCTGGCCGTCAGCTTAAGGCAATCCTTCGCCGTGGCGAGCAGCAGGTCGATCTGGTGATGCACCGACGTCTGCCAGGCGTCGTCGGGCTCTTGCGCAGGGGCGAAAAACAAGATCGCCGTCATCCCGTCGTCGTCCTGCAGCGTCACGCAATCGAGCGCGGCGAACACGTCGCGCGCGATTGTGTACAACGCGAACTGGACCAACGGACGATCCGTTGCGCGAAAACGGTCGGTCCCTTCCGGAATCGGGTCCATATCGACGACGATCGGCCACAGCCGTTTTCCGTCGAGCCGCTCCTTCAGCGTGCCGCTCCACTTTTCGATTTCCCACAAGGAGTACCGGTCGTTCAACCAATTTTTATAGAAAATGTTCCTAAGATGCGGCAGATGCTCCTCCCAGCGATGCTCCAGCACGGACAGCCGGTGCTTCTCAAGCAGCTCGCGTTCGCGCAGCGCCTTCGCTTCCATTATCACTTCCTGCAGCTGTTCGTTGCTCGCCGGCTTGATTAGAAACTTATAAACACCGTGCTCGATGCTTTCTCGCGCATACTCGAAATCGTCGTACCCCGTCAAAATAACGACCTTGGTTTCGGGTTGATGCGCCTTCGTCCACCCGGCCAGCTCGAGACCGCCCATATTCGGCATCTGAATGTCGGTCACGATCAGATCGACATGCTCCCTCTGCAAAATGCCGACCGCCTCGCTCCCGGAGCCGACCGCATCCACCAGCTCGAGCTCCGGCAGCTCGCGCACGCATGCGGCGATCCGTTCCCGGACATACAACTCGTCTTCCACGATAAGCAGCTTCATCGATTCCCGTCCTTTCCCGCGGGGAACGTTAACGCGACGATCGTCCCTTCCCCGTATGCGCTGTCGATTCGCAAATCCGCCGCGTCTCCGTAATACAGCTTCAGACGCGACTTTACGTTCTTGAGTCCGAAATACCGGCTGAACGGCCGATCGCCCTCGACGCGATACGAGCGGCTCGTGATGTTGTCCAGTTCGCTGCGGAGCGACTCCAGCTCCTTCTCGTCCAGCCCGATGCCGGTGTCCTCGATCTCGATGCGAAGCATGTCGCCGTCCATCCGCGAGCGAAGATGCAGCTCGCCGCCTTCGGGGGACTTGGATAAGCCGTGAACGATGGCGTTCTCCACGATCGGTTGCAGCAGCAGCTTCAATACGGGGACCTGCTTCGTGTCCGCGTCCAGCGAGACGTCGACCGTGAACCGGTCGGTGCGGAGCTGCTGCACTCGAATGTAGTACATTAAGTGCTGCACCGTCTCCTCCAGCGTGAACGCGTCGCGTCCCTTGCCCAGACTGACGCGGAAGAACTGCGCCAAATTCATCACCATCTCGCTGATCGTGCGCATGCCGTGCTTCGTGGCGACCGAATAGATCGAATCCAGCGTGTTATACAGAAAATGCGGATTGATCTGCGACTGCAGCAGGCTGAATTCCGATCGCGCGAGGCGAAGCTCCTTCTCGTAATCCTCTTCGATCATTTTGCGCTGCGCCTCGGCCATCAGGTTGAACGCATTCATCAGGTAGCCGAATTCGTCCTTGCGCCGATGGGCGATCTGCGCCGTCAGGTTGCCGCCGCTGAACTGCTTGATCGCCTGCGACATGAGCTGCAGCGGCTTCGCGATCTCGTTATAGACGAGCCACGCGATCCATATCGCGAGCAGCGCGCTCATCGCGATAATCAGGTACGTCAGCCGCTGCAGCTGCCGCGGCTGGCGGAACAGCTCGTCCCGCGGCTGCTCCATCGCGATCGACCATGTGCCGTTGTCTTCCTCGATGCGAATGAACGCGTCTTCCGAACGGCCGTCGCCTTTGGGGTTGCTCTCCAGGACGATATGGCCGTTGTAATATAACGAGACGTCCGTGTTCGGCGACGTATGAAGATGTTGAATAATGTTGCGCAGCGATGCCTTGTCGACGACCAGCACCATGACGTTCGGCTCGCCCGTGTTGCCGAACACGTCGAGCAGGCGCGCGTAATAAAGATGCCCCATGTCGAGGTAAGCGGACCGGACGCCGTCCGTCGGGGAAGGCGCGTAGACGACCAAGCCGCCGCCCGCGTCGATCGTCTGCCGGAACCACGCTTCCTCCTTTACCTGCGGCCACCTCATCCCTCCCGCGAGCGTCGACACCCCGCTCCCGCTCTCGCCGTGGAGAAGGAACGCCTCCTTCACCGCCCCGTTCACGTTCGTAAGCGCTGTCAACTGCTGCTGCACCGTATGGACCTCGTACAAATTATCGCGGCGGAGCGGATCGTCCACGTCGCTCCAGACATCGACGAGGTTCGGATTCGAGCCGATCAACAGCGTCTGCTGGTCCATGTTCTTCGTCAGCTCGTCGATATACTCGAGCGTCGTCAGCAGCGCCCCTCGGGTACGATCCGTAATTTGGTCGTGTACCATGCGATGCGAATAATCGTTCGCGAACAGGCTGACGCCGACGAGCGGCAGCAAAATCATCAGGAACGTCATCGTTAATTTGAATTGGATGGAGTGCCAATGGAACGCCCGCCCGCGCCGTGTCATGCTCCGCCCCCTCATCTCTCGGATTTTCGTATTTTGGATCGGGAGAAAATGAAACGCAAAAGGAGAGGCGCGTTCGCCCCTCCATGCGCCTCCCGTTACGGAAGCTTGAACAACGCCTTCGCGTTGTCTCGGTAAATTTTCTCCTTCTTCTCCATCGGCAGCTGCCTTAGGATTTTCCGCGGATCGTCGAAATCCCAATGCGGGTAATCGCTCGAAAACAGCAGCATGTTTTCCGCGTCGAACATGTCGAAGATCGACATGAGATGCTTCGGATTGTCCGGCTCCTCGATCGGCTGCGTGGTCATATAACAATGGTCCCGCACGTATTCGCTCGGCAGCCGCTTCAGCCACGGCGTCGAGGAACGCAGCGCCTTGAAGTTCTTGTCCAGCCGCCAGAGCAGCGGCGGAAGCCACGAGACGCCGCCCTCGCTAAGGACGACCTTGAAGCCCGGATACTTCTCGAACACGCCCTCGCACACGAAGCTCACGAGGTGCGCCATGTACGTCTGCGGCAGACAGGTGTGCCATTGCAAGTAGTTGCTGACGTACCCGACCGCCGTCGGCGGATTGAAGATGCCGGCCCCCTCCGCGCCGGGGTGAATGACCAGCGGCAATCCGTTGCGCTCGCATGCCTCGTAGACCGGATAGTAGTATCGATGGCCGTACGGCATCGGAGAACCGCCGACGACGGAGACGCCCACGATGTCGGGATGCGGGCCGATCCGGTCGATCTCGCGCGCGGCTTCCGCGGGATCCTGCATCGCGACGCACAGGAAGCCCTTGAACTTCGGGCTGACCGGGAACCATTCCGCGATGACGTAGTCGTTGTACGCCCGGCATACCGCAGCCGCGTAGTCCGGATCGGCGAACGCCGACACGCCGATGACCGCGTCGGAACAGAGCAGGGCGTAATCCATATGGAACGGCTCGATCAGATGCTCGATCATATATTCCGGGTCCGAACCGACCGGCAGGCCGCTCGGCGGATTCGCATCCTTGCGCTTATTGCCGATCGGCGAGATGTATGGCAGACCGCCCCCCCTCAGTCCGGCTTGACTCTTCCATGCGTCGTCCAAGTAAGGGAACAGGTCGTCTCCGCTGCGAAACCCGTTATGTACGTCGCAATCGACGATCCCCCGAATCTCCTTCTCCTGTGTCACGGTTGCTCCTCCTCCACGTTTACGTCCCCAGCACAATGTACACTTGTCCTTCCGACACTTCCACGGCGTAACTTCGCACGCGGACGCGATCGCTGAACAGCGACTTGCCCGTCTTGAGATCGAACTCCCAGCCGTGCCACGGGCACCGGACGATCTCCCGGTCGCGACCGTAGATGAACTCGTACACCTGCGACTCGAGCGTCGTTCCGCACACCGGACCGGCGCACAGCTCGGCCCCTTGGTGCGGACAATAATTCTGAATCGCATAATATTCGCCGTTCACGTTGTAGACGCCGATCGAGCGACCCTTCACCTCTACGACCCTCGACGTTCCTTCCGGTATGTCTTCCGTTGCGGCTACCGGATGCAGTGCCATGGCGTCTCCCCCCATGCCTCTTTCGCTTGCTTCCCATTATATCGCGGAGCTCGGAAGGTTTCGTAGGCCGAAGGTTTGACTTTGGGCGCAACTTCTTTTACTTTTCTCCCCCGGACGGGAAAAAAAAAAGGCCGGTCAGGAGTAATTCCCTGATCGACCGTTTATCGTGTCTCGTAAGTCTACCCTCGTCGCGCCCGGAACCGCTTCCACTGGAAGTACGCGAAGCAGCCGACGCAAAACCCGCACAGCGCGGCGATCACCGCGGCCGTCAACATCGCGAGGCTTACGTAGGCGACCGTCGGCGCATGCAGCAGCCAGGCGATCAACGCCGCGGCGAGAAAGAGGATCGCAAGCAAATTATTAAAGCGAAGCAGCTCCCGGCTTTCCGTTCGAGCGTTCTTCGGGAAGAGCGCTGAGAACGCGCGGACAAAGACGTTGTAGCGGATGCCGGCCCAGCGGCTGACGAGCTGCACCGCCAGCGGGATCGCCAGCGCCCAAGCCTGTTGAGCGACGACGGCGGCGACGACGCTCAGCAGTATGCCCAATTGGTTGCCGCGCACCCATTGAAGCGGAAATTCGTCTATGCAATCGTACGCGGATCGGGTTTGCAATGACACAGAGCTCACTCCCTCATTTATCTTGTACTTCTTTTCCATGCGCTTTGTTCAACATTCGGAAAACCTACCGCCATTCTTTGACGGTACCTCTTCTTGAGCGCCCCGGAACGGGAGCCGCGTATCACTGTTACCGAGTCCTTTCCGAAGTAATTCCTTCCGCTCAGAGGGTCGCGGAGCTCGAGCGCTCCCAACGCGGTACAGCGCGCCGGCACGAACGGACAATGAGTCGCACGCCCGCGCCCCTTCGCAAGATTTCCCGCTGTACCTGAGCAGGGGGAATTGCCTTGGAAAGATCGGCGGGACCCGACCCTTCCCGTCCCTGAGCCAGGGGAATCACCTCGGAAAACAGGATTACTTCCCCTTCCCCTTCCCGTCCCCGCCGAGCTGCAGCTTCTTGAGCGCCTCGGCGAGCGCGTTATTCAGCGGCGCTTCCTCCCGCGACTGCTGCTGCGACTGCAAATACTGCTGCACCGCCCGTTTATCCGCCTTGCCGCCGCCCCGCTCCTTCTCGCGCCGCGCCTCGAACGCCGACAGCTTCTCGCGATAGCCGCAGCCGTTCGCCACGCAGACGAAGATCTGCCCTTCGCCCTCGCCGCGCAGCTCCAGCTTCTTCTTGCAATTCGGGCAGCGCGCGTTCGTCACGCGGGAGACGTTCTTCCGCTTGCCGCACTCGCGGTCCTGACAGACGAGCATCTTGCCCTTCTTGCCGTTCACCTCGAGCATCGGCTTCCCGCAATCCGGACACGCCGTCCGCGTCACGTTATCGTGCTTATACTGCTTGCCGCTCGCCTTAATCTCCGAGACGACCGAACGCGTATACTGCTTGATTTCCCCTACGAACACGTCCTTCTTCAGTTCTCCCTTCGCGATCCGCTCCAGCTTCCGCTCCCACTCCGCCGTCAGCGCCGGAGATTGGAGATCCGCCGGAACGAGCTCGAGCAGCTGCCGCCCCTTGTTCGTCAGGAAAATCTCCTTGCCGCCGCGCTTCTCGATCAGGAACGAGTTGAACAGCTTCTCGATAATGTCCGCCCGCGTCGCCACCGTTCCGAGACCGCCCGTCGACTTCAGCGTCTCGCCGAGCCCCTTCTCGTCTCCCGCGAGGAACGGGGTCGGGTTTTCCATCGCGGACAGCAGCGTCGCCTCGTTGAACCGGGCCGGCGGCTTCGTCTGCCCCGACGTCTGGGCGAGCAACCGGATGCCAAGCGTCTGACCCTTGTCCAGCTTGGGCAGGATCTGCTCCCGAATGTCGTCCCCCGCGTCGTCGTCCTCGAACCGCTGATCGTACGCTTCCTTCCAGCCCGCCTGCAGCACCGTCTTCCCTCGCGCGACGAACGTCTCGCTCCCGATGGACGCCTGCACCGTCAACTGCTCGTATTCGAACGGCGGGTACAGCACCGCCAGGAACCGACGCACGATCAGATCGTAAATCTTCCGCTCCTTCTCGTTCATCGCGGACAGGTTCGCCGGCTCCTCCGTCGGCACGATCGCGTGGTGGTCGCTCACCTTGCTGTCGTCGACGAACGCGGCCGCCTTCGACACGGGCTTGCCCCGCACCTTCGCCGCGAGCGCCCGATACGGGCCGACGCCGCAGCCGTGCAGCCGATCCGGAATCGTGCTCGCCATATCCGACGACAGGTACCGCGAGTCCGTCCGCGGATACGTCACGGCCTTGTGCTGCTCGTACAGCTTCTGCATAATGCCGAGCGTCTCCTTGGCGGAGTAACCGAACAACTTGTTGCCGTCGCGCTGCAGCTCCGTAAGATCGTACAGGGCCGGGGGCGGCGTCTTCTTCGGCTTCCGGTCGACCGACGCGACGACGGCGTTCTGCCGCCCGAGCTTGTTCACGAGCGCCGCGATCCGCTCCGCGTCGAAGCTGCGGGAAGTGCCGTTCGCATCCTGCCACGTCAACGTCAGATTGTCTTGGGTGCGCGCTTCGATGCCGTAATACGTCTTCGGTTGGAAATGCTGGATCTCCCGCTCCCGCATCGCGATGATCGCCACCACCGGCGTCTGCACGCGGCCGCAATTGAGCTGGGCGTTGAACTTCGTCGACAGCGCCCGGCTCGCGTTCAGCCCGACGTACCAGTCGGCCTCCGATCTCGCGACCGCGGCATGGTATAAATTCTCGTAGTCCTTGCCCGGCTTCAGCTGACGGAACCCGTCCAGAATCGCCTTGTCCGTCACGGACGAAATCCACAGCCGCTTAATCGGCTTGTTCGTCTTCGCCTTCTCCAGAATCCACCGCGCGACGAGCTCGCCCTCGCGTCCGGCGTCCGTCGCGATGACGATCTCGCCGACGTCTCCCCTTGACAGCTGCGACTTCACCGCGGCGAACTGCTTGCTCGACTGCTTGATGACCGTCAGCTGCAGCTTCTCCGGCAGCATCGGCAAATCCTCGAGCCGCCATGTCTTGTATTTATCGTCATAAGCTTCCGGGTCCGCCAAGGTCACGAGGTGTCCGAGCGCCCATGTAACGATGTCGTTCGTCCCTTCCAGAAATCCGTCGCCTTTCTTATCGCACTTCAGTACCCGCGCGATATCGCGCGCCACCGAAGGTTTTTCCGCTAAAATCAAACGTTTCGCCATGCCTTCGCACTCGACTCCTCTCATCGCCACTCCATAATAAGAGAAGTATACCATGCGGGCCGGATCGAAACATCTGTCGGCGAACAAAGATTCGCTAACCTCATTGCGTTTTAGCTAATAATTAGGTAAGGTTAAAATATATTAGCTATTTTGGAGGTGTGCCCGAATGAGAGTTGCTTCCACAGAGGTGCAGAACAACTTCGGCAAGTACTTGAAATTTGCCGAGGCCAACGAGGAGATTATCGTCACGAAGAACGGAAGAGATATCGCGAGGCTCGTAGCGTGTCCGCCGGAGATCGCGAGAGAGAGCGCCGAGGAATACCGCACGCGCGGCGACTGGGTGACGTACGAAGAATTCCTGGAGCTGGTCGAAAGCTCCGAGCAGCGCTTCGAGCTGATCGACGGCGTCGTGTACAATCTGGCGTCTCCGACGTACAAGCATCAGCACGCCGTCCAAGAGCTGCTCGGCACATTCTATATTTGGTTCAAGGGGAAACCTTGCATCGCTCTCACCTCCCCGTTCGACGTGACGCTCGACAAGTCGACATTCAATCGTTGCGTCGTACAGCCGGATCTCATCGTCGTCTGCGACCGTGAGAACGTGAACGAGAAGGGCAGGTATATGGGCATTCCGACGCTTGTCGTCGAGGTACTGTCTCCGTCGACGAGAAGCAAGGACATGCTTAAGAAACTCGACCTGTATCTGCAATGCGGCGTCAAAGAATATTGGGTCGTCGATCCGGCGCAGGAGCTCATTAACGTCTATTCGTTCCAGGACGGGGATATCTCGGATATGAAGACGTTCACGTCTCACCACCGCACAGCCGAATCGTCGTACTTCGAAGGCTTGAAGGCGAGCTTGGAGGATGTCTTCGCGGGGTGATCGCGCCGCTTCTACGCGTCACGATTCACAAGAACGGTAAGCCCCCGTCCAATATCCGTCTAACCGATTAAGGGAAACCTAAACAGGAAAACCTCCCGTCTTTTTCGGGGGTCAAGCGTGGTTTACGCGTTCGAGCCCGAAGAAGCAGGAGGTTTTCCGTTTCAATGGTCGTTTCGTTGCCGAATGTCAGGTTTGAACGGGAAGTTTTCCCGTTCACGCCCTGCCGCGAGCCGCCAGCTTCGCGGCTGCGCGTAACGCAGCCGCGATCTCCGCCTCGACCGCCTCGTCGACGACGTTGCGGTGCGGGTCGTAGCCCTCGTCCACCGCCGTCGAGTCGCCGTCGAGCGCGACGATCGCGCCCGCGCGCACGCCGCGGAGCGACGCGATGACGTACAGCGCGGCGATCTCCATCTCCACCGCGATCACGCCCGCCTTGCGGAACGTCTCGTGCGGCATGTCCACCACGCCGCTGAAGAACGCGTCCACCGTCATCGTGATGCCCTTGCCGACCTTGCCGGGCGCGCCGGACGCCAGCGCCGCCTCGTACAACGCCTCGGCGACGGCGCCGGCGCCGACCGCCGGGAAGGCGAGCGGCACGAGCTGCCGCGTCAAGCCCTCTTCCCGCACCGCCGCCGTGCTGACGATCAGATCCCCGGCCCGATACTCGCCGGACAACGCCCCGGCGGTGCCGACGCGGATCAGCGTCTTCACGCCGCCCTTGATCAGCTCCTCGAAGCAGACGGCGGCGCCGGGACAACCGACGCCGTGGCTGACGACGGCCAGCTTCGTCCCTTCGAACGTTCCCACGAATGTCCGATATTCTCTGGCATGCGCCAGCTCCCGAGCATCCGTCAGTTTCTTCGCGATCGCCTCCGCGCGGAACGGGTCGCCGCAGACGACGGCCGTCTCCGGCAGCTCGGCCGGATCTACGCGTAGAATCGGTAATAAGGTCATCTTCAATCGAGCTCCTTCGCAATGCTTGTCATCATCCCATCATAACGCACCTAGCGGATGCGTATCCACCTGTCGCGCACGATTTCCTCCGACGCTCAGTAGAGGAACGGAATCAGCTTCTTCGTTCGTGCGGCGTACGCCGCGAACGCTTCACCGTATTTTCCCGCCAAATACCGATCCATCCTCGGAATGTGAAACCACACGAACATCCCGGCCATCGCCGCAGGGACCCAACCGGTCCACCACGACCCGGCGATCGAACACAGCCCCGTAAACAACAGGAGATCGCCGAAATAATTGATATGCATCGAATAGCGGAACAAGCCTCCGGTGTACAACCGTCCCCGATTTTCCGGACGGAGCTTCCATCGGTGCCGCATCCACTCCGAGCCGCTGTTGAGAACCGAGCCGACCCCGTAGAGCGCTAGACCCGCCCAAGCCCATCCGTCCGGATCTCCCAGGCTTCTGCCTGCTGCCAAGGCGTACGTCGCATAGATCAGCCCCATCCACGCCGACACCCCGATCGCTTCCGACCATGGCAACGGACGCCGAAGCAGCACCAAGGCCGTAAAGCAGGTCCGCAGAAAATAAATCCATAGACAGCCCGCCAGCAGCATCGGCTGCAGCGGCGGCGTACCCCGACTCCCGCCCCCGCTTCGCATCAGCCACCAAGTCGCCGTACCGACGAAGAAAAGTTGGAGCAGCAGCATCGCGAATCTGGGCAAGGTCAAGCGTTCGCGTACGGGCATAGACGCACCTCCGTTATTTCGATTATGAAATATAAGTCGGCAAGGATTTCATAATTATGGTACCATGAAGGAGTCGGCGCCACAATAGAGTTATGAAATATTAACGTACTCATATTTCACGAAATAGAGGGGTTCGCATGAACGGCTTCGAAGCGCGAAAGCAAGCGAAGATGGAACAAATTCGGAAGGCGGCTTTGCAACTCATCGAGGAGCGGGGCGACGCCTTCCGGATCGAAGACGTCGCCGGCCGCGCGGGGGTGTCGCAGGTCAGCATCTACAATTATTTCGGCAGCAGGCAAGGGCTCGTGCTGCATTGCTTGGAGCATCGATTGGAGCGACAAGTCGCATATTACGCTCGACGATTGGAGAGCGACGCCCCCTTCCGCGAGAAAATGCGATGCCTCCTGCAGGGCGAATCCGACATGCAGCGTTTCGTCGCCAGCCTGACGAGGAATCCGCCGACGAACGGTCCGGAAGACGAGATCGCCGGCTTTCTCCGGTCGTTCCAGACGAAGCGGTTGGCCCCGATCCTATTCCGCCTGCTCGAAGAAGGCCGGAGGACGGGGAACATCGCCGTCCGTTATTCCGATCGGATTCTACTCCTATATTTCGAGATGTATCAAGATTTCTTCTTTCAAAGATTGCAGGACGGCGCCGAAGCGGAGCCGGAGACGTTCCTCTCGTTATTTTTCTATGGACTGTCGGGGGAGAGGCCAAGTGTCGACTCGATTCCGTCAAAGATGTAGCCAACAAGGTCGGAGGTCTTTATGAACCAACGGATGTGGATGTGGATCTGGATCAACCTGCTCGCCGTCGGAGGAGCCGCCGCATTCGTCTGGCTGTTCCGCCCTCATCCTTATGCGGTGTACCGGTCGGCGCAATTCGCCGGGTCGGCCGCCGTCCTGCTGTTCGCCGCAAACCTCAGCTATGCGGGATTGTTCCAAGCGATCAAGCGGGGCTCGGCCAGAAGGTTGCGGGTTACCCTTGCGAAGCTGGCGCGAAAGCTCATGCCGTGGCATATCCCGATCGGCATTATCGGAACCGCGCTGGTCGTCGTCCATGCGGGCATTATGCTGCCGACGCTCCGCCCGGCCGCCGAGCTGCTCCGCCCGACGCCGCTCAGCGGCGGCGCGGCGGTTCTCTTGCTCTGCCTTACGCTCCTCGCCGGCGTGCTGCGCAGCCGAAGAGCCTCCGGCTTCCGGCGGAAATTCCATCTGTCGGCGGCCCTCCTGTTCGCCGCCGCCTTCCTCGTCCATTGGTGGATGTCCTAAACGCGAGAAGCCGATGCTTGTCGCGGACGACAAGCATCGGCTTCCTCTGTCCTTACCCGTTAGTGCGGTGCGCGGCGATCTGCTCGAGGAAATCCGGCGTCGCGCTCATCAGCCAGTTGCGGTGCAGCACGGCCGTCTCGTCATGCTCCAGCGCCCCATAGTTCCAAGTGCCTCCCGAAGCTTCCACGTATTCCTTCATAATCATCAAGAAGGCGTTGCCCCAAGAGCGATACCCCTTGATTCCGGGAACCAGCGGATAATATTCGTCATAAGCGCTGCGGATGACCGTATGTACGACCTCCTGCAGAATGCCCGGAATGTCCGCCTCCTTCACCTTCGCCGCGAGCGCCTCCGGCAGCTGCGTCTCCTCGGACGACGCGAAGCTCTCGTACTCCTCCGGCGTCGCCTTGCCGAGCTCCTTCGCGATCCACAAGGACATGCGATCCAAGGCGGGCTTGTACGCGGACGGCACCGAGATCGTCAGCTCCGGCTTCGGGTCGTTCAGGTCGATGACGAACGACTCGTCCATCTTATGCAGTCGCACGTTCCCGCGCACGCCGAGCCAGCGCAGCGCCAGCAGCGCGTGCGTTCTCATCTTGCCCGGGATTCCCTCGTCGCGGCATACCCGGCGCAGCAGCCGCTCGCTCCGAGGGTCGGGCAGCATGCAGAGCATGCGAACCGCGGTTAACACCGTATTATCGTCCTTCAGCCATTCCTCGGCTTGGGCGAACAGCGTATCCGCCGCCCCCTGCTTCACCCAATCGAGTTCGATCGTCCTCGCGGCGAATTCCTCGAGCGTCAGCATGCCTTGCCGCTTCAGCGCCTCTTCTCCGCGTTCCTCGACAAGCTTACGGTAGGACTCCTCGATATCGACCGCCATGCTTTGGAACGTCATCTTCTCCTGGGCGGACGTTCCGGCGCGTCCCGCCATCGCGCGGGCCCAGCCGCTCATCGCCGGCGGGCTGTTGCGATACATCATGAACGCGATCGGCATCATCTGCTTATCGTAGGGAAGGTTCGGCTGCAGCGCATATCGTGCCAAGATCGTCTGCGTGTCGTACTCCTTGCGCATCAAGCTTAGCGCAAGCACTAACCCGTTCCACGCGCCTGCGTCCGCAGGTCGTTCATGGATTGCTCGATACAATGAAAACGCCGCGACCCCGTATGAATCGTTCTGCAGGTGACGGCGCCCTATCGCGCTGAAATCTTGGCTCATGTGCAATCATCCTCTAGACAGTTTGTACACATAGTATACTACATTATCGAATCGCTTACATTCATACTTCATATTGTTCCACTTCCAGAAGCTCCCATCATACCTGCGCACGGTTTCGCTTGCGTTGACCGCGTACAGCGGCGCGAGCACGAATACGCGGCGGATGGATTCAGGCATTTTCCGAACCCCCCGGCACTTCGTTCTGGTATGATGCAAGTATCGGAGCAATCGGAGCATGGAGAAGACAATACGTTGCGGCTGGGGTGATGTGTATGCATTTTGTCGACCTGAAGCATTACGCAAGCGAACAAATCCAAGAAATCTTTAGCATCGCAGATCGGCTAAAGACAAACCCGGACGGCGACCTTCTCGTCGGGAAGACGTTCATTCTCTTCTTTCCGCAGACCAGCCTTCGAACGAGAACGACGTTCGAATGCGGGATTCGGCGGCTGGGAGGGGAGTGCGTGCTGTTCCCGCCGGAGACGTTGGACCGCAAGGAAGAGCTGTTCGACACCGTCAAGTATTTGGAAAATTGGGCGGACGGCATCGTCGTACGTCACCCGGACGCCGCCAAGGTGAGACTGCTAGCGGAGCACTCGTCGATCCCGGTCATTAACGCCATGACCTCCGACAACCATCCGTGCGAGGTCGTCGCCGACTTGTACGCGCTGCGGCAGCGAAGAGAGGACTATCTCGAGCTGGCGTACACCTTCGTCGGTCCCATAGGGAATATGTGCAAAGCGTGGGCCGATCTCGCGGATACGATGAACCTCCGCTTCCATCACGTATGCACCCCGGAAAATAGGCTCAAGGAGCCCGGCGCCAACTACCGTTTCCATACCGATCTCGCCGACATCCTGCCGCAGAGCGACGTTATCTTGACGGATTCGCTGTCGGAGCAGTACCGCAACGCTGCCTATATCGACGCGTACCAGATTACGTTGGAGAAGCTGCGAACCGCAAGGCCCGGCGCGATGCTCAATCCTTGCCCGCCTTTCTTCCGTTCGGAAGAAGTCAGCCGGGATGCGATCGACTCGGCGCACTTCGTCGGGCACGAATTCAAGAGGGATCTCTTGGTCGTGCAGCAAGCGATTCTCGCGTATTGCTTGTTCGGCGGGTTATAAGGCGCAATGGCGGGAGGCTTGTACATATCATGAAGGAGCTGGATCAGGAATCATGAATATCGTTGTAGTGGATGGATATACGTTGAACCCCGGCGATTTATCGTGGGAGAGGTTGGAAAGCCTAGGCAAGTTGACCGTATACGACCGCACCTCGCCGTCGGAGCTGCCGATCCGGGCTCGAGAAGCCGACATCCTGCTTACCAACAAAATGCCTCTGACGGAGGAGTCGATGCGGCGGCTTCCAAGGCTGAAATATATCGGAGTGACGGCAACCGGATATAACGTCGTGGATGTGGAAGCGGCGGCCGCGCGCGGCATTCTCGTTTCGAACGTACCCAACTACAGCACCGACTCGGTCGCTCAGCTCGCCATGGCATTATTGCTGGAGCTCTGTCACCATGTCGCCAAGCATTCGGAGCAGGTGCACCAGGGCGCTTGGACGAAGTCGCCGGACTTCTGCTTCCGCTTGACCCCTCAGGTCGAATTGGCCGGGAAGACGATGGGGCTCGTCGGCTTCGGGCAGATCGGAAGGCGTATGGCCATTCTGGCGAGAGCGTTCGGCATGCGCGTCGTGGCCGTCGGCAGCGGCAGAACCGCAAGGCCGAACGACGATCTCGCGGAATGGACGACCTTGGAGGATTTGCTGCGAATGTCCGACGTGATTAGCCTGCATTGTCCGTTAACGCCCGAGACGGCAGGGCTGATCGATGAAGCGCGCATCGCGCTCATGAAGCGATCCGCCTTCCTGATCAACACGTCGCGAGGGCCGCTTGTCGATGAAGAAGCTTTAGCGCTCGCGCTGCGGGAAGGGCGAATCGCCGGCGCCGGACTCGATGTGCTGTCCGTCGAACCGCCGCTGCCCGGCAATCCCCTGCTCGGCGCGCCGAACTGCGTCATCACGCCGCATATCGCCTGGGCTACGAAAGAAGCGCGCGGCAGATTGATGGACACCGTCATCGATAACGTTGCCTCCTACCTCGGCGGGTCTCCGAGGAATCTGATCGCGTCGAAGTAGCACAATCCGCTGTCAACTATAAAAAATTGGAATATATTTGTCGATAAGGAAAATAGCTAGTCCATATTTTCCTGAACGACGGGGTGTACACATGAAAATCCAAGACTTATCGCCCGTTGCCTTCCCCATGCTTGGGAAGAGCCATGCCGCAGGGATGCCCCGAGCCGGTACGGAGGTCAAGACGCTGACGCCGGTCTCCATAAGTCCAGCTTCCTACACGAAATTCGATTTCTTGCAGCGGCTTCGCGCCGCGACGGGCGCCGAACCGGGCGTCACATTCCTCGAGCGGTTGGCCGAGCAGTACGGCACCATCCGGAAGGAGCTCGAAGCCGGCTCCGAGGCCGATGCGAGCAAGGAGACGCTCGCGATGCTCGACGAGGTGTACGACGAGGCCGCCGCGGAAGCGGCGGATCGATTGGCGGGCGCATTCGATGCCTTCTTCAACTATGCGCCTTACGGGTTCGGCGAGGATGGGAACCGATTCGACCGGCAAGCGTTCAAGGCGCACCTGCTCGCGATGGCGCAAGACGCTAAGGCGATCGCCGCGTCCGGCTCAGGGAGCGTCGCGGAGATGCTGGCGCGGAAGTACGCGCCTTCCGACCGGTTGGAGACCGCCGGATATCGCGATCTTGACGCCTTAAGCGGCGCGGTACGCGACATCCTAAGAACCGCCCCTCCGATCGACGGCGGCGACGCGGCCGAGTACGGCGCCGCCGTAGCCGACTGGCACAAGTCGGCGCAGCGACGCCTCGCTTCGTCCGGACTGTCCGACGCGGCGATGTCAGGCGCCGCGGCCGCGCTCGAGAAACAAGCGGCGGCGCGGCTGAAGGCAGGCGCTTACACGCGTGCGGTCGACGACATGCAAGCGAAGGTCGAAGAGGAGCTTCGGGAGCTGGCGCGATTGAATGCGCAGCGCAAGTGGATCGAAGAGTTGCTGGAGCAGCGCGTGAAGGAGCTCCCGCCCGGACACCCGATGCTGCAGCTGCTGCTGGAGCGCGAACGGCAATTGTCGGACGAAGCGATGCAAGCCTCGGCGCGAATGAAGGAGTGGAAGGAGAAAGGCAAAGATCTCGTAGACTCTCCGCAGTCCGTGACGGACACCGACCAATACAGGGAAGTCATGCAAAGTTACGCGGCCCGTATGCAAGACGTGGATCGCTCGAACGAAGCATAGCTGCCCCGCTCCCCTGCTAGAATGACGAATAGACCGCTCAGCGAGTGCGTGACGCTGCGCGGTCTATTCGTCATTTTCCATATCCCAAGCCGACACCGCGCTCGCATGATGCCGGGCGCAGTCCGCAGCCCCTTCCGCAGCTTCCGCACCGCTTCTCCCCCTTATCCTCCCGTTCGCGAACGCGATGAAAATTCCGCACCTGCATACTTTACCTGTCGTAGTATTGATGCTACAATGCAATTACTACGACAGATGAAGTAGGGGGCGAAGCGTTGATCAGCAGCGATGTCATTCGCGGGTATAACGACACGATCATCTTATGCCTGCTGTTGGACAACGAATCTTACGGCTACGAGATTTCGAAGAATATCAAGCTCATGACGGAAGGCAAGTACGTTATGAAGGAGACGACGTTGTATTCGGCCTTCACGCGATTGGAGAAGAACGGTTATATCGTGTCCTTCTACAAGGAGGAGGAGACGCATGGCCGGCGTCGCACGTACTATCGCATTACGCCTGCCGGATTGGCTTATTATCGCGAGAAGTGCGTCGAGTGGAACGTCACGCAGCACGTGATCGATAAATTCATAAGGGAGCTGTGACCGAATGGAGACCATTATCAATTACCTCGACAACATGTTTGCCGCCTTCCCCCGAACGAGCCAGATGCTCAAGCTGAAGGAGGAATTGCTGGCGACGATGGAGGAGAAGTATTTCGAGCTGAAGCGGGAAGGCAAGTCGGAAAACGAAGCCGTCGGCATCGTCATCTCCGAGTTCGGCAACATCGAAGAGCTGATGCGCGAGGTGGGGATCGCGCCGGAGCCCGAGCACGCCTTCGGCCCGGTATTGAGCATGTCGGAAACCGAGCAATATCTTGCTCATAAGAAAAGGGTCGGCTTTCTGATCGGACTCGGCGTACTGCTCTGTTTGACGGGAATCTCGTCGTTCCTCGCCTTAAGCCGCCTGCTCGGGGACGGCGGTTCGATGGTCGGTTTAATCACCATGTTCCTCTTTATCGCCGTTGCCGCGGGGTTGTTCATCTTCAGCGGGATGCAAGGGGAGGCGTTCAAATACTTGCAATCCGACTTCGTCCTGCCCGGAGACTTGCGCGCGGCGCTTCTGAAGCAGCGGCAGGCGTTCATGCCGACCTACACGTTCGCGATCATCGTCGGCGTGGGGCTGTGCGTTCTGTCGCCGGCGCTGCTGTTCGCGACCAAACTGGCGAGCGAAGAGCTCGCGTCTTACGGCGTGAGCGGCATGCTGCTTATGATCGGCGCAGCCGTCTTCCTCTTCGTCTACGCCGGGAATGTGAAGGAGAGCTTCAGCGTCCTGCTGAAGGAGGGAGAATATACCAAGGAAAGCCAGGAGCAGAACAAGGTCATCGGCGCGGTCGCGTCGGTCGTCTGGCCGCTCGCCGCCGTGGTGTTCCTCCTCGGCGGGTTTCTGTTCCATGCATGGCACATCGCCTGGATCGTGTTCCCGGTAACGGCGCTCTTGTTCGGCGCCTTCAGCGCGGTATACAGCATTACGAAGGGGAACGCGGGGAAGAGCGCATAACGCGCTTGAAGCGGCATTCTTTCCGGGTACGCGTCGGCGCCTCCCATTATCCGCTATAATGAATACGAGTCGCCGAACGTTCCCGAACGATCTTCCCGAAGTTCCGGGAACCTCTCTCTATCCGTCGTGTCGCGGGATTCGGTATGCTGAATTCCAGTTACCGACGAGGGGGATTAGGATTTATGCTCGCATCGCACCTGACGACAACCCAGCCGAAGCGCTGGAAGCGGATCGGATTCGGCGTCTTCGCCGTGCTGTTCGCGTTATTCGGATTTTTCTTCCTGCAAGGGGCGACCGAGGCGCTGGAGCCTTGGGTTCCGTCCGATTGCGGAGGCTGTGACAATGAGACGTTCGTGCCGGATTCGTATCGCTGGCTGGCCGCCTCGCACGGCGCGCTGCTTGCGTTCCTCTTCGGCGGATGCCTCATCGCCTTGCTGCGCAAGCCGTACGAGAAGCCGATGCTGCTTCATGTGTACGCGGTCGGCCATCTCGCGTTCTTGGCCGTCCTTGCGATCACGTCGCCGCGGATGGCGCTCCAGAAAGCGTTCGTCTTCGTCATGTTCTTGCTCGTATTAGCGATTCTGTTCGCCTTCTATCATCGCCGCTCGTCGGCGATCAAGCTGGAGCCGGCCGACGGGTACGTTCGATCGCTGCTCGTTATGAGCGCCGTCGCCGCGTTGGTTCTCATCCCGGTGGCGATCCACGCCGGCATGCAGCAGATGGCGGAAACCGCGGAACAATTCCGCTGGGGCGAGGAAGCGGCGATGCTTCTCGCGCTGCTGTACGCCGGGTTTCTCGCGTCTTCGAGAAGGGCCGGTTCGTTCGCGCTCGGCGCGATCGTCAGCGTTACCTACGTCTATCTCGGAGCCGCGGCGCTCGCGGTGCCGAACCATCCCGGAAGCTGGGGCATCGCCGGGGGCATCGCGTCGATCGTCTTCGGACTCGCGTTCGCAAGTCTGGTACTATTCCATCATCGCTCGAGGTGACCATCGTTCATGACCGCAGCAGAACAGGCATCCCTCCCGTCACCGACCGACCGTCGGAGCCGCCGCCGGCATTCCCGGCGGCTGTTCGCGTTATATGCCGCGGCCTTGGCGGGGTCGCTCGGGCTGACCGTCTGTTTCCTTGCGGCGTTGCCTTTCTATTCCGACTATCTTGTATCGTCCTGCTATGGTCCGGCCGCGAGCTGCAAACTGGCGACCCTGAGCCCAATTGCTTCCGCGCCGGGCGGCGCGCCTTTATTCGGCCCCGCCGGCACGGTATGGCTTCACCTGGCGCTGGACATCGCCTTCTTCGCCGTGTACGCCGCCGCGGCGGGACTCGTCTTGCTTCTGAAGCCGAGGGATCCGCTCGGTTCGATTGCGGCGTTGTCTCTAGTGTGCTTCGCGTTCGGCAGCCAAACCTTCTTGGGCTGGGAAGGGGCCGCCTGGCTCGTACCCGCGGCGCAAACTGTCGCCATCGCCGGCTTCATGCTATTCGCCCTCCTCTTTCCGAGCGGCCGAACGACCCGGTCCTGGCTGCCATGGATCGCGGTCGGGGCGTTCCTGGCTCGGTATGTCCCGGATTTGCTGCCGGTGCCGGAGATCCATATCGACCGTTGGCCGCTCGCGCTGTCGCTGCTCTGGATGGCGGTCTTCTACGGATCGTTAGCTTACAGTCAATTCACGCAATATCGGGAAGCCGCGGCGGAACACAGCCGAGAAGCGATCCGGAAGGTGGCGGTCGGCTTCATCGGCGCCTTCGGAACGCTGATCGCCGTCAGCCTTCCGTTGATCGCGTGGCCTGAGCTGTATGGCGGGCAGCTTTTCTGGCTGGATCTGGCGGCGCGTTCGGCGATGCTGTTCATCCCGCTCTCCCTGGGCGCGGCGCTCCTGAAGCACAGACTCTGGGGCGTCCCCCCCGTCGTGAGGAGCGGCTTCGTCTACGCCGCGCTGCTCGGCATCTCGTTCGCGATTTATCTGGCCGTCGTGGCGTATCTCGCCTTGGTGTTCCAGACGGAGAGCGGCGTATTCCGGCTGATTGCGACGGGCGTCGTCGCCGTCCTGTTCTCGCCGATCAAGAACGCGCTGGATAAGCTGGCGAATCGGCTCGTTTACGGCCGCAGGGAGGATCCGGTATCGTTCCTCGTCCGCCTCGGCGACCGGCTGCGCGATCCGTTCGCTCCGGAGCGGGTGCTGGATTCCGTGACGGCGACGATCCGGGAGGCGATGCGGCTGCCGCATGCTTCGATCGCGATCGGCCTTCGCGGCGCCGAGACGGTAGCGGCCGCCTCGGGCGGACCGCGGGACGCTTCCGCCGTTCGGCTGCCGCTCGTCGTCGGCGGGGAAGAGCTCGGCGGACTGTACGCGATGCCGCGCGCGCCCGGCGAGCCGCTCTCCGCCGCCGACGATAAGCTGCTGCAGCTGTTCGCGAGAGAAGCCGCCAGAATCGTGTACGGCTTGAAGCAGTCGCTCGATATCGGGAGGCTGATGCAAGAGCTGCAAGCGTCTAGGGAGAAGCTCGTGTACGCTAGAGAGGAGGAGCGGCGCACGATCCGCAACAACCTGCACGACGATCTCGCGCCGCGGCTCGCCTCGCTCGCGCTGCTCGCTTCCGCCGCGCGGGACTTGATGGAACGGGATCCGACGCGCGCTCGAAGCATCGTCTCGGAGCTGGAGACGGATATCCGGGAGGCGGCGGGAGACATTCGCGCCTTCGTGAACGACCTGCGCCCCCCGGCGCTGGATCAATACGGCTTGCCGGAGGCCATACGCCAACGGGCGGAGCGTTGGACGCAGCTCGAAGGGGCGAACGTGCGCATCGTCGTCTCCTTCGGAGCGGAGCTGCCGCCGCTGCCGGCGGCCGTCGAGGCCGCGGCGTATCGCATCGTGTCCGAGGCGCTCGCGAACGTCGTGAAGCATGCGTTGGCTACGGAATGCCGCGTCGCGATCGAACCTAGAAGCGGCGAGCTTTATGTAGAAGTGAGGGATAACGGGATCGGTCTCTCGGAGAGAAAAGGAGAGTCCGCGCCGGACGGCGGAACCCGTTCCGGCGGCGTAGGGCTGACGTCGTTGCGGGAGCGCGCGGAGGAGCTGGGCGGGTCGCTGCGGATCGAGTCCCCGCAGGACGGCTCCGGCGGCGTTCGGATCGCGGCTTGGCTGCCGATGTCGCCGCGCGAAGAAAGGAGAGAGACGGAGTGAACATTCGCGTATTGATCGCCGACGATCATCCGATGTACCGCAAGGGCGTTCGCACCATTCTGGAGACGGCGGGCGATATGGACGTCGTCGCCGAAGCGACGAACGGCGCCGAAGCCGTCGAGCGGTGCGAAGCGCTGAAGCCGGACGTCGCCCTCGTCGACATTCGCATGCCGGAGATGAACGGCGTCGAAGCGGCCCGGGCCATGAAGGAGCGGCATCCGGGCGTGCAGGTCTTGTTCCTGACGATGCATCAGGACGACGCCTCCGTCTTGGCGGCGATGCGGACGGGCGCCCGGGGGTACATCTTGAAGGATGCCGACAAGGATGAAATTCTACGGGCGATCCGCGCCGTCGCGGCGGGAGAGGCGATCTTCAGCGGCGAAGTGGCGACCCGGATGATCGATTACGCGACGCGTCCCTTCACGCATCTGGATGCGTTCCCGCAGCTCACCGCGCGCGAAAAGGAAGTGCTGCATTGGATCGCCGAAGGGGCGTCGAACGGGGAAATCGGCGAACGGATGGGGTTGTCCCCCAAGACGGTCTCCAACTACGTGACGATCGTCCTGAACAAGCTGCCCGCCGCCGACCGAACGGAAGCGATTCGCATGGTAGAGCGGTCGAAGGGCCGGTGGTAATCCGCGAATCGGCTTCCATCGCAAAAACAACCCCTTTACAAAATCGCATGTTGCGCGTAGGATGAAATGGAAAACGCCGAAAACCGCATACAAGGACCATACACTAGGGGTGCCCATTCATGGCTGAGATGCGAACCGTCCGGTTCCGATCCCTTCTTACCCGATCTAGATAATACTAGCGTGGGGAAGTGTACGTTCACATTGGATTTTGCATATTTCCTTTGCATCGTTCTTGTCGAACTGCACCTCCCTTGGGGTGCGGTTTTTTTGTGCGGCAAAAACGAAGGAGGATGTTTACATGAACGCAGGACAGGAACAGGTTTGCGGAACGAGCCGGATCGCAGGGTGTCAGTTTTCCCTATACGTCATGAGCGATCGGTTCGTCGAAGTCATTCTAGGCGTGCTGAAGGAGGTCGATACGTCCAAGGTGTGGGCGAAGACCGACGACATCGGCACCTGCATCCGCGGCCGGCAGTCTCACGTATTCGACGTGACGAAGGCCATCTACGTGAAGGCGGCGCAGACCGGGCTGCACGTGTCCCTGAACGGGACCTATTCCATCGGCTGCCCGGGGGACTCCGAAGGGGACGCGTACATGGTCGAAGACGACGTTCCGATGAACGAGGAAGCCGTTCGCGGGGCGAACGTCCGGACGGCTTGCCAGTTCGCGTTATACCCCATGGGCGTAAGCAACTACATGGACTTGATTTATACAGGCTGCCGGCCTGCGCAGGAGTTGGGGACATTTTCCGGGGGCGTGCATTATGCCAGCAGACTCGACGGTTCCGCCGACGACGTATTCGCCTCCTTGTACGGCGCGTTCGACGTCGTGCGGCGGCAATCCTCGCATACGATCCTTACCTTCAATCTCTCCGCGAACAGCCCGTCCGCGCGCAAATAAGGAGGCAGCGAACCCTATGAATTGGAAAATGCGCGAGATCGTCGTCATGGCCGCCTTAGCCGTCGTGTTCGGCATCGTCTACCTGGCCTTCCTTCCGGTCGGATCGATCTTGGCGGGGGCGTTCGGGCCGATCGGCTGGGACGTCATCTTCGGGATCTGGTTTATCGTATCCGTCATCGCCGCCTACATCATCCGCAAGCCCGGAGCCGCGTTCCTCTCGGAGACGATCGCCGCCACGGTCGAAGTCATGCTCGGCAACATGGTCGGCCCGATGCTCATCGTCTCCGGCATGATCCAAGGGCTCGGCGCGGAAGCCGCGTTCGCGGCTACCCGCTATAAGCGGTATTCGCTTCCTGTGCTGATCGCCGCCGGCATGGGCGCTTCGCTCTTCAGCTTCGCTTGGGGCTTCTTCGTCTCGGGCTTCGCCGCGTACAGCGCCGGGATGCTGCTCGCCATGTTCGCGGTACGCCTGGCGAGCGGGGCACTGCTTGCTGGCGTACTCGGCAAGTGGGTCGCCGATGCGCTGCATCGGACCGGCGCGCTTCGCAGCTTCGCCATCGCCAAGGGCCGAGCGCTGGATCGATGATCGGGCCGGCGCTTGAAGCGGAGCGGCTGACGTTCCGTTACGAAGGAGAAACGGAACCGGTATTCCGGGATTTGACTTTCGCCGTTCGGCAGGGGGAGACCGTTCTGTTCCTCGGGCCGAGCGGCTGCGGCAAGAGCACCTTGCTCTATTGCCTGAATCGGCTTTATCCGGAATCGGTGGACGGCACGTTGGAAGGCGCGGTAAGGGTATTCGGCAGAGCTCTCTCCGAATTCGCCCCCGGGGAAGCGTGCCGCAGCATCGGAACCGTCTTTCAGGATCCGGACAGTCAGTTCTGCATGACCCGGGTCGACGAGGAGATCGCCTTCGGATTGGAAAATCTCGGCATCCCTCGCGCGGACATGGACGAACGAATTACCGCTGCCTTGGAACAGGCGGGTTTGTCGGATGTGCGGGGAGCGAAAATCCATACGCTGTCCGGCGGGATGAAGCAGCGGCTGGCCGTCGCGTGCGCGCTGTCCGCGGACCCGCGCATGCTCCTCTTGGATGAGCCCACCGCTCAGTTGGATCCGGCGGCGACCCGGGAGCTCGTTCGATGGATCGGCAGGCTCCGGCGGGAGAGAGGATTGACGATTCTGCTCGTCGAGCATCGGCTCGACGAGTGGATCGGCCTTGTCGATCGTACCCTTGTGATGGACGCATCGGGTCGATTGACCCGCGAAGGGACGCCCCGGGAGTGCTTCGGCGCGGAGGGGGCGGCCTTGACCGCGCAAGGGATTTGGGTGCCGACCGTCAGCAGGCTCGCCTTGGATTTGCGTTCCTCCTCCGGAACGGATGGCCATGGCGAGCCGCTGCCGGTCACCGAGGAGCAGTTCGTCGAGGAAGTCGGGCGGCTGCCAGGCGCCATGGCCTTCCTTGAAGAACGGCTGCGTCCCCCGGCCCCTGTCGGGCTGCCTTCCGCTTCCGGCTCCGCGCTGACCGTCAGCGGGTTGTCGGTCCGCTTGGGCGGGAAGACGGTGCTGCATGCGGTCGATCTGACGTTCCAACCGGGCGAGCTTACAGCTATCATCGGCACGAACGGCTCCGGCAAGACGACGCTGCTGCAGCACATGGCGGGGATCGGCGGCAAAACGCAAACCGGGACATGCCTGCTCGACGGCCGCCCGCTCTCCGATTGGCCGCAGCGGGAATTGCGCAGGCACGTCGGGTACGTGTTCCAGAACCCTGAGCACCAATTCGTCACGTTCACCGTATGGGAGGAGCTCGCCTTCGGCCTGAGGCTCCAAGGCGCGCCGGAGCGGCTCGCGGAGGCCGAGGTCCCGAGGCTGCTGCGGCTGTGCGGACTGGCCGGATGGGAAGCGGCCAATCCGTTCAGCCTCAGTCAAGGGCAGAAGCGGCGGCTCAGCGTAGCGACCATGCTGGCGGACGAGCAGCGGTGGCTGCTGCTCGACGAGCCGACGTTCGGACAGGACGCGCGCACGTCCGAGCAGCTGATGGCGCTGCTTCGAGATCGCGTGCAGGGCGGCATGTCCGTCGTTATGGTGTGCCATGACATGGAGGCAGTGCAGCAGTACGCGGATCGGGTGATCGTATTGGTCGAGGGGCAAGTCCGCTACGACGGCGTCCCCGCCCGATTATGGAGCCAAGCCGACTTACTCGTTGAAGGCGGAATTTTGCCGCCGGTTTCTTACCGGCTGCTGAGGCGGATGGGGACTCGGCGCGAAGAGGAGGTTTACCATGCTGCGCTTAGACCAGTTGAATCCGGCCGTTAAAGCGTTCACCGTGGTTGTATGCGTCCTGACGCTTGCGCTCTTCTTCGATCCATGGACGCCGCTTATGTTTCTCGTCTGGACCTTAGGAACAGGGGCGCTGCTTGGCCGCATTCATTGGAAGAAGTGGCTCCTCTTCCTCCCCCCTGTCCTGCTCTTCGCCTTCGGGTATTTCTGGACGGTGCTGTTGTTCGGCGACGGCTTGTACAAGGGACTTTCCTTGGGGCTGCGCGTCCTTGCCTTCGCCTCTCTGTCGTTCGTCTTCATCTTCACGACCGACCCGGTGCAGTTCATCTACGCGCTCATGCGCCAAGGGAGGCTGCCGCCGAAGCTGGCGTACGGCATCCTTGCCGGCTTCCGGTTCATGCCGACCCTCCTCGACGAATTCGCGCTCTTGCAGAAGGCGCACCGCATCCGCGGCGTCGATCGGGCGAGGGGAATCCGGGAGCGCGCGAAGCGATTCGGCCGATACCTCATCCCGCTGCTCGCCTCCGCGATTCGCAAAGCGGAACGCACCGCGATGGCGATGGAATCGAAGGGCTTCACCGGGGATCGCCGCCGAACCTATTATTACGACATGAAGGTTTCCGCTGGAGACTGGGTATTCCTCGCGATTATGCTCGGCGGCCTGGCCGTCTGCATCGCCGTTTCCTGGCGGCTCGGCGTGCTGGATTTGTATCGCGTCGAGCTGTAGCGGCTGATGCGACGGAATGTGAACAGCCCGCCTTGGGGCAAGGCGGGCTGTACCTTTCGTTGCGTTATTCCGCGTGGATCGTCTCTCCTCTATAGACCGAAAGATTATCGAACTCCGCGTTCACCGTGTCGCCGACCAGGCATGCTTCGCCCGTCAGAATGATCTTCATGTCGGTATTCCAAGCGACCGGCGTGCTTGCGCGCTCGTCGCCGTCGATATAGAACTTCACGGTACTGCCGTCATGAACCATCTTCATCCGATGAATGCCCCGGTCTCCGTCGTTCCATACGAGATTGTCGCCGCTTCCGTCCTTGTTGAACACCCACCGGTCAAATTCGCCGCTCTGAGCGAAGTGGATGTACTGCGACGGACCGACATACAGCCAGACGGCGCTGCGGTAACCGGTGCCCGACCCGTCGAGCGACACCCGGTCGACTTCCACGGTTAACGGCGCTTCGGGAGTCGCCCGGAAGGTGGGGACGCTGCGAAGCGACTTGCCCGCCCATGCCGCGATATCGGTCGTCCCCCCGAGCGTAAGCTTGCCGTCCGCGACGGATGCCGTCAGCGCGGAAGCCGACGTGGAACGAAGTCCCTGATGGATCACCGTCCACTTGCTTGTATCTACCGCATCGCCTGAGAAATCGTCCTGCATCGCGGTCGACAACGGACTGGCGAACGTCTCCCGGGAATCGCCGATTTCGCCGAGGGCGTTCTTGGCGGAGACGACATAATAATAGCGGTTCGAAGGATTTACGGCGGTGTCCGTATACGTCGTACCGGTCACTTGTCGGCGATCACCTCGTAGGAACCGCCTGCGCCGATGCTTCGCTTGACGGAATACCCCGTCGCCCCCGCGGAAGGCAGCCAATTCAGCACGATCTTGTCTTCCTCGCCCGATGCGCTCAAGCCGGCCGCTTCGAACCGAATGACCGTGTAACTATACACACCGGGGTCCGTATTGCTGGTCGCCCGAATCAACGCCTGCCGCATGGCGGGCATCGTCGAAGGAGCGCGATACACGCCGCCATTGCTGATCGTGCCGTATTCCGGTCCGCCCAGCACCGACCACTTCACCCCGCCGATCCCGTTCAGGACGACGGCTTTGAATTTCACCTGTTCCCCCCAAGTTACCGACTGGTCCGCCGACATAATCTCGATCTGCGTCTCGTCCGGTACCGTTGTATACACGGCGACGCTGTTGGCGGGAAGCGAGTCGTCGTTGAACTGATTTCCCACCTGCGCCCAATGCTTATCGGAGGGAATAAGGTTGGCGTTCGCCGACGGCACCACATCCTCGGAATACAGATGACGCCGCACCGTCTTATCGACAGGGGACGTAAAGCGGATCGTAACATGCTTGTCCGCGGTCTTGCTGCTGTTCACGACGAACACGGAATAATCCCCGTTCGGCAAGCGTACCGAAGCAACATGCAGATCCGGATCGTCCGATTGGGCGGACAGCACTTCGGCGTGCGCTTCTACGTAACGCGAAAACAGGCCGAAGGCATAGTATGACGGGTTCGGCGTCGCCGCGATCGGCATCCACCGATACAATCCGTATGCATTATTGTCCAAGAAATTCAGCGGCTCCGGCAATCGCTGATCCGCGAAGCGCCAGTACAGGAGCGACGACGCGTTGTTCCGCATCCCCGACACCAGCAAGTCCGCTACGCTGACCCCGTATTGATACGTCTTACGGCTGTCGGGGTTCGCGATGCCCGCGAATTCCGTAATCATGAACGGCTTCCCGGTCGGATTCACGATTTGGAGACGGTCGGACAGCCAACCCGCCAGCGTGGCGTAGTCCTGTCCGTATGCGTGTCCATCGTAGATATCAAGCACGCCGTTCATTTGTTGGACCGCGAATTGCGTCCAGTTCGCGGCGCCGGACTCGTCCGGCCCGATCAGCTTCACCTGCGAGCGAATGCCGTCGGCCGTTAGTCGGTCATGAATGGCCTGGTACATATCCCTGTAGTAAATCGGCTTGCTTACATGGGCCGGCGTCGCGAAGCTCGCGAGGTTGGGTTCGTTGTAGGACATGACATACTTCACGTTGTCATACCCCTTCGTATGGATGAGGTGCTGCAGCGTCGAACCACATCGGGCTTCAGCTTGGCGATCCGGTGCTTCTCCATCTCCCACCAATGCGCGTTGAACCCGTCTCCCAAGCTTTCCTCCATGAGCGCGAAAGGATCGTATTCAGCGCCGATTCCGAGGAAATCCGGGTTGATCACGTCCGCCTGGTCGACGGTAACGGAAGCGGAGGCGCTTTGCGCTTCGGATCGCGCCGGATCGGCATACGCCAGCGGCGCAAGCAACAGCGTGCTGAGCAGGACTTGAACCGCTTTCAGGATGTTTCGCATCATTCCATTCTCCCTCCAATCGAAGTATCTCATTTTCTTTCCCGGTTCTCGATGCAAGGCGATACCTTGCGCCCTCGTCACCTCCCGCAGTCACAGTTGATTGGCGGAACAATTACATCGTATCACCGTCGGGGAAGGACGGAACTAGTTCATTTTCTACTTCGTTATCCTCTATTACCTTTATCGTTCGGGCAACGATTTCTCCGCCTGCAACCTTCGAACGGGAACTTCCGGGTCATGTGCGGAGTCTGTTTGTGTAAGAGGAGGGAGAACCATTGAAAATCAGCGCCATGCATCCCGTCCGCTTGGACGCCGAACGCCTGCGTTCGCTCATGGAACAGTACGGCGACGATGTATGGAACTATGCGTATGTCATCACCAGGAATACCCACACGGCGGACGATGTCGCGCAGGACGTGTTTCTGAAAGCCTATCGCGGCTGGGCATCCTTTCGAGGCGAAGCTTCCGAGAAAACCTGGTTGCTGAAAATCACAAGGAACACCGCTCTCTCCTATCGAAAGCTCGCATTCTTTCGAAGAGTGATCCTTGCGGGAGATCGATATGTTCTAGACGCGAATCGTCGGGCAGGCTCGATGCACGCCGCACCTTCGGCCGAATCCGTCGTCTTGGATCAGGAGACCGAGGACGAGGTATGGCGGCACGTGATTCGATTGCCGGGCAAGTTCCGCGACCCGTTGGTCTTGAGCGTACATTATCGGCTGTCCATCGAAGACATCTCCTCCGTCATCGGCATACCGCCCGGTACGGTAAAATCGAGAATCGCACGAGCCAAGGCGAAGGTGGCCGCCAGTTGGAAAGGAGCGCAAGACGATGAGTGAGTGGAAACCGGAGTGGGATTCGCGTCTGCGTCGTCCTCCCTTGAAGCGGCGCCGATTCGGGGAGGCTATGATGCGACGCGTCGAAAGCCGGGTGCTGGCCGACGAGCGGAACGGCAAGAACGGCAGGAGCGTCGAACGAAGAGCGCTAAGACACGCGGCGAGCGTCGCCGCCCCCCTCTTGGTCTGCGCCGTGCTGGGAGGGATTTGGTTGTACGGCAACCCGTCGACGCCGCTTCCTCCCCCCCGGATCGACGAGCCCGACCGCATCGTCCCGTCGGTCCCGGCGTCCAGCTTCCAGAGCGGAGAAGGCGGCGACATCGACTGGTGGCGATCCGCCGCGGAACGCGATACGGATAGCGAGGCGGATCGAACGCTGATCGTATTCGTCAATGCGCTGTTGGAACGGCGTCTCGGCGTCTGGGGCGGGGCGTCGCCCGACATCTGGGAGACGCCCGA